>NZ_CP058990.1:2727579-3086368 GCF_019021925.1 Cellulophaga sp. HaHaR_3_176
CATTTAGGGTGGATTTTTGAAGTTACAAGTTTCTTTATCGTAAGTACAGTTATATTATTTGTCTGCTATTGGTTTACCTACAAGAGTATTCAAGGTAGTGGTTTTGAAAATTTCATAGATTACATTAAAATATTTTTTACCTTTTTCTCAGTAGCATTAGGTTTTTCTTTACACAACTCTATTGCTGTACTTGAAGGCCATATGGGTAAAAGAAGTGAATTTGTTAGAACTCCAAAATTTAACCTCGACAACATTAAAAACAGTTGGAAAGGAAATAAATATTTAGCTAAAAAACTATCTCCAAATATGATTTTAGAGGCTGCTCTAATGGTTTATTTCTTATTTGGTATGTATAGCGCAATTCCTTTAAATGATTTTGGTTTATTCCCTTTTCATTTCATGCTATTTCTTGGTTTTGGCTTTGTATTCTTTAAATCATTGACAGCAAGAGCATAAGTATGGAAAAGTATTGGAAACTTCATAAACTTCCAATTTTAATAGTACTTATCAGTGCTATATGCTATAATCTTTTAGCTTTTAATTTTCAAAGAGATGAGTTCATTAAACTAATATCCATTTTTCTTGGATTATCAATTTTATGCTATAAACTCATTGAATTTGAAAAGCTAAATTTTAGGTTTCTTTTATTTTCTGGAATAATATTTAGAATTATTTTTCTTTTAATTCTTCCCAATTTATCGCAAGATTATTTTCGATTTATATGGGATGGAGAGCTACTATCTAATGGTTTAAATCCATATTTAAAAACACCCAATCAACTTATTGAAGAATCTAATTTAATAATTGATAACGTCATTAAACTATATAATGGCATGGGAAGCTTAAGTGCCAAACACTATAGCAATTACCCTCCTCTAAATCAAATCATTTTTGCCATATCAGTATTTATTGGCGGCAAAAGTATTGCGGGTTCTGTAGTTGTAATGCGCCTCTTTATTATTTCTGCAGATATCGGAATTGTACTTATTGGTCGTAAATTATTAAAAAAAATAAATCGAGCTCCTCACCTTATTTTCTGGTATTTTTTAAATCCATTAGTTATTGTTGAACTTACCGGAAATCTTCATTTTGAAGGGGTAATGCTTTTCTTTTTTATATGGTCATTGTACTTAATCTCTAAAAATAATTGGAAAATTGGAGGTGTAATTTACGCCTTATCTATTTCCGTAAAATTGGTCCCACTAGTCTTTCTTCCTCTTTTCTTAAAACATTTAGGCTTCAAAAAAAGCATTTTTTTTTATAGCATTATAGGCCTAACAACATTGACTTTAATAGCCCCTTTCTATTCTTCTGAATTTATACATAATTATTCTAAAACGATTGGATTATGGTTTTCTAATTTTGAATTTAATTCCAGTATTTATAATTTAGTTAAAGAAATAGCCGTAAGTCATTTTGATGCTAAACCTTGGGAGCTTATAAAAGTGTATGGCAAAATAACTCCTATCATCGTTATTACTTCTGTTTTATTATTTACGTTTTTTAAAGTAGATAGAAATATAACAACATTAATAACAGCAATGCTTTGGGTACTTTCTATTTACTACTTTACATCAGCAACCGTACACCCTTGGTATATTATTTTTCTAATACTACTTACCGTTTTTACAAATTACAGATATTCTATCGTATGGTCTTTAGCTGTTGTACTTAGTTATTGGGCATATTCAAATAGTGATTATAAAGAACATTTAGGAATATTGCTTTTTGAATATATTGCAGTATATGGTTTTATGTTTTACGAAATATTTAAGCTTCGTAACAAAAAGCACGTTTTTTGTAAAAAAAATACCATAAATGATGTCAAGTCAAATTAATTTGTACTTTTGATTTATAATGAACAATAAAAATTACATATCTACAACTGACAGGTCTTTCGCACCTGCACGTTCATTTACACCTACACGTCGCCGCCCGTAAGGGTGTGTCATATTATGGAAATAGGTGAGTCCATTTCCGCAGAAAACAAAACGATATTTCAATTAACTTTTACTTTTAAACATAAAATTGGCAATGGAAATACTGATTGCTAACGAATCACATTTTAAATACGCTGAAGTGATTTGCGACACTATAGCCGAATCTGCAAAAATAAGAGGCACTGGTATTGCTAGGCGCACCCCTGAATACGTTTGTAAAAAATTAGAAAACGGGAATGCTGTTATAGCTCTAGAAGATGGTCAATTTGCTGGCTTCTGCTACATTGAAGTTTGGGGACATGAAAAATTTGTTGCCAATTCAGGACTAATTGTACACCCCGATTTTAGAGATAGAGGGTTAGCTAGACAAATTAAAGAACGAGTTTTTAATTTATCAAGAGAGAAATTTCCTGACGCTAAAATTTTCGGTATTACTACTGGTTTAGCTGTCATGAAAATAAATTACGAACTAGGCTATAAACCTACCACTTTTTCAGAATTAACTGATGATCCTGATTTTTGGAAAGGATGCCAAACGTGCAAAAATTTTGATATTCTCACACGTACAGAGCGTAAAATGTGCCTTTGTACCGGCATGTTATATGATCCAAATGCACAGATAAAGAAAAAGAATATCGAAGTGCAACCTGAAAAAGAAAAATTGAACACAAAAGCTTTTAAAAGATTAAAAAGCATAAAAGAATCACTATTCTTAATAAAAAAAGAAAAATGAAAAAATTAGTTTTAGCCTACAGTGGCGGATTAGACACATCATACTGTGCAAAATATTTATCAAAAGACAAAGGTTTTGAAGTACACGCTGTAAGTGTAAATACTGGTGGCTTTTCAACTGAAGAAATTGCCAATATAAAAGAAAAGTCTTTACAACTAGGTGCTTCATCATATACATCAATTGATGCTGTACAAACATTTTATGATAAAGTAGTTAAATTCTTAATTTTCGGAAATGTTCTTAAAAACAACACATACCCTTTATCAGTAAGTGCTGAACGTATTGTACAGGCTATAGAAATTGTAAACTACGCTAAAAAGGTAGGAGCTAGTTATATTGCTCATGGTAGCACAGGTGCAGGAAATGATCAAGTACGTTTTGACATGATTTTTCAAATTATAGCTCCAGAAATAGAAATCATTACACCTATTAGAGATAATAAATTATCTAGAGAAACAGAAATTGCATACTTAAAAGAAAATGGAATTGATTACCCTTGGGAAAAAGCAAAATATTCTATTAACAGAGGTCTTTGGGGAACATCAGTTGGTGGTGAAGAAACGCTAACGTCTAACAAAGCATTGCCAGACAGCGCATATCCTAGTCAACTACAAGAAAAGGAGCCTATAGATGTTAAACTAACTTTCGAAAAAGGAGAATTAGTAGCTGTTAACGGTGTTAAAGATAAGCCTGTTGCTAATATAGAAAAACTTGAAGCTATGGCATCTAAATATGCTATTGGTAGAGATATTCATGTTGGTGACACTATTATTGGTACAAAAGGTAGAGTTGGTTTTGAAGCTGCTGCTGCATTAATCACAATTAAAGCACATCATTTATTAGAGAAACACACACTTACAAAATGGCAACAATACCAAAAAGAACAACAAGGTAATTTTTACGGAATGTTGTTACATGAAGGTAATTATTTAGATGAAGTGATGAGAAACATTGAAGCCTTCTTAACCGATACTCAAAAAAATGTTTCTGGAGATGTTTTCTTAAGCCTATACCCTTTCCAATTCAGATTAAATGGAATAGCTTCTGAACATGATTTAATGACTGATGCTTTTGGTAGTTATGGTGAAGAAAACAAAGGATGGTCTGCAACTGATGCTAAAGGTTTTATAAAAATACTTTCAAATTCAGGCAGAATATACAATCACGTAAACGGTAATAATGATTAAAGTAGGGATAATTGGAGGATCTGGTTACACAGGTGGTGAGCTAATTAGAATATTATTACATCACCCTGAAGTAACTATCGATTTTGTTTTCAGCACTACAAGAGCTGGAAAAAAAATTACAAATGCACATCCTGATTTATTGGGTGTTACTGATATTGCTTTTACAGGCGATGTAAATTTAAATGTAGACGTTGTTTTTCTTTGCTTAGGTCACGGGAATTCTACTTCGTTTTTAAAAGAACACAACTTTTCTGCAACAACTAAAATCGTTGACTTGAGTAATGATTTTAGATTAAATGTAGATGCTGTTTTAAATGGAAAAGAGTTTATTTACGGTTTACCTGAAACAAATAAAAAACAAATAAAAGAGGCTAATTATATTGCAAACCCTGGTTGTTTTGCTACAGCTATTCAACTAGCATTATTACCATTAGCTAAACATAATTTATTACAAAATGATGTTCATATTAATGCAGTAACAGGTAGTACTGGAGCTGGTGTTAGTCCATCTGCAACATCACATTTTAGCTGGCGAAACAATAATGTATCTTGGTATAAACCTTTTACGCATCAACATTTAGGCGAAATAGGCGAAAGTTTATCTTCTTATAAAAACGATGTTGGTGAATTAAATTTTCTTCCTAACAGGGGTAATTTTACTAGAGGTATATTAGCTACAGCATATACAAAATTTGACAAAAGTATAGAGGAGGCAGTAGCTTTATATAATGATTTTTATAAAGATGCTTTATTTACTCAAATATCAGAGCAAGAAATAAATTTAAAACAGGTTGTAAACACCAATCAGTGCCATATTCATTTGCACAAGCATAATAATAAACTTTTAATTACTTCTGCTATAGATAACCTTTTAAAAGGCGCATCTGGTCAAGCGGTTCAAAACATGAATTTGATGTTTGGTTTTGATGAAGGAACTGGACTTAATTTAAAAGCAGGAGTATTTTAGGATACTCAAAAAACAACCTATTAAAAATATAGTAATGAAAATAGCAATCATAGGTGCTGGAAATTTAGGGTTAGCAATAGCTAAAGGAGTTTTAAACTCTAACGGTGCTACATCTATGTTTTTAACCAAACGAAATACTACTGACATACAAAAATTTGAAAAATTTGGTAATGTAACTGTAACTACTGATAATAGAGAGGCTGTTACAAAATCTGATATTTTAATTTTTGCGGTACAACCCGCTCAATTTGAGCAAATACTTGAAGACACAAAAGATTTACTGAACGAAAAACACGTAATTATTTCTACAATAACTGGTGTTGTAATTTCTCAAATAGAAAAAATAATAGGTTCAGAACACCATATCATACGAAGCATGCCAAATACAGCAATATCTGTAGGCAAATCTATGACTTGTATTTGCAGCAATGAAAAAGGTAAAAAACGTATTGATCTAGCAAAAGCTATTTTTAATAGAATGGGTCATTCTATGGAAATTCCTGAAAATCAAATGCAAGCAGCAACTGTAATTTGCGCTAGTGGAGTTGCATTTTGGATGCGCTTGATTAGAGCAACAACACAAGGTGCTATACAATTAGGTTTTGATGCTAAAGAAGCTCAAGAGCTAGCTATGTACACCTGTAATGGTGCTGCTAGTTTACTAATAGAATCAGGAAACCATCCAGAAGCTGAAATAGATAGAGTTACAACACCTAGAGGTTGTACTATTCAAGGTTTAAATGAAATGGAGCATCAAGGCTTAAGTTCTTCTTTGATACAAGGAATTATTGCTTCATACGATAAGATTAGTGAAATTAAAAAAGGAGAATTATGAATCTGTTTGATGTTTACCCTTTATACAATGTAACACCTGTTTCTGCAAAAGGAATAATAGTTACAGATGATAAAAATCAAGAATATTTAGATTTTTATGGTGGTCATGGTGTTATTTCTATTGGACACACACACCCTCATTATGTAAAAAAGTTAGAAGACCAATTACATAAAATTGGTTTTTACAGTAACGCAATTCAAAACCCATTACAAGTAGAATTAGCTACTAAGCTAGGTCAGCTTTCTGGTTGTGAAGACTATAATTTATTTTTATGCAGTTCTGGAGCCGAAGCAAATGAAAATGCTTTAAAAATGGCTTCATTTGTTACAGGTAAATCAAAAATTATTTCTTTTCAAAATAGTTTTCATGGTAGAACATCGGCTGCTGTTGCTGCAACAGATAATGAAAAAATTAACGCCCCAATAAACAAACAACAAAAAGTATCTTTTTTACCTATTGGTAATATAAGTGCTTTTACTGCTGAAATAGAAAAAGGAGATGCTTGTGCGGTTATATTAGAACCTATACAAGGTGTTGGTGGTTTAGATGAGCCAACAACAGAATTTTATCAAGAAATAGCAAAAATAGCAAAGCAAAATGGTGTTATTTTAATTGCTGACGAAGTACAGTGTGGCTATGGTAGAAGTGGTAAATTTTTCGGCTTTCAGCATCATAACATTCAACCAGATATTATTAGTGTTGCAAAAGGCATGGGTAACGGTTTTCCTGTAGGCGGTATTCTAATTCATGAAAGTATTAAAGCTAGTTACGGTATGTTAGGTACAACCTTTGGTGGTAATCACTTAGCATGTGTTGCTTCCCTTGCTGTTTTAGAGGTTATCGACAAAGAAAATCTCATCAAAAATGCTGCTGAAATTGGCGAATACTTTAAAGAATGTGCCAGTACTATTCCACAAGTAAAAAAAATAAAAGGTAGAGGCTTAATGCTTGGTTTAGAATTTGATTTTGAAGTTGCTGATTTGCGTAAAAAATTAATATATGACCAACATATTTTTACTGGTGGCGCAATGAATAAAAAATTACTTAGAATTTTACCTGCTTTAAACATTACAAAACAAGATATTGATTTGTTTTTTGAAGCCCTTAAAAAAGAATTATAGTGAGCTTAACGCTAAACATAGAAAAGAGAAACAAAGTCTTAAAAAGAATGGCTGAATTGGTTGCTTTTGAAAAAGAGGCAATACTTTCTGCTAATAAAAAAGACATTGAAAATTATACTGGCAATGACCTTGCCATGGCCGATAGGCTTAAAGTTGATGATGCCAAGGTTGAAGGCATGATTTCATCCTTAGAACAATTGGCTAGTCAGACAGACCCTTTAGGTGTAGAGCGATTTGCTTTTACGCATGAAAACGGAATTAATGTAAGTAACAAAACAGCACCTTTTGGCACTGTTTGTATTATTTATGAATCAAGACCAGATGTAACTATTGAAGCAGCTGGTATTGCTTTTAAATCTGGAAATAAAATTTTACTAAAAGGGGGTAAAGAATCTTTACAAAGTAACTTAGCACTCGTTAGTCTTTGGCATAAAGCTTTAGAAGAAAATGATTGCTCTGACGAATGGGTAACCTACCTTCAATTTAACAGGGAACAAACGCAAGAATTTTTGCAAAATCCTACTCAAAAAATTGACCTAATAGTACCGCGTGGTGGCGAAAAATTAATTGCATTCACTAAAAAACATGCCACTTGCCCTGTAATCATAAGCGGTAGAGGTAATAATTTTGTATATGTTGATGCTGAAGCCGATTTAGAAATGGCTATTTCTATCATTATTAATGCTAAAACAACTAAAATATCAGCTTGTAACGCATTAGACAAAGTTTTAATTGCTGCTGATATGCCTCGCAAACATGAGTTTCTTCAGCACTTAATTCAAGAGTTAAAAAAGAGTGACGTAACTGTTTATACAGACACTCATTTTTCCGCAATGGAAGGCACTACCCCTATTGAAAGTGAAAATATTTGGTTCGAAGAATTTTTAGATTATAAAATTGTTATTGGCCAAGCTGCCAGTTTAGAAGATGCTATTCTTTCTATAAATAAATATGGAGGAGGACATTCTGCTGCAATCATTACCTCTAATACAAATAGTGCTCAAATCTTTTTAGAGTCTGTAGATTCTGCTGCCGTTTACCATAATGCATCTACCAGATTCACTGATGGATTTCAATTTGGTTTAGGAGGAGAACTTGCTATTAGCACTGACAAACTACATCAAAGAGGCCCAATTGGCTTACAACATTTAGTAACTAACAAATGGTATGTATTAGGTAATGGTCAAATAAGGTAACTATGAAGAAAAAAAGAATTTTACTAAAAGTTGGCACCAATACATTAACAAGAGAAACCAATCATATATCTAGAGGAAAAATAGAAGATATAGGAAGACAAATAGAAAGTTTAAAAAACGAATACGAGTTTATAATTGTAAGCTCTGGAGCTATTGCTGCTGCACGCCAATTTGTAAAGTTAGAGCACAATGGAGAAGATATTAATATAAAACAAGCACTAGCATCAATAGGACAACCTCATCTAATGCGAATTTTTCAAGAGAACTTTAGAGAGTTAGGCCTGTTTACTTCTCAATGTCTATTATCTTATTCTGATTTTGAAAATCCGAAATCAAAATCTAACATAAAAAACACGATTGATGTTTTAGTAGCAAATAACTTTATACCAATTATTAACGAAAATGACACAGTTGCTACTGATGAAATTAAGTTTGGTGATAATGATAAACTTGCAGCATTAACAGCAGCTTTATTAGAAGTAGATTTATTAATGATTGCGACTAATACTGATGGTGTTTACACTAAAAAAACTCTTGAAGGCAACATGCCTGAAACCATAAAAGAGGTTATTGATATGAATGATTTAATAACTGAAGTTGGCGATAATATATCGTCTCACGGAACTGGCGGTATGCAGTCTAAAATAGAAGCAGCTACTATTGCAAAAGATGCAGGTATTGAAACTTGGATTCTAAATGGTTTAAAAGATAATTTTATAACTGACGCTATGCATGGCAAAAGTAATTTCACAAAAATAAAGTAAGCCTTTTAGGTTTAAAAAGAGCACAAAATGAAACATTACACTTCAATACAAGATATCGACTCATTACCAACATGGGTAAATGATGCAAAAAATTTAAAAGCTAACCCGTTACAAGCAAAAAGCTTAGGACAAGGAAAAACTATTTGTTTGTTATTTTTTAACAATAGCCTTAGAACGCGCTTGAGCACACAAAAGGCAGCGATGAATTTAGGCCTTGAAGTAATGATAATGAATTTTGGTAGCGAAGGTTGGGCTATTGAATTTGAAGATGGAACTGTAATGGACCAAGGTACTTCTGAACATATTAAAGAAGCCGCACAAGTTGTTTCTCAATATTGTGACATTGTTGCTATTCGTGCTTTTGCATCTTTGACAGATAAAGTAAAAGATGAAGCAGAACTTGTTTTAAATGGTTTTAAAAAATACGCCAGTATTCCTGTTGTAAATATGGAAAGCTCCGTAGGACATCCTTTACAGGCATTAGCTGACGCTATTACTTTAGGTGAACAAAATATAAAAACCAAGCCTAAAGTTGTCCTTTCATGGGCACCGCATCCAAAAGCTCTACCACATGCTGTAGCAAATTCTTTTACTGAAATGATGTTAAAGCAAGATGCTGATTTTGTAATTACTCATCCTGAAGGGTATGAGTTAAACCCTGAAATCACTAAAGATGCAGCAATTGAATACAACCAAAGTAAAGCATTAGAAAATGCTGACTTTGTTTATGTAAAAAACTGGAGTAACTATAAAAATTACGGTCAAATTATCAATCAAGATACTGATTGGATGATGACTAAAGATAAATTAGGGCATGCTAAATTCATGCATTGCCTTCCTGTTCGTAGAAATGTGGTTGTAGAAGATGCCGTTTTAGATAGCGATCAATCATTAGTTATTGAGCAAGCAAATAACAGAACATACGCAGCACAAATAGTGCTTAAAAAAATTCTTGAAAAGCTATGAAACCTAAATTATCAGTCGTAAAAATTGGTGGAAATGTTATTGAAAACGATAAAGAACTTTCTAAATTTTTAACCTTATTTTCAAAATTAGAAGAACCTAAAATTTTGGTACACGGTGGCGGAAAATTAGCAACTCAACTAGCCTATAAATTAGGTATAGAATCTAAACTTGTAAACGGAAGAAGAATTACCGACGACAAAAGCATCGATATAATTACTATGGTTTATGGTGGTTTAGCAAACAAAACTATAGTTGCTAAATTACAAGCCAACAAATGTAATGCTATAGGCTTAAGTGGTGCCGATGGCGATGCTATACAAGCACACAAGCGCCCTGTAAAACAAATTGATTACGGTTTTGTTGGTGATATTGATGGAATAAATACTAGCTTAATTGATTCATTAATAAAAGTTAATTTAACCCCTGTTTTCTGTGCCTTATCACATGATGGAAAAGGACAAATGTTAAATACAAATGCCGATACAATTGCTTCTGAAATTGCAATAGGAATGGGTGATTTATATGAGACTACATTATATTATTGTTTTGAAAAAAAAGGAGTCCTTTTAGATATTAAAGATGAACACTCTGTAGTAAAACATATTAATTCAGAAAAATATAAAGAATTACTAGATCAAAAAATCATTGCTGATGGTATGCTTCCTAAACTAGAAAACTGTTATCATGCATTACATAATAATGTAAATAAAGTTTGCCTTGGCGATATAGAAATGATTAAAAACAATACTACTTTATTTACAACCATAACACTATAAATATGGAACAACAAAAATTAACGGATAAAGCAATTGAATTACTAAAACAGTTAATTAGTATTCAATCTTTTTCAAGCGAAGAAGATAAAACAGCAGAAGCTATACAAGATTGGTTTACTTCTTTTGATATTCCATTTACTAGAGATAACAACAACGTCTATGCAAAAAATAAGTTTTGGGATGATAGTAAGCCCACTTTACTTTTAAATTCACATCACGACACTGTTAAACCAAACCAAGCATATACTAAAGATCCTTTTCTTCCACATATTGAAGATGGCAAACTATACGGTTTAGGCAGTAATGATGCTGGTGGTTGCCTTGTTTCTCTATTGGCTACATTTTCGCATTTTTATGCACAAGAAAATTTAAATCATAATATTTTGATGGTAGCTTCTGCTGAAGAAGAAAGTGCTGGCAAAAATAGCCTTCGTGGTTTATTACCTAGTTTACCAAATATTAATGTAGCCATTGTTGGCGAGCCTACATTAATGAACTTAGCAATTGCAGAAAAAGGATTAATTGTTTTTGATGCCGTAGTTAAAGGCACACCATCACACGCAGCACACCCTAATGAGAACAACTCTATATACAATACTATTGAAGTTTTAGAATGGTTTAAAAACTATAAATTCGAAAAAACATCAGAAGCATTAGGTGATGTAAAACTTACCGTAACTCAAATAAAAGCTGGTAGCCAACACAATGTAGTACCTTCGCAAGTGGATTTAGTGATTGATGTTCGAGTAAACGACAGTTATTCGAATAAAGAAATTGCAGATTTATTAAAAGCAGAAGCACCTTGTTTTTTGCAGGAGCGTGGATTAAAGCTAAATTCATCTAAAATTGATAAAGATCATGCTTTGGTACAATCAGGCATTATACTGGGGCGAGAAACATACGGTTCTCCTACGCTTTCTGACCAAGCAGCATTAACATGTCAGTCTTTAAAATTAGGCCCTGGAGATAGCACTAGATCACATTCTGCAGATGAATATATACATGTTCATGAAATTGAAGAGGGTATCGACTTATATATTAAAATATTAAAGGGCTTTTTAAATTAAACTTGCCAGTAATTATTAAAAAATACAACTATGAAACTTTGGGATAAAGGTTTTAGCACAGATAAAAAAATTGATCATTTTACAGTAGGAAACGATCGTGAATTAGACTTACAATTAGCGAAATATGATGTTATCGCATCAAAAGCACACGCTAAAATGCTAGGTAAAATAGGACTACTTACCCAAGCAGAAACAGACGATTTAGTTAGAGAATTAAATGTTATTGCAAAAACTATTGAAAAAGGAGAGTTTATAATTGAAGATTCTTTTGAAGATATGCACTCTAAAATAGAGTATGTATTAACTGAAAAATTAGGTGATACTGGTAAAAAAATACATACTGCTCGTTCTAGAAATGATCAAGTTTTAGTTGCAATGCATTTGTATTTAAAAAATGAATTAACAGAGATTAAAAGCGAAACCAAAATTTTGTTTGATTTACTATTAAATCTTGCAGATAAACATAAAAGTATATTAATACCTGGTTATACTCACTTGCAAATCGCAATGCCATCTTCTTTTGGCTTATGGTTTTCGGCGTATGCTGAAAGTTTAGTTGATGATTTATATTTTGTTGATGCTGCTTATAAAATAGCAGATCAAAACCCTTTAGGTAGTGCTGCTGGTTACGGAAGTTCATTTCCTGTCGATAGAGCTTTCACCACTAAAGAAATGGGTTTTTCTGATTTAAAATATAATGTAGTAGCTGCTCAAATGGGGCGTGGAAAGGTAGAAAAAGCTGCCGCTTTCGGTATAAGCAGCATAGCTTCTACGCTATCTAAAATGGCAATGGATATCTGTTTATATATGAGTCAAAATTTTAATTTCATCTCTTTTCCTGATGAATTGACTACAGGTTCTAGTATTATGCCACACAAAAAAAATCCTGATGTTTTCGAATTAGTTAGAGGTAAGTGTAATAGACTACAAGCGGTTCCAAACCAACTAATGATGATTATAAATAACCTACCTAGTGGTTATCATCGCGATTTACAATTGGTAAAAGAAGTAATAGTACCTGCTATACAAGATATAAAAGCATGTATTGAAATATTGACTTTTAGCTTAAAAGAAATTCGAGTAAACGATACTATTTTAGAAGATCCTAAATATGATTATATTTTTAGCGTAGATACTTTAAATGAATTAGTATTGAGTGGTATACCTTTTCGTGATGCTTACAAAAAGATGGGCATGGAAATAAATGAAGGTACTTTTTCACCTAAAAGAGATATAAAACATACGCACGAAGGTAGCTTAGGAAATTTGTGTCTAAATGAAATTCGTAAAAAAATGGATCAAATTATGTAGTTACAACCAAAATTTGAATAGTTTTAAATAAAGAGAATATTGTGTAATTAGGTCAATCTAAATTGCGCATTATTCTCTTTTCTAGTTTATTTTATCTAAATAAAAGCGCTTCAAACTATTATACACTAAGCTTTAATAGCCTCAACAGATCCATTTTTACGTTTTCTCTTTTTTAAAATTTTATACCCCAAATATCCAAATTGAGCTCCCAAAAGCACGAGTTTCAATTTTCTATTTTTCACTAATAACTTTGCTACGCTTAATACTGGATTAACATTCATAATTTTTATTTTTAAAGCAAGATACTTTTCTTCCTAGCACTCCATTTGTCCATATCATTTTTATTTTAACTCATCACCTTTTTCTATCTCTACCACTTATTTTTCACTGCAAACAGTGTATTTACAGATAAACGCTTCTACTAATTTTGTCTTGTTCACCTTTGAAAATTAAAGGTTCACAACAAAAAATTTCAACGTTTAGTTGTCCTTATTATGTTTGATGAACAGGTACGTTTGTTTTCAAGTAACCACCACACTATGATTAAAAAAAGCATAACTCTCTTACTATTATTTATAAGTATTAATCTTTTTTCGCAAGAGTTTACCACTATATGGAATACCAACAATACCGAATCTGGTTCTTCTGCAAATAACCAAATTACGATACCTACTAATCCTGCATATACTACTTACAACTATAATGTAGATTGGGGAGATACCACATCTGATTCTAATGTTACAGGAAACATTACACATACCTACGCCATTCCTGGTACTTACACTATTAGTATTAGCGGTACTTTTCCTGCTATTTATTTTAATGATGAAAATGCTAACGACAAACTAAAAATAATTGAAATACTTAGTTGGGGTACTATACAATGGCAAACCATGGAAAATGCATTCTTTGGTTGTGAAAATTTAAATTTTGATGCTATTGATTCACCTAATCTTTCGCAAGTAACAAGTCTTAAAAACATGTTTAGAGAATGTAAGTCATTCAATGGTATTGTTAATAGTTGGGATGTTTCTACCATTACAGATATGTCGGGCTTATTTGCTTCAGCAAGTGCATTTAATAGACCTTTAAATGATTGGATTACAAATGCCGTAACTGACATGTCTTCATTATTCGAAAGAACAAGGTTTAATGAACCACTAAATAGATGGAATACCGATGCCGTAACAAATATGGCTAACATGTTTAATTCAGCAACAGCTTTTAATCAAGATATAGAAAACTGGAATGTAGCTAATGTAACAAATATGCAAGGTATGTTTGCAATAGCGTTGACCTATAATAGACCTCTCGAAGACTGGAATGTGGCCAACGTTACAGACATGAATCTTATGTTTTTTAGAGCACGAGAATTCAACCAACCATTAGGCAGATGGGATGTTGGAAATGTAACTAATATGTCTAGGATGTTTGATGGATTTTTACCTATGATTTTTGATCAGCCACTAAACTCTTGGAATGTAAGCCAAGTTACGGATATGAGCTCTATGTTTAGGAGATGTCAAACGTTTAATCAACCCTTAGCTAGCTGGGTGGTATCAAACGTTACTAACATGAGTAAAATGTTTGAGAGTGCGATACTTTTTAATCAACCTATTGATGACTGGGATGTAAGTAATGTAAATGACATGTCTGGTATGTTTTGGGGTGAAAATAGTAGTGTTACCATGGCTTTTAACCAACCTTTGAATAGTTGGAATGTGGGTAGCGTTACCGATATGTCTGATATGTTTCGCGATTGCATTGTTTTTGATCAACCATTAACTACTTGGAATGTTGCTATGGTAACAGACATGAGTGGCATGTTCAGCAACGCTACTGCTTTTAATCAACCCATTAATATTTGGAATACAACAAGCTTAACCGATGCTAGTAGCATGTTTCTCAATGCATCACAATTTAACCAAACTTTAGAAAATTGGAATGTTAGTAATGTTACAACAACAGATGGTATGTTTACTTCTGCTAATGCCTTTGACCAAAGTCTTGCCACATGGGACGTTACAGGCATAACAACAATGGCCCAAATGTTAAATAACACTAGTTTATCTCAAGAAAACTATGACAACACATTACTAAGCTGGTCCGCTCAAAATGTTGAAACCAACGTTCCTTTAGGAGCTAATACTTTAAACTATTGTGATAGCCGAGACGCTAGACAGGCACTTATAGACTTACAAAACTGGACAATTACAGGAGATAATGTTAACTGTTCTTTTGTATTATGTACCGAAATAATTTCACCTTTTAATGGAGATACTAATGTTCCTGCAAATTCCGATATTAGATGGAATCCTGCACCAAATGCAGACGGTTATAACATTACGCTAGAAATTATAAGAGGTGGCACAAGAAGTTTTATAGATATAAACGGCGCACCAGCAGATAATCTCGATATCGGTAATATAGTCGGTGTAAGTTTTACAAATGAATTTCTTCCCGGAGATACTGTTTTTGTAACTGTTGTACCCTATAACACCGAAGGTTCGGCCGTAGGGTGTCAAGAAACACAATTTACAACTATTGAAAGCTGGGTCAATAGCCCCGATGCTTTTAAGTTTACCATAGACACTAGAATACTAGATGGTAACTCATCAGCTGTGAATCAGCTATTTCTAGAAACCAATTCCAGTTATACCTATGACTTTTCCATAGATTGGGGAGATAATAGATATGACAATAATGTATCTGGCCAATTAACACATAACTATTTAAGTCCCGGAGAGTATACTATTTCTATAATTGGCACATATCCACACCATCTATATCGAAGTACCAATAGGGATAATAAAAAGTTGATTTCTGTAGACCAATGGGGAACGCAACCTTGGTTAGATATGAGTTATACGTTTTGGTTTTGCGATAATATGGTATACAATGCAATGGATGTTCCTGATTTATCTAACGTTACTAATATGTCGCGAATGTTTAGACGAAACGGATTATTCAATGGTAATATTAATAATTGGGACGTAAGCAATGTTACCAATATGAACAATATGTTTTATCAAGCTGAAATATTTAACCAACCTTTAAACGATTGGGATGTTAGTAGTGTTACAACAATGGTAAATATGTTTGAAACTGCTATCGCTTTCAATCAACCGTTAAACGAATGGGATGTGAGTAATGTTACTAATATGAATACCATGTTTATTCGATGTGATGCGTTTAATCAACCTTTAAATGATTGGGATGTTAGCAGCGTAACCAGTATGAAACAAATGTTTTCTTACACAGACGCATTTGATCAACCTTTAAATGACTGGGATGTTGGTAATGTAATTACTATGGAGCAAATGTTTGAAAGAGCTCTAAGTTTTGATGGAAATATAAGTGATTGGGATGTAAGTAATGTAACTGACATATCTGGTATGTTTGATAATGCTCAAACTTTTAATCAACCACTAAACTGGGACGTAAGTAATGTGGAAGATATGTCTCAAACTTTTCAAGGTACCAGGCTTTTTAATCAGCCACTAAATTCATGGGATGTTAGTAATGTTGTTAGAATGGACTATATGTTCTCTAGTGCTGTATTATTTAATCAACCTCTCAATACCTGGAATGTCTCCTCTGTAACCAATATGCGTAGCATGTTTAATAGTGCTGCGGTTTTTAATCAAAATATAAATAGTTGGAATGTAACAAATGTGCTTAGCATGGAATCTATGTTCGAAAGCGCTGTGTTATTTGATGAGCCACTAAATATGTGGGAAGTTAATTCCGTTGTCAATATGGCATCTATGTTTGAAAGTGCTCAAGTATTTAACCAACCCATCGGAAGTTGGGATGTTAGTGCGGTTGCAAATATGTCTTCAATGTTTAAAGATGCTCAGGTATTCAATCAACCCTTAGCTAATTGGAACGTAAGTTCTGTCACTTTAATGCCATTTATGTTTGAAGATGCTCGGGAATTTAATAGGGTTATAAATAATTGGGATGTAAGCTCAGTAACTAATATGGAAGCTATGTTTAGAAATGCTGACATATTTAATGAGCCTTTAAATAATTGGGATACACGAGAATCATTAACCACTGCTTCCATGTTTCAAGGTGCAACGGTATTTAATCAAAATATAGATACATGGGAGACATCTTTTGTAAGAACAATGGAAGCCATGTTCAATGATGCGATTGCATACGACCAACCTATGAATTCTTGGAATGTTGCCTCCGTAACTACTATGGAAGATATGTTCAAAAACGCAGCTTCTTTCAATTCTGATATTAGTGCATGGAACGTTAGAGGTGTTACTACTATGGAAGAAATGTTTAGTAATGCTACTGCTTTTAATCAAAATCTGAACAACTGGCGTGTCTCCGGCGTAAACAATATGGATTATATGTTTAGAGAAGCGTTTGCATATAACCAACCCATGGATTTATGGAATTTAGGAAACCTAAGTATGCGTTCTACTTTTTATAATGCAACTGCCCTAAATCAGTATTTGGGAGATTGGGATGTAACCGGTGTTTCTAATATGAGTGATATCTTAGATAATACTGCCTTAATAAGAGAAAACTATGACAATACTTTAATTGCATGGTCAGAACAAAACTTAACTCCTGGTATTACTATTGGTGTACAAGATTTACCCTATTGCAGTGCTCAAGAAGAAAGACAATCTATGATAGATAATTTTGGTTGGACTTTTGACCAAGATGTTCGTGACTGTCCTATTCCAGAATGTACACAACTGGCCTCTCCTTTAAATGGAGATACTGATATTCCAGTAAATACAAATATTACTTGGGATGCTGCTCTTTTTGCACAAGGTTATCGATTAACCGTTGGAACATCTTCTGGTGGAAATGATATTGTTGACAACGCAACAATCACAAATGAAACATCATATGAATTTGCTGCTGACTTCAATACTGGAGATACGGTTTTTGTAACGATTATCCCTTTTAATGATGAAGGAGACGCTATAGGGCCATGTACGGAAGAAAGCTTTACCATCTCGAATACCGCAGCAACTATACCAGAATGTACGATCTTAACAGCACCTTTACATGGTGCCACTGATGTTGCAGTTACTACAGACTTAAGCTGGAATCCTATTTCTAATGCCGATGCGTTTAAAATAACTGTAGGTACTTCTAGTGGTGCAAATGATATACTTGATGCAGAAGATGTAGGTAACGTTAATACCTTTGATTTTACTTCAGACTTACCAGAAGACAGCGACATATTTGTTACTATAGTCCCTTATAATGATGAAGGAGACGCAGCAAGCTGTACCGAAGAAATTTTCCATACCGAAATAATACCGGTACCACCAACTTGTACTAATTTAACTACCCCTATTAATAGAGCAACTGACGTACCTATTGATACACAATTAAGTTGGGCAGCAGTAACTAACGCCACCGGATACCTAGTAGTTGTGGGTACAACTTCTGGCGGTATTGAAGTTGTGAATAATGCAGATGTAATTGGAGCTACCACTTATGACATTCCAGGAGATTTACAAGAAAGTAGATTACATTATGTAACTATTATCCCTTACAATGACGAGGGTGATGCTACTGGTTGTATAGAGGAAACCTTTACAACAGGTGATTCTACTAGTCCGCCATCATGCGGAATTTTAAGTGCCCCTGTTGATGGTGCCACTCAAGTTGCCTTAGACACTAACTTAAGCTGGAACGGGTCGGATTCTGCAGATGGCTATAGACTTACTGTAGGTACTACATCTGGTGGTTCAGATATATTTACAGATGACCTTGGAGATGTAACTACATATGACCTCGCAAGCGACCTTCCTGAAAATGAAACTATATTCGTTTCTATTATTGCCTATAACATAAATGGATCTTCTTCAGGTTGCGCTGAATATACGTTTGAAACAGCAGGGCCACCAGAATGTACAACGCTTATAAGTCCTTCAAATAATGATAACGATATTGCCGTGGATACTTCAATTGAATGGAATGCGGTTGCTAATGCCGACGGGTATAAAGTAACAGTAATCGGAAGCAATAGTACAGCAAATAACATGACCGATTTTGAAGTGACTTCTGGCACTACATTTGATTTCGCTAACGATTTTATACAAGGCGAAACGGTTACTGTAACCATAATACCTTTTAATGGAAGTGTAAATGCTAATGGTTGTATTAATGAATCTTTTACTATTGAAACAGCTGTTGGACCAACAACACCTGCATGTACAACATTAACAAACCCTTTTAATGGCGCTACCGATGTGGCCATAGGAACCACACAAATGACATGGGATAACGTAACCGATGCTACAGGGTATAGAATTACTGTTTCTGGCACTGCTAATAATAACGTAACTGATCTAGAGGTTACTACCAACAGCTACAACTTTACAAATACTTTTGTAAATGATGAAACAGCTATAGTAACCATAATACCTTTTAATGGAAGTGTAAATGCTAATGGTTGTATTAATGAATCTTTTACTATTGAAACAGCTGCTGTACCAACAACACCTACATGTACAACTTTAACAAGCCCTTTGAATGGCGCTACCGATGTGGCTTTAAGTACCACTCAAATGACTTGGAATAACATGACCGATGCCACAGGATATAGAATTACTATTTCTGGCACTGCTAATAATAACGTAACCGATGTAGAGGTTACATCCAACAGCTACAACTTTCCAAATGCTTTTGTAAATGATGAAACAGCTATAGTAACCATAATACCTTTTAATGGAAGTGTAGATGCTAATGGATGTTCTAATGAATCTTTTACTATTGAAACAGCTGTTAGACCAACAACACCTGCATGTACAACATTAACAAGCCCTTTAAACGGCGCTACCGATGTGGCTGTAAATCCTGCTTATATTTCATGGAGAGCTATTAATAACGCCGATGGCTATTTATTAACTGTAGGAACTACTCCCAGAGGTAACAATATATTAGATAGACAAGATGTTGGTTTACTTACTGAATATTCTTTTTTACAAGATTTTCCAAATAAGTCTACAATTTACGTTACAATTATTTCATATAATTCACAAGGAGATTCTGGTATATGCGAAGAAGAAACTTTCACTACTATTGGAGAAGAAATTGTGGATGAAACCAAATATGGATTCTCACCAAATAGCGATGGTATAAACGATTATTGGCATATTGATCATATTGAAGAATACCCAACCAATATCGTAACCATTTATAATAGATGGGGTGATACTGTGTTCAAAATTGAAAATTATGATAATATCTCGAATGTATTCCGAGGAAATGCAAACCAAAAAACTAAAATGGGTGCTGGTCGATTACCTTCTGGGACTTACTTCTTTAATATTCAAATAGATGGTGAATCCATTCTTAAAAAAACCAAAGGATACGTAATACTAAAGCGCTAAACCAATGAAGATTTTTAACTGTTTTGGCACGCTAGCACTAGGTGTTCTGCTGTCTTTATTATCATATAACTCAATATTCGCTCAACAAACACCCACGTTTTCTGAGTATAATTATAATCCGTTTATTATAAACTCGGCTTATGCTGGCTTAACACCAGGTACCGAAATTTCGATAAGCAACTCAGGCTATTTTAATCAGTTTGATGGTAGCCCTCGTAGTTTCTCCTTTAGTGGCCATGGTGCTATTAACCGTGGAAAAGTTGGTCTTGGAGCTGGAATACTTAGAGATCAAATTGGCGTAACTACATCTACTCAGTTTTTTGGTGCTTACTCTTATAAAATATTTTTTGATTTTGAAAGTAACCGACCTTACTGGCAGCACTATAGCCCTGGAGTTTTATCATTTGGCATCACTGCTGGCATACAACAATATCAAGATAATTTAATGTCATTAGGTATTATGGGTGATTCTAATTTTTCTGAAAATATAAATGCAACTATACCAACAATGGGGTTAGGCTTTTTGTTTAACCATTCTTCTTTCTATGTAGGGTTTTCCACGCCTAATATACTAGGAGATACTTTAGCTTCTGATGACAATTTAAATTTAGAAAATCCGTATTATGGCTATTTCGGTTATCGATTTTTTAATGATAGATTTCAAGAGATAATGATTAAACCTAATATGCTTTTAAAATATGAGAATGGAGCACCGTTAGAAGCTGATATTAATTTAGCTGTTAGCTTTAAAAATAAATTTGAAATTGGAACCGGATACAGAACGAGCTCTTCGCTAAATTTTTTAGCAGGAGTATTTTTGTTTAATAATGTACGTTTTATATATAATTATAATATGTCTATTAACG
This sequence comes from Cellulophaga sp. HaHaR_3_176, assembly GCF_019021925.1. Classification (NCBI taxonomy): domain Bacteria; kingdom Pseudomonadati; phylum Bacteroidota; class Flavobacteriia; order Flavobacteriales; family Flavobacteriaceae; genus Cellulophaga; species Cellulophaga sp. HaHaR_3_176. The sequence continues at coordinate 2,748,688 of NZ_CP058990.1, forward strand.
ATTCGCCTTTAGGAAATACACACGGTTTTATTCTCAGTTATCAATTTGGTGATGGTTATACAATTGATTAAATTAACAATCTATGTCTGTAAAAAATAGTTTAATAATCGTTGGAGTTTTAATGGTTATCGGAATCATTATTGCTTTTGCACTGGGTTTTAGAACAAAAACTAAAGATTTATCTGATAAATTCCCTTATAGTAAAGTTATCAATAATACTTTGGTTACAAAACACTCTTCTTATATTGCTACTAATTATGAGCACTCTATTATAGAGAACCCATATATCTTAAAAATGAATAACTCTAACTTTTGTGAAGATTGCGGCACTGTGTATGAGATACCTAAAGGTACATCTCTTAAAATAGAACAAGCAAAAGCTGTGACCAGTCCTGTTAGTGGAACAACGAGTAACATTGTTTTGGGTAGTGTATACATCAAAGAAATAAATGAAACCGTGAAATTTGAATTCTATTGGGGAGAAAACCCAACCTATGGCTTATATGATTATGACGATAATTACGATATATATAAATTAGCACCGTGGCAAGAAGTCGCACTCCCATTTAAATATTTTTGGAATGGTAGAAAAGAAGTGCATGATTGGGATACATGGGGAGAATAATCTCTTTAATGAATAAAAAATGAAAATTAAACTTTCTATATTACTACTATTTTTGGTGTTTCAATCTTGTAATATACAAAATAAACCCGACAAAGATTCTGGTTTACATATTTCTGTTTCAAAAGAAATAAATGAATTCAAAGACTATTTCGAAAATGGTAATTTAAAAATTATAGGCCAGTTTACTGACAATAAAAAAACTGGAAAATGGACTTACTATTATGATAATGGAAAAATATGGAAAGTTGAAAATTATGTAAATGGGGTTTTTGAAGGAGAATGGAAAGCTTACCACACTAATGGGCAACTATATTTTGGCGGCAATCATTTAAATAACAATAAAGAAGGTATTTGGAAACATTACTTAAAAGATGGCACTTTAAAGTATTTGAGAATCTACAATGCAAAAGGTGCTCATGGAGAATGGAAATCCTACTATGATTCTGGAGAATTATACGTCATTGAAAACTTTGTGAATGGAAAAGAAGACGGAAAATGGACTACTTATTATAAAAATGGAAAAATTAACCAAACTGGAATCATGAAAGATGGTAAAAAAATTGGTGATTGGAAAATTTACAATGATAAAGGTAAATTACTACGAATTATTGCTCATTAGTAACTTTTACCTTTATCAAGGTAGATAACATGATATTTACGAAATATAATATTTGCGCAATAGGAAATACTAATATTGAGAGCCATATAATGACATCTTCAAAACCATTTATAAAATAGTTTATAGTCACACCTACTACCCAAACTAACGTTAAAATAAGATGTGTTATAGTTAAAGAGTATATTAGCTTTATTTTATATTTATTTAATATAAAATATCCGAAACCACACATTAACAACCATATAGCAAAGGATAAAAACAGACTTGAATAACCAATTACGTAATAGGTATCGTAAATATTTATATCAAGAGAAGCTTCATCAATATCAAATAAAAAATAAGAACAATATGTGACTGCTAGTAAGGCACCCAAAAACCATAAAATTAAATGGGGTGTTTTTCTAACCATCACTCTTACTATTTTATCATTCCTAGATTTATTACTTCTTGCTCAGTAAGTGGACGCCAATGCCCACGTGGTAAATCTTTTTTAGTTAACCCTGCATAAACTACTAAATCAAGCTTTACGATATCATACTCTAATTGCTCAAAAATTCTACGTACGATATTATTTCTAGTACTAAAAATTTCTATACCAACTTGATTTTTAGGCGCATTATCTATGTAGCTGATATCTTGAATTCGAACCACACTATCTTCTACCATTAAGCCTTCTTTGATTCTCTTAAAATCGGTACTTAATAATGGTTTTGTAAGCTCAACATGGTAAATTTTACGCAATCCGTTTTTAGGACTATTTAAACGTGTAGATAATTCACCATCATTAGTAAATAACAAAAGCCCCATTGAAGCCTTGTCCATTTTACCAACAGGTAATAATTTCGCTTTTGTAGCATTTGATATTAAACCCATTGCACTACGGTTACCTCTACCATCTTTAGATGCGGTAACAAAGTCTTTAGGTTTATTTAAAACAATATATTCTTTTTTAATTGGGTTCAACAAGCGACCATCAAAACGAACCTCGTCAGATAATTTAACTTTATATCCCATTTCGATAACTGCTTTACCGTTTACAGTAACGCTACCTGCTGAAATAAAAATATCTGCTTCTCTACGAGAGCATACACCTGAATTTGCAACGTAACGATTAAGTCGTAATGTATTAGGATCAGAAGGTTTTTTTGGAGCTACATTTTTTTTAACTGGAGAATTTCCTCTAGCGTAACTTTTCTTTCTAAATGTTCCTCCTTCTCTTCCTGAAGCCTTATTATCATTGTTGGAATCTGACCTACCCATAACTAAAATATTTCCGCAAAGGTACTAAAGGAAATTGGATGTATAAGCAATCTAGCGTGTGATTTAACTGTCTAGATTAGATAAAGTTAAAATTAATTATTAATCAGTGTATTCTACTGTAGATTGTCGTTCTCTATTTACCGTTAGCTTTGTAACATCTGGTCTGGAGTAATGACCTACAACATCAAAATTTTGACGCTCTTCATACACTCTGTTAAAGTCTAAAGTATGGTAAATAAGCCCTTCAGTATCCAAAACAGGTTCTACGAGCCATTCCCCATCAGGACCAGCTATACAAGACCCTCCATTTGCTAAAACATCAGGAGATTTTTCTAAAATTGCTTCTATATGTGGAGTAGCTTTAGGGAAATCTGTTTTTTTCATTAGTGATGATACAGAAATTACATAACTACGAGATTCCCTTGCAATAAAGCGGGTAATATCTTTAGTATTATGATCACTACCTGGCCAAACAGCTATATGTAAATTTTCTCCTAAACCGTAAAGTGCTGTACGTGGTAGTGGCATCCAATTTTCCCAGCAATTTAAACCTCCTACAGTAAATTCTTTTAAAGGATGAACCTGCAAACCATTACCATCTCCTGGAGCCCAAGTTAATCGCTCATCATAGGTAGGCTGTAATTTTCGATGTACAGATTTTATTTCTCCTTGCTCATTAATATACACCAATGAACAATAGATGCTATGGCCTCCTCTATTTTTTGCACGCTCCATAATACCTAAATATGTGGCTATAGAATGTTCTTTTGCTAATTCACAAATCGAGTCTAGTTCTCCTGCTTCTACTTGTATAGCATTACGAACATAATGTGCATGAATTTCTTTATTTATTTTTAAATCCCAAGAAGCACCTTCTGTCAATGCAAGCCAAAATGGATAACCAGGCAATAGTGCCTCTCCAAAAACTATTAATTCTGTTTTTTGGGCTGCCGCTTCTATAATTGAAGATTCTATTTTTTTAGGGTTGCTTCTTTATCTAGCCAAACAGGAGAAATTTGTGCTAGGGCTACTTTAAGTAAATTATTCATCTATAAAATTCTATTTAATACCAGATCTACATTGATCAACAAGATACTAAAAACCCCTGCGATAATGATAAACTTTAGAATATTATGTAATAAGATATAATGTTTTTTAGAGTCTGAACGCAATAAAAGAACAAGGCATAGGAGTAGTAAAATAACACAAGCTATAAAATAGCTATACATGTACCCCACATCAAATTTAAAAATTAATAACATGGAAGGAATTAAGGTCAAAAGAAACAACATGCCGATAATTGTTTTTGAAATATTCTCTCCATATAGAATGGGAATTGTTTTATAATCTTGACTAATATCTCCTGCAATGTTTTCTAAGTCTTTAATCATTTCGCGCGCTAATATGATTAAAAACAAGAACATAGCGTGAACAAAAATTACTGTTTGAAAATTTTTATAGTATACAAAAACGACAAAGAATGGTGCTATAGCTAACGTGGCAGACACGAAATTACCAATAAAAGGTATTTTTTTAAACTTATGTGAGTAAATCCAAATTCCAAAAATATAAGATGCAAAAAATAGCACTGCCTTGAATGAAACATAGCTAGCAACAAATGTTGCTGAAAAATTAAGAATAAAATATGTTGTTAATTTAAAGTTCTGACTCACAAGCCTATCTAACATAGTCTTGTGTGGCTTATTAATCAGATCTTTTTCTCGGTCGTAAAAATTATTAATAATATAACCTGCAGCAATTACTAGTGCTGAAGCTAATACAATAAGAAATAAATTAATATCAAAAACAACCTGCCTTAGCGGTAAATTAGGAGATAATATATAGATAGATGCTAAGTATTGAGCAAGTATAATAACTAAAATGTTATAGCCTCTAACAACTGAAAACAAACTCAATAACTTTAAAAGTAGGAGCTTATTTTTTCTATTAAGCATGCTTTTTTTTTAGAAGTTATATACCACTTCTAACTTATGGCCCTTAAGTGCCTTTTGCGCTTTAGCTAAATCTTCAGTAAAGCCTAAAATATACCCGCCACCACCTGAACCACAGAGCTTCAAATAGTAATCGTTAGTATCGATACCCTGTTTCCAAAGCTTATGAAACTGAGCAGGAATCATTGGCTTAAAGTTGTCTAAAACAACATGAGACAGTTGTTTTAAATTCCCAAATAATGATTTTACATCACCACTTACAAAATCTTCAACACAAGCATCGGTATGTTTTATGAATTGTGTTTTTAGCATTTTACGAAAACCATTATTTTTCATTTGTTCCATAAAAATTTGAACCATTGGTGCAGTTTCACCAATAATACCACTATCCAATAAAAACACAGCTCCTTTTCCTTCTGCATTCTGAGAAGGAATACTTGTAGATTCTATATTGTCTTTTGAATTAATAAGTATAGGAAGACTTAAGTAACTATTTAAAGGATCTAAACCAGACGATTTTCCATGAAAGAAAGATTCCATTTCACCAAAAATTGTTTTTAAACTTAAAAGTTTTTCTCTAGTTAAGTTTTCTAAAACAGTAATTTTATCAAAAGCATATTTATCATAAATAGCAGCTACTAATGCACCACTACTACCAACGCCATATCCTTGTGGTATTGAGCTATCAAAATACATACCTTCTTTAACATCATTTTTTAAAGTCATAATATCAAAAGTCACCAGTTCAGGTTTTTCCTTCGATAGATCTTCTAAATAAGAACTATAATTTAATAAACTTTCATTAGATTTTACAGCTTCTTCTGACGGATTTTCATCAGTCTTTAAAGCTCCTTTAAAAAAATTATAAGGTATAGAAAGTCCTTTAGAATCTTTAATGATTCCGTACTCCCCAAAAAGAAGAATTTTTGAATAAAATAATGGTCCTTTCATTTCTTAAATCTTAAACAATCTAATGTTATTTATAAACGCTAAAAAACTGTTAATGTTTTGGTAAGTTATAGTTTTCTAGCACCAAATCCAATTCGGTCACAAATATACTGCTGGTTTTCACAAAATACAATTAACTCATCCTTAATAAATTGAAAAACGATATCCTTCTCTTTTTCAGGGTAAAGCACATGAACATTTGCTCCTGCATCTAGCGTAAAACAAACATTCGAATTTGTTTTTTCTCTAAATTCCCAAATCTTATTTATAATTTCTAACGTATTAGGTTTCATTAAAATAAAATAAGGCAGACTCGTCATCATCATTGCATGCAATGTTAACGCTTCACTTTCAATAATTTTTATGAACTCTTTTAAATCTCCACTTTTAAATACGGATATAAGTTGATTTAGGTTTTCATGAGCTTGATTAAATCGTTGCTCAGCAAAAGGATGATCATACATTAAATTATGACCAACCGTACTACTTACTTGCTTTTGCCCTTTATCAACTAATAAAATAGTATCATGATATTTTTTAAAATTATCATGTACTTCATAAGGATATTTTACTCCATATAAGTCTGAGCTACCTTTTGTATTTGTATGATTTCCCCATTGTACAATATCACCTTCAATACTTCTGCATGCACTACCAGACCCTAACCTAGCCAGAAAAGATGCTTTTTTTACAAAAAAATCATTCTCAATTTCTGGATTCAATTGTTTTTCTAAATCCATTAAACACAATGCTAAGGCAGACATACCACTTGCCGATGAAGCAATACCACTACTGTGTGGAAAAGAATTTGAGGTTTCTATCTTAAAAAAATAATTTTTCAAAAAAGGTAAATACACCTCTACTCTTGAAAGAAAGGTTTTTATTTTTGGTTTAAAATCTTCTTTAGACTTTCCTTCAAACCATAAATCAAAAGAAAAATCATTAGAAGGTGTTTCAAGCTTTTTAAAGCTAATATTCGTTGTTGTTGCACAAGCATCAAGTGTAAAACTTATTGAAGGGTTCTGCGGTAATTGATTCTCTTTCTTTCCCCAATATTTCACTAAAGCAATATTACTAGGTGACTTATAGCTTACTTTACCTTCTTTAACATCATTTATATAAGCCGAAGGAATAAAGTCTTTATCAATCATTTAATTTATTTTTTACAAAGATAGTTTTTAAGTGCTTTTCGATGATATACAATTAAATTAAATCACTAATTTAGTTGTATTACACTATCAATTTTGAAAAAACAAATATATTACATCGCAATTGCAGTTACTATATGCTTAATCATTGGGTTTTTATCTAGTTTTGCTACAAAATCATCTATTGTAGACTGGTACCCAACGTTAAACAAACCTAGCTTTAACCCTCCTAATAAGATTTTCGCTCCTGTATGGAGTGTTTTATATGTTATGATGGGCGTTGCTGCTGGTATCGTTTGGGCAAAAGGTTTTCATCACCGATGGGTTAAAACAGCATTATACCATTTCATTTTCCAACTCTTATTTAATGCTTTATGGAGTATTATTTTCTTCGGATTAAAACAACCGCTTTTAGCTTTATTTGTAATTATAACTTTATTAATTTTAATAGCATTAACCTTTAAATGGTTTAAAGTCGTAAACAATACAGCGGCATATCTATTAGTACCATACATACTTTGGGTACTATTTGCGACCGTTTTAAACTTTAAAATATGGGAGCTTAATTAATTCTCCTCTAGCATTTCTACTAATTTTTTCATTGTTTTAAAATTACGAGTAGTTGCTTTAACTTTTAATTTTTTTTCAAAAAAATTATTATTACATTTTGCTTTACCATATCCGTTTTTACATATTAAATAAATGCAGTTTTCTTTTAATATAAAAGTTTCGTTTGGGTAAGATTCTGACTTTAATTTTTTACTCAACTCAATTTCTGGAGCATCTTTTAGAATAACAAAATAATTATTCTTATTGTCTAATGTTTCTGAAGAAACAAAAGGAGCTTCATTCTTTATTTTAATAAAATCTTTTTTTGTCAACAGCATTAAAGGAACTACAAACCTAAATGTTTCTACAATTGCATCTCCTATATTTTTTTCTAAAACTAATTTAGATGTTTCTACACTACTGAATACAACATTTCCACTTTGTATATAGGTTTTTATATTTTCTAAATTAAGACGCTCTAACATCTGTTTTAAATCAGACATTAAAACTTTTTTTTGCCCAGATACATTTATACCCCTCAATAACAAAACATAACTATTCATTTTATTGAATTTAAAACATTAAAATTTTTAAAAATACCACCCTTGTTTTGATTAATTCTTAATTTCTTGGCCTTTATTTATTATATTAACATAGCATTTAAGTTAACATCTGTTTTATGGAACAATATATTTTAGCTTTAGACCAAGGAACTACAAGCTGTAGAGCTGTTATTTTTGATAAAAAAGGAACTATTATTTCTACCGCTCAAAAAGAGTTTACACAATATTTTCCAAAACCTGGTTGGGTTGAACATGACCCTATTGAAATATGGTCTTCGCAAGCAGGTATGGCTGCTGAAGCCACTACTAAAAAAGGTTTAAATGGAACAAACATAGCATCCATAGGTATAACAAACCAAAGAGAAACTGTTGTTGTTTGGGATAAGCATACTGGCAAACCTGTTTATAATGCTATTGTTTGGCAAGATAAAAGAACATCTGATTTTTGTGATGAGTTAAAAAAGCAAGGAAAAGAGAAAATAATTAGAGAAAAAACAGGTCTTGTAATTGATTCTTATTTTTCTGCTACTAAAGTAAAATGGATACTAGATAATGTTAAAGGTGCTAGGGAAAGAGCTGAATCTGGAGACTTAATTATGGGAACTATAGATAGTTGGTTAATTTGGAATATGACCAAAGGAGAACTTCACATTACCGACGTTACCAATGCATCTAGAACTTTAATTTTTAATATAAATACTCTAGAATGGGATGATGAACTTTTAGAATTAATGACCATTCCAAAAAGCATGCTCCCAGAGGTAAAGCAATCTAGTGAAGTATATGGGTATACAAGTCCCAATTTCTTTGCTGTAAAAATTCCAATTTCTGGTATTGCCGGAGATCAACAATCAGCACTTTTTGGGCAAATGTGCACAAAAAAAGGAATGGTAAAAAACACATATGGTACTGGTTGTTTTATGCTAATGAACATTGGAGAGAAACCAATTGTATCCGAAAATAATTTGCTAACGACTATAGCATGGAAAATAAATGGAAAAACACATTACGCATTAGAAGGCAGTGTGTTTATAGCAGGTGCAGTTGTACAATGGCTTAGAGATGGTTTAAAAATTATTAAAAAAGCTACTGACATAGAAAAATTAGCCGATTCTGTTGAAGATTCTGAAGGAGTATATATTGTTCCTGCTTTTGCTGGTTTAGGTGCACCACATTGGAACCAAAAAGCACAAGGAACTATTTTTGGACTTACAAGAGGAAGTACAGATGCCCATATAGCAAGAGCATCTTTAGAATCTATTGCTTACCAAACTATGGATATTTTAAAAGCAATGGAAGCAGATTCTGGAATTCCTATAAAAGAGCTTAGAGTAGATGGTGGAGTTACCGTAAACGATATGCTTATGCAATTTCAGGCTGATGTATTGAATACAGAAACAGTTAGACCTAAAGTTGTTGAAACTACTGTAATGGGGGCCGCTTATTTAGCAGGTTTAGCAGTTGGATATTGGAAAAATATGGATGAAATTCAAGAAATTTGGCAAACTGATGTTCATTTTAAACCTACAACCGAAAGAAAAAAGATAGAAGAAGGCAAAAAAGGCTGGTATAGAGCCATTAAAGCTTTAGAGTTTTGGTCAAATAATTAAACTAATTACTATTAAATGACACCATTTATAGCCGAAATTATTGGCACTTTTTTTCTGATCTTACTCGGCGGAGGCGTTGTCGCAAATGTTGTTTTAGAAAAAACAAAATCGACAGACCCTGGTTGGATGGTAATTACCACTGCTTGGGGGCTTGCCGTTTATGTTGCTGTCGTAGTTGCCGGCCCATATAGTGGAGCTCATTTGAATCCTGCTGTTAGTATCGGGTTAGCTGTTGCCGGAAAATTCCCCTGGTCAGATGTACCAAGCTATATTATTGGGCAATTTATTGGTGCTATGTTGGGTATTTCAGTTGCTTTTTTAATATATATCGATCACTTTAAAGCTACAGAAGATGGTGAAATAAAAAAAGCAGTTTTTTGTACTTCTCCTGCTATTAGAAAAACCTCATCTAATTTAATTAGTGAAATTATAGGCACTTTTGTTTTAGTGTTTGTTGTGCTTTATTTTACAGATGCTACTTTATCCGAGCCAGAAACTATTATTGGGTTAGGATCTTTAGGAGCTCTACCTGTTGCCCTTTTGGTTTGGGTAATTGGTTTAGCGTTAGGAGGTACTACTGGTTACGCTATTAACCCCGCAAGAGATTTAGGCCCAAGAATAATGCATGCTATTTTACCTATTAAAAACAAGGCTTCTAGCGACTGGAAATATTCTTGGATACCTGTTGTAGGACCTATTATAGGTGCTTGTTTAGCTGGCGCACTTAGCTTGTTACTTTCGCAATAGCCTTAGCCGCAATGTAAGCCCCTGTCCATGCATTTTGAAAATTAAAACCCCCAGTAATGGCATCTACATTTATAACTTCGCCCGCAAAAAACAAATCAGTAACAATTTTACTTTCATAGGTTTTAAAATTCACCTCTTTTAGGTCAACTCCTCCTGCTGTCACAAATTCCTCTTTAAAAGTGCTCTTGCCATCTACAGTATATTCTCCTGCAGTAATTTCTTTAGCTAATTTTTGAAGTTGAATTTTAGTGACATCTGCCCATTTCAGAGCATCTGAAATATCGGATGCTTTTACTAAATTTATCCATAATCGTTTTGGTATAGCTACAGCATTCGTTCTCAAAACAGTTTTTTTACTTTCTACTTCTTTTATTTGAAATAAAAGTTGCAACAACCCATCTTCATGATAATCTGGCAACCAATTAACTCTTATTTTAAACTTATAATTCCAATCACTCAATTCGCGAGCTCCCCAAGCAGATAGTTTTAAGATTGCAGGTCCGCTCATTCCCCAATGTGTAATTAAAAGAGGCCCTTCAGATTCTAATATTGTTTTTGATGCGGGTTTACTCTTTAAATTAATAGTAATCTCTTTACTACCTATGCTTTTAGCCAAAACCTCAACAACTGCATGTGTAGCAACACCCGGTATATTAGTTATACGCTCATCTTTAATATTAAATGTAAATAACGAAGGAACTGGTGGCACTATTGAATGCCCTAATTTTTTTAGCAGCTTCCATATTTTAGGATTACTACCTGTAGCTACAAGAAGTTTTTTAGCATAATATTTTTTCTGAATAGATTCCACCATCCAACTATCAATTGAATTTTCTTCTATTTTCTGAATATCTACAACAGAGCTATTTCTAAGAACCTTTATTCCCAAATGCTCAACTTCTCTTGTAAAACAATCGATAATAGTTTGTGATGTATTGCTTTCAGGAAACATTCTACCATCTTCCTCAATTTTTAAAGCTATACCTCTTTTTTCAAAAAACCCAATAGTATCACCACTACAATAGGTATGAAATGGCCCTCTCAATTCTTTTTTTCCTCTCGGATAATTTTTCACCAATTCATTAGGGTCAAATTCCGCGTGAGTTACATTACAGCGTCCACCGCCAGAAACCTTAACTTTCGTTAAAACTTCTTTTCCTCGTTCAAGAATAGCAATTTTTAAATTAGGGTTAGCTTCTGCGATATGAATTGCAGCGTAAAAACCAGCAGCACCGCCACCAACAATAAGTACATCAAACATTTATTTAATTCTTTCTGGGTAGTTCGTAAAAACACCATCTACCGCAATTCTTTTCATTTTTAATATTGCTTGAGGCTCATTTACTGTCCAAGGAAATATTTTAAAACCAGCTTCTCTTATTGTATTTGCTATCTCTAAATTCAATTTTTCATAATCTGGATTTATTGCTACAGCGTGCAATTCTTTTGCTAGTGGAATAGCATTTAATGGGTTTTCATCTTCAATTAGAACAGCTATACCTATTTTATTATTTGCCTTGCGCATTACTTTTAACTCATCCCAATTGAAACTTGAAATTAGAAAATCATTTAATTTCCATCCCTTTTCCTCAATATATTTTCGAATAATAGCATTTACATCTTTCGCTGTCCCCGCCCCTTTTAACTCTATATTCAAAGGTACTCTTCTATCTATAACATCAATAACTTCTGTTAATAATGGAATTTTGTGATTGCCAGTTACAACTAATTTATTCAATTCTTCAAACGAATAATCTTCAATGTTACCTATTCCGTTTGTTAACCTTTCAACAGTATCATCATGAAAAACGACAATCTCACCACTAGAAATTTTAAAAACATCAATCTCAATCATATCAACATTTAATACTAATGCCTTTTTAATAGATGTGATTGTATTTTCAGTTTCGTGCCCCATAGCACCTCTATGACCAATAACTAAAAACTTTTCTTCTTTCTGCATACATGAAAATGTTGTCGTTAAAATTAAAACAAACAGTAATTCTTTCATCTTAATTTATTTTAACTTAAATATAAATGATTCTAATGTATGTAAGTGAATTGAAAAATGACCAATTCCGTTAGCATCAATATACAGTTTAGGATTTTCTTCTCCATACAATTGATCTTCCAAAAGATATGTTCCTTCTTCTAGGTTCCATTTTTCCACCATTTCTTGAGGTACCTTTATATCTAATTGATATTCTTTCGATCTATCAAAATTACTTAATATGATAAGCCTCTCATCACTTGACCATCTACAAAAAGAAAACACCCTATGATCGTAATTTTCAGTATGATCTTTATTGTAATAGTGGATTTCTTGATATTCGCCCATTAAAGCATCACTTTGAATAGTAAAATTTAATAAACGCTTATAAAAATCTCTCAAAGCCTTTTCTTGGCCTGTAGACTGGCCTCCGTCGAATTTTTTATTATTTACCCATCGCTGTAGGGTAGGCACACCTATATAATCAAAAATAGAAGTGCGACTTGGACTACCAAAACCAGCTTTTTCTGCTGCTGGCTCACCTAGTTCTTGCCCAAAGTAAATCATTGTTGGCGATGTACTAATCGTTGCAGAAATTACCATTGCAGGCATTGCTATTTTAGCATTTCCTGCAAATTCAGGACTTGCTATACGGTGCTCGTCATGATTTTCTAAAAAATGAAGCATGTTATGCTCAATATCTTTCATGCCTCGCTGTACCGTTTCAATATGATCTGCCCAGCCATGACCTTCCATTATTGGTTTTAAACTATCATACAACTCTACTTTGTCATACAAATAATCCATTTTACCCTTATGAATGTACTCTCTATATAAACCAGGGTTATACACCTCAGCAAGTATAAAAGTTTCTGAATTTTTCATTTTGATATTAGAATTCATGTAGCTCCAAAATTCAACAGGAACCATTTCTGCCATATCATACCGAAAACCATCAACCCCTAATTTCAACCAATAAAGAGCAATATCTTTAAATTTCACCCAAGAGCTAGGCACATTTTTATCTGACCAAAATTTATAATGATCTTTATAATCTCTGATATCATAATCATCAGGCAGCCTATCAAAATCATAGGAACCATCTGGCCTAACACCATAATTTATTTTCACCGTCTCATACCAATCATTAAAATCTGGTTGTGCTAAACGTGATCCATTCCCCGTCCAACGTGCAGGGTTTTCAACATATTTCCCTTCTGGCAATGAATAATCTTCTCCTCCTAATGGCTGATAACCATCTCGCCATTCTGGAATTTTGAATTCTTCATTAGGAACGTAGTAAAAATTGTTATCTCTTTTGTATTCAACCAATGAATCATCAGAAAAACCGAAAGGTTCTGAACCTTTCGGTGTAGATTTACCTTCATAATTACGCGCCACATGGTTAGGCACTATATCTATAATAACTTTTAAACCTGCTTTATGAGATCTTTTAATTAAGCTTTTAAACTCTTCTAATCTTTTTTCTGGCTTATCAGCTAAATCAGGGTTTACATTGTAGTAATCTTTTACTGCATACGGAGAACCTGCTCTACCTTTTACTATTGCAGGATCGTCATTCGAAATTCCGAATTGCGTATAATCTCGAATTACATCATGGTGTGGAACACCTGTGTACCAAATATGTGTAACTCCTAAATTTTTAATTTCTTGAAGTGCTTTTGCTGAAAAATCTGAAAATTTACCAACACCGTTTTCTTCTATAGTTCCCCATGGTTTATTTGTAGTATTCGTATTGCCGAATAAACGAGTAAAAACTTGATAAACAACTTCTTTCTTTTTCATTTTACTTTATATTCTAATTAGAAATAGAAACTGTATTGTTCGGTGAGATTACAACGCGCTTACCATGTACACGTATAGAAGTTTCGTCTTTACCTTCTAACTCAAATTTAGTTTCGTTTTGAGAAACAATAACTTTTAAAATTCTATCTCTAAAGTTAATTTTAAACGAATATGCACTCCATTGTTTTGGAATTTTAGGTGTAAAAGATAACTTATCATCTACAATACGCATACCCCCAAAACCTTCAACAATACTCATCCAAGTGCCTGCCATTGATGTTATATGAAGTCCTTCCTCTACTTCTTTATTATAATCATCTAAATCTAACCTTGATGTTCGTAAATAGAATTCATACGCTTGTTCCATTCTATTTAACTTTGCTGCTTGAATACTATGCACACATGGTGATAATGAAGATTCATGAACTGTAAATGGCTCATAAAAATCAAAATGTTTTTCAAGCTCATCAATACTAAAATGATCTTCAAAAAGATAAAAACCCTGTAAAGTATCTGCCTGTTTTATATATGGTGATCTTAAAATACGGTCCCAACTCCATTTTTGATTTATAGGCCTATCTAACTTAGGAAGATCTGCTACGGTTATTAATTCTTTATCTAAAAAACCATCTTGCTGTAAAAACACATCATGCTCTTTTGAATATGGAAAATACATACCGTCTGCTACTTTTTTCCAATCATCGGTTTCAATGTCTGAAAGTTTAGCAGCACCTACAATTCTATCATAATCTTCAGAATAGCCATCTTTTACCTTATCAAGCTCCTCTAAAGTATAGTTAATACACCATTTAGCTAAGTAATTAGTATACCAATTATTATTTACATTATTCTCATATTCATTAGGGCCAGTTACTCCTAATATTACATATTTATCCTTTTGGGTTGAAAATGTAGCTCTTTGATGCCAAAATCGTGAAATACCAATTAAAACCTCAAGACCCATTTCTGGGATGTATGTATAATCACCTGTGTAACGATAGTAATTATAAATCGCAAAAGCTATTGCTCCATTTCTATGAATTTCTTCAAAAGTAATTTCCCATTCGTTATGGCATTCTTCTCCGTTCATGGTTACCATTGGGTACAATGCTGCCCCGTTAGAAAAACCTAATTTTTGAGCATTCTCAATTGCTTTCTCTAAATGATTATATCTATACTCTAAAAGGTTACGAGCAACATTTCTATCTTTAGTTGCCATGTAAAATGGTATACAGTATGCTTCAGTATCCCAATAAGTACTACCTCCGTATTTTTCACCAGTAAAACCTTTTGGCCCTATATTTAAACGTGAATCTGTACCTAAATATGTTTGATTTAATTGAAAGATATTAAAGCGAATACCTTGTTGAGCTTTTACATCACCATCAATTGTAATATCACTCATTTCCCAAATTTTAGCCCAAGCTAATTTTTGCTTTTCAAGTAAAGCATCAAAACCTAAATCTGTCGTTTTTTTCAAAACTGTTTTAGCTGCTTTTAGTAAATCTCCTTTATCATGATTTCTATCAACAGTATAACCTCCAAATTTATAAAGTGCAATGGTTTCTCCCTTTTTTACTTTTTGAGTATATTGATGTTTTATTACTAATTCTTCTTTTACCTCTGAAGGGTTTTTATCTAAAATTTTATTGTTATACAACACCTGCGATTGCATAAACGTACATGTCGCAAATTCGGTTTTCATGGTATGAGCTTCAATGAATGCTTGATTACCATCTGATGAAATTGAAGTTGTATTCCAGAATTTATCATCCCAGTTGCTATCTTCATTCTGAATACTACTATCTAAAAAGGGCTCAAAAAGTATTTCTGCATCCGCATTTACAAGAATTACTTGATATTTAATGGCTCCAATCTCATTAATATTTAAACTCAAAAATCGCGTAGCTTTTACTTGTATTTCAATATCATTTTGTAAAATTGTATTAAAAGAACGTTGATACCAACCCTCTTTCATATTCAATTCTCGTTTATAATTAGAAATTGATTTACAGGTGTTTAAATCTAAAACTTCTCCACTTATCTGTATCTTAATCCCAATCCAGCTCGGTGCATTTAAAACTTTAGCAAAATACTCGGGATATCCATTTTTCCACCAACCAACACGAGTTTTATCAGGGTAATATACACCTGCTATATAACTACCTTGAAAAGTATTGCCACTATATGTTTCTTCGAAATTAGCACGTTGCCCCATTGCTCCATTTCCTATACTAAATAAACTTTCAGAAGACTTAACGTTTTCAGAGTCAAAACCTTCTTCGATTATAGACCATGGGTTTTCTTTGATATAATCTTGATTCATTATTTTAAATTGATTTAGGAATATTTAAGATAGAAAAGATTCTTATTTTTAAGATAAAAGTGTTTTCAAAAAACTAAAATCTATCTCCGTGAAATTTTTGAAATTGTATTTTGCTGCTGTTAAAATTGAAGAGTCACCAATACCTATACTAACCATATTTGCTGCATTCGCAGCTTGAATACCTGCTTTTGCATCTTCAAAAACCACACAGTTATTTGCAGAAATACCTAATTGCTTAGCTGCTATTAAAAATACTTCAGGGTCTGGCTTTGCTTTTGTTACATTATTACCATCAACAATAGCATCGAAATAATGTAATAAATTAACTTTTTCTAATATTGGCTTTGCATTTTTGCTCGCAGAGCCTAAAGCAATTGGAATGTTTTTATCTTTTAAAAATTGTAAAATTTTCGGAACATCAGGTAAAATTTCTGAAGCATCCATTTTTTCAATATAGGCTAAGTAATCAATATTTTTTTCAACCATCCAAGTATCAAATTGCTCTTGGGTAGCTGTAATATTACCTATATCTAATAAAATTTCTAAACAACGCTTTCTACTTACTCCTTTAAAAAGTTCATTTTGTTCTTTAGTGAATTCAAAACCTAATTCGTTAGCTAATTTTTTCCACGCCAAATAATGGTATTTAGCAGTATCAACTATTACCCCATCTAAATCAAATATAAACCCTGTACTATTCATTTTTATTATTTTACAATTCTAAGAACTGACAACTAAAAAACAAAAAGAGACTGTATTAAAATTAGTTATTTGTTGACTCTCGTTCTATTATTGTTGGCTCCAACACTTCTGTTCTGTACGTTTCTACTTCTTTATCACTTTCTATTTTTTCAATCAACATTTTTGCAGCAACTTCTCCCATTTGGTCTCCATGTTGCGCTACTGATGTTAATGTTGGGTTAGAAAACTTAGACAGAATACCATCTGTAAAACCAATAAAAGCGATGTCTTCTGGTATTTTTAAACCCATTTTCTGAGCTAATCGCATACCGTGTATTGCATAAATTTCATTCACACATAAGACAGCATCTACTTTTTGATTGTGTAAAAAATCTTCCATTTCTTTACCTTCTACGCTGTTCATTGAAGGTAATTTAAGAATTAAACTTTCATCAATTTCTAAATCATGTTCTTTTAATGCCTGAAAATAACCATCTGCCCTATTCTTACTCACACTCAAATAATCTTCAGTAGCAACCAAAGCAATTCTTTTTCTACCGTCTTCTATTAACTTTTTAGTTGCTCTAAAAGCACCATCCTTATCATTTATTAAAACTTTATCACAAGCAACTTTATCTGTCACCCTATCAAATAAAACTAAAGGAATACCTTGTTCTGTTAACTCTATTAAATGATTATAATCACCATTTAATTGTGTATCTGAAGATAACGACATAATAAAACCATCAACACTGCCATTGGCTAGTATTTCCATATTTATAACCTCTTTATCAAAAGACTCATCTGAGACACAAACAATTACATTATAACCTTTTGTATTTGCATACTTCTCTATGCCCCTAAATACAGTTGTAAAAAAATGATGTACAATATCTGGAATTATTACTCCAATATTCTTAGTCTTCTTATTTTTAAGGCTAATTGCTATGTTATTGGGTTTATAGTTATATAACTTCGCAAAAGCCTGTATCTTCTCTTTAGTATCTCTACTTATCTCTTCACTATTTTTTAAAGCTTTAGACACTGTTGATATCGAAACTTCTAATTCTCTGGCTATATGTTTTAATGTTATTTTCTGTTTCAATTGAAATTTATGGTTTTAATATTACGATATCAGTTTAAATATGTTAATGTAAAACATTAATAAAGAACCTTAAGAACTTTTTCTTAATTTAACAAAAACAGATGTTTTTTATTCCTTTATACTTAAAAAAAATACACTTTATTATCATTACAAATTTTCATATTGTTATTTTTCAACCCTTTTTATTAATAATCATTATTTACTGCATCATTAGCTAAAAAACCCTTAAACAACAAAGTTACTAACACGAAACCGTTTTCGCAAAATATGAAGAAAGTACCACACAGACTTTTTATGTTATAAAAAAATCAGTAACCAGAAATTATTTTTGATATTAAACCTTTTCATGGTAGATTAGGTTTTTTTTAAGAGATCTTATAAAAGACTCTAAAAATATCGCGTTAAAAATAAAATTGGGTTAAATTTCTCATTAAAATTAATTAGAAATTAAAAAATCACATACAACAATAAAAAACCTTATTCAATAACGAAAAAGCTCAAGTTTATAAAATAATAATATGAAAATAATAACACAGGCATTAGTGGTTTTAGTTCTTTTTTTAAATTCTTGCAAAGAAAAAGAATCTGTAGTAATAACTACAGAAGAATATCATTCATCAGTAGATAAAATAACTACCATAATGATTCATGATATATTTTCACCACCTGTTGCCAGCAGAATTTTTGCTTACCCAAATATTGCTGCTTATGAAATAATCGCACAAAATAACAACGACTACAATTCACTCGTTGGTCAAATAAAAGATTTAGAAGCAATACCTAAAGCTGAAAAACAAGGAATCAACTACCAGATGTCTGCTTTAATTGCCCATATGGATTTAAGCAAAAGGTTAATTTTTTCTGAAGCTAAAATGGAAGTACTAAGAGATAGTTTATATCAAGTTTGGGAAACTAAAAACGATGTTGAATTTAATGACTCAAAAGCATACGGCCTAAAAGTTGCTGAACATATAGCCGTTTGGATGAATAAAGATAATTACAAGCAAACGAGGACTATGCCAAAGTTTACGGTAGACACTGATGACGAATCTAGATGGCAGCCAACACCACCAAGTTATATGGATGGTATTGAACCTCATTGGAGTAAAATTAGAACTTTTGTTCTTGATTCCGCTAGTCAATTTAAACCTGTTCCTCCTCCTGCATTTTCGATGGATAAGGATTCTCAATTTTATAAAGAATTGATTGAAGTATACGATGTAAGTAAAGAAATGGAGCAGAAAGGAGATACATGTGAAGAAATAGCAATTGCACAGTTTTGGGACTGTAATCCTTACGTATCAGTTACTCAAGGACATTTAATGTTTGCTAAAAAGAAAATTACCCCTGGAGCACATTGGATAGGGATAACAAAAATTGCGAGTAGAAAAACAAATGCTGATTTTGATAAAACTGTTTTTGCTTATACAAAAACATCAATAGCTATTGTTGATGCTTTTATTAGTTGCTGGGATGAAAAATACAGAAGCAATTTAATTAGACCTGAAACACTTATTAATAAATATATTGATGAAAACTGGAAACCCGTATTACAAACTCCTCCGTTTCCTGAATATACGAGCGGCCACAGTGTAGTTTCAGGAGCAGCATCAACAGCACTTACGAGTGTTTTTGGAGAAAACTTTGCTTTCGATGACGACACTGAAGTTTTGTTTGGCTTACCAATTAGAAGTTTTAAATCTTTTGATCAAGCTGCAGATGAAGCTGCAATTAGTAGAATGTACGGAGGCATCCATTACCGTGCGGCTGTTGAAGTTGGAGTAGTTCAAGGCCGAAAAATAGGCAAGCTTGTAGATGAAAACCTAAGCATGAATACAAAAAAATAAATATTAGTATTCCGAAAAAATATAATAGAGCTTTACAACCGACTCTATTTCTTTTGTTATTAAGGCTTATAAATACTGAAAAATTAAAAGTGGCATATGCTCAAAGCAGAATATAAGAGTAACTATACAACATTAGACTTAGGCCAGTATAAGCCTATTTAATTTTGGTAGAAATATATTGAATTGGAAAGCCGAAATTTTCATGCCTATAGTTGAAGATTAAAAATTATAAAAAAAGGGAAACTCTAAATAGAGTTTCCCTTTTTTTTTGTAATCAATTTACATCACATTTATATGTGAAATTATTTAGCAAAATAAATATAAATAGCAATAACAATAGCACAAATAGCAATACCTACTTGATTCACGTATTTGTAAGGTTCTATAGATACTTGCTCTGTATATTTCAATTCATAAGCTTCTTTTCTTGGAGCTACCGCTCCAATAATCAACATAATAACAATGTTTAAAACAAACAATATTGCCATTATATGAAGATAATGTGGGTAAGCATCTGCTTCAATCAGGTTTAAAGCAGCTTCATCTACAATACCAGATGTTTTGGCTTCTGCTAATGCCTTATCTACAAAATAGTTCTTTAACCCAAATTGACTTACACAATATAAAACTGAACCAGAGAAAATACCAATTTTAGCAGCTATTGCCGGAACTCTTTTCGTTAAATATCCCACTACTATTATTGTAAAAATAGGAATACTATAAATACCATTAATTTCTTGTAGGTAATTAAACAAACTACCTGCATTTGCAATTAACGGAGCTATAAACATTGCTGCTAATGCTAAACAAATTCCAAAAATTTTACCATACTTAACAACGGTAGTTTCTGGCGCATTCTTATTTATGTGTTGTTTGTATATATCAATACCAAACAAAGTCACAGAGCTATTTAAAACACTGTTAAACGAACTTAAAATAGCCCCGAACAATACCGCAGCAAAAAAGCCAATAAGCGGTTTTGGCAACACAGCGCGTACTAATTCAGGGTACGCTAAATCACTTGAAGCTAAATCACCTTTAAAAAGATAATATGCTATCATTCCAGGAAGTACTAATATTAATGGACCCAATATTTTTAAGAAAGAAGCCAACAATAAACCTTTTTGACCCTCTGCTAAATTTTTAGCTCCTAAGGCTCTTTGTATGATTTGCTGGTTGGTCCCCCAGTAAAATAATTGCACCAACATCATACCTGTAAAAATTGTAGAAAAAGGAACTTCTTGCCCCGCATTACCTGTAGAGTCAAAACGTTCTGGACTTGAAGTAATCAATGTATCTAATCCTGAAAAAACACTTCCATCACCAATAGCCATTAAACCGAAAATAGGTATTAAAAGCCCTCCAATTAATAACCCAATTGCGTTTATCGAATCTGAAACAACAACGGCTTTTAGCCCCCCAAATACAGCATATATTGAGCCTATAACACCTATACCCCATATGCATATAACAAGCGCTGTTTTATCTGAAACACCTAATAATGTAGGAAAATCAAACATACCACTAATTGCAACAGAACCTGAATATAAAATCACAGGTAATAACACAACAACATACCCTGTTAAAAATAAACCTGAAGTTATCGTTTTTGTAGCAACATCAAATCGTGTAGCTAAAAATTGCGGTACTGTTGTTAGTCCACCTTTTAAATATCTAGGCAATAAAAATATGGCAGTAACTACCATTGCAATTGCTGCTAAAGTTTCCCATGCCATTACAGATAGACCATCTTTGTAAGCACTACCATTTAAACCTACAATTTGCTCTGTAGATAAATTAGTTAATAATAAAGACCCAGCAATTACACCTGCTGTTAGACTTCTACCTCCCAAAAAGTATCCATCTGAAGATGTTTCGTCTGAATTTCTTGTCGCAAAATAGGATATAATTGCCACAAGTGCTGTAAACCCTACAAATGAAATAATTCCTAACATTTTTATTTAGTTTGATTATAATTTATAAATATATTGGAATAATTACACATAATTTAATTTACACGCCTATAATTATTAGTTTAATAGAATCATTTGTGATATCCATACAACTACAACGTTTTCTTAAATCAAAAAATCAATTTAACAAGAATTTCACCATTTTAAAAAAGCTATTTCGTTGCTTTGTAAAATCTAAATGAATACTTTTTTAAATCGTAAAAAATGAAACTTTTATCGTTTGTATCTATTGCTATTTTTTTAATTGGCTGTTCTAATTATGGGCAATTAAATTTTATCACCAAACTACCTAAAGCTGTTAAAGAAAATTCTGGAATTGCGTATTATGGAAATGAGAAGGCTTGGTTTATTGAAGACCATGGAAACGATGATATTTTATATCAAATAGGTTTTAATGGAAATCTTTTAAGAGAAATCAAAGTTAAAAATGGAGGAAATAATGATTGGGAAGATTTAGCAAAAGATTCTGAAGGAAATTTATACATTGCCGATACTGGTAATAATAATAACAAACGTAAAGATCTTACTATTTATAAAGTTCCAAACCCAGAAAATAACAGTGGCAATAGTATTGATGCTGAGAAAATTACTTTTAATTACCCTGAGCAAAAAGAATTTCCACCTAAAAAAGATAATTTAATTTATGATGCTGAAGCTATATTTTACAAAAATAATAGCATTTTCATTATTACAAAAGATAGATCAAAACCTTTTAAGGGTCGCGCATTAATTTACAAAGTACCTGCAAAAAAAGGAAATTATGAAGCTGTATTAGTCGGCGAATTTAACCCTTGTAATACAGATGGAATTTGCCAAGTTACATCTGCAGATATTTCTCCGGACGGAAAGAAAATAGTTTTATTAGGCTATGGTTTATTATGGGTTTTTTCAGATTTTACTACTGATAATTTCACACAAGGCTCTTTAAAAACTATAGAATTAGGAGCCACGACTCAATTAGAGTCTGTTTCTTTCTCAGACAACAACACCTTATTAATTTCTGATGAAGAACGCGGTAAAACTGGTCAAAATCTTTATTCTTATAAATTGAATTAATCAAATATTAAAATCCAAAACCAACTCCAAAAGTTGCTCTTAAGCCATCTTCACTATTAAATACTCCTGCATTTATTGATAAAATGTCGGCTGTATTTAAAAATAATCCCCCTCCATAAGACGTATGCCATCTTTTTGAGTCAAAATCAGATATCCAAACTTTTCCATAGTCGAATCCTCCAAAAAACCCAAGAGCTGTTGGTAGAATACTTGTTCTCTTTTTTCTAAAACTAAATCTCAAATCAGTATTTTGATAATATGCAGTTTTACCTGTAAATCTTTGATTTCTGAACCCTCTTAAACCATCGTTTCCACCAATACTTGCACCTTGATAAAATTCGAAATCATTTCCTATATTAAAATGAGCTTTCCATTTTGTCGCCAGTACTAGCTTGCCACTCGAAATTAACTTGTAATTAAATGCTACACTAGGTATAACGTAACCAAAACCGTTACCACCTGCTGTTATTGATTTTTTATACCCTATGTTTAATGCTGTTTCCATACCCATTGTTGGAAAAGCTGCATTATCTTTATTCTCATAATCGTAAGCTACATCTGCTCCTAAAAAGCTATTTCTAGTCTCTTCTCCATTAGCTTGGTAAAATGAATTTACAAACCTATCGTCCGTTTCTTCAACTTCTATAGTTTCATAAGACAGCCCAGCTCTAAACTTACTCCCCATTCTTCCTCTCCAAACTAAAGACGGCGCGAAATTCAATGTTTCTAATTTTACACGATTATAATCTAAACTTAAATCGTCATCCAAGTTTTCAGTTTCATTACCAAAACCAAAAAAGTTTGTTGAAAAATTTGGTGTAGTTACTCTTGCTGCTATCTCTAAATTCCAATTTTCAAAAATATGAGCAAACTCACCTTTATACCCTACTTCAAAACCGCCTGTTGCAAAAAAATATGATGCATTAAAATCGTGCTTTTGGGTAAATGGATTTAAACGGAAATTATTACGAACATATGTTTCTTGTATTCCTATTTTAACACCATCATCAGGGTTAAAACCTATTGTTGGTATTATTAAATTAGAATTAACTCTAGGTTTTAAAGGCTGATACGTGTTTAAGACATAATCATCAGACAATTTAACTTTAGCACCTTTTACATTTTTAAATGTGCTTTTTTTACTTTTGTAGTCGTAAATTCTAACTTTTTTGGAAGCTTCAACATCGTAAATGTCATTATTCTGCCCTCCAATTAAACGAACTAAAATTGCACTTTTATTTTCACCATTTACTTCAAATAAATCATCATCATCTAAACCATAAATCCAAATTTCTTTAGTGTACTTTTTATTAAAAGTTTTCTCAAAAAATAGCTTTTTCTTTTCATCTCCGATATTTCTATATGCTTTTACCTGAGTTTCATTTTCATTAATTCTATTAACTTCAAACCAATCATCTTTATCTGTACCTACAATAACTGCGTACCTATTTAAAACTGAATAGTACTCACTTGCCGTTTGATCTATTGTAGATAACCGAGCTAAAACTATTCTTTTAATTTCTTCAAGTGTTACTTTATCCCTTACCTCTTCTGGCATATGCTGAAGTGCATTATCAATTACTTCTGGCGTTAAGTTTTCTTGTAAAAAAGAGGCTTCTTTTTGCCATTGCTCAAATGTAGTTTCTGGGAACAAAACCATATCTAAAACAAAAGTTTTAGGTGATGAGTTAAAACCTTTTACACTTCTTATTTTTTCGGTAAAACCTTCCATAATTTTTAGAGAGTTAACTACTCGAGTTGCGATATTCATTAAAGCTCCATCTCCCATTTTAGAAAAAATTTGATCTCTGTCTCTAGGGAATGGTTTATATATAACTTTCTTTGTTTTTTTATCTTTTTGCTCAACCCAACGCCATTGGTCGGTATGCCTGTCCCAATCGCCAACAACCATATCAAACAATCGGGCACGTATATACATACTTGTATCTACAGAATATTTTTCATCATCCCTTAAATCCTCTAGCATTGTATCTGTACTCTTTAACTCATCAGCATACCCAAAGCTTTTCAAATCTCCATGACCATCTCCCGCATGCTCTTCAATCATATATAATTCATCTCCAAAATTTGCGTTAAACTCCTTTAAAGCTTCTTGTTTCGGAACATAATACAAAACAGGGTTGGTATGGTATAAGTTAGCAGCATCTGATAAGGTAGCTACTGTAAAAGGTCCGTATGGATGTGAGCCTGTATAAAAATCTTCAAGAATTTCTTGCGTATAAGTATCCTTTAAATCCTCTAATACATACTGATCTTGAAACAACATAGATTGTAAATATAATTCCGCACTTTTTTTAAGTGCTCTCATCACATATTCTTTGCCATCTTTATCTTGCAGTCGTAATGATTTAGATTGGTGTCCTCCACCCATTTTAACAGGTTTTAAACCACCAAACAATGTATCAATTCTAACGGTAGGTGCTTTTACTTTTGTTGCATAGTATTTTCGGTACCTTTCTCCCCAAACTTTTTTGAAAAATCTAGATTTTTCTGTTTCTTCTTTTTCATAAACAGATGCTTCTACTGTAGCTGGAAAATTAGTTTCATATTCTTCAGGGCTATATTTCACCTCTGAAGGAAGTACTTCTGTACCGTATAAAAATGTTTCACTCCCATCTTTATCTAATCCAAAGAAACGAACTTTAGAAGAGCCGTCTTTATATATCTCTAAAGTAGCATAACCCATAGCGCCTGTAGAAAACTTACTTCCATTTATTAACCTTGACACACCTTTTTTTGACCCTGAACCACTTACTATTTGTGGTAAGCCTTTTTCAACAATATATTGTAATGTGTGTTCATGACCAGAAGTAAAAATAACTTTATCAGAAAATTGAGCTAAGGTTGTTATTCTGTCTGTAAATTCTGTATATAATTTATTTTGTTTATCTGCTATTGATGGCCCTGCTGTCTTTCTTAATAGATTTGCAAGACTACCTAAAATTGGCAACGGTATATTTCTGTTAGTAGGAAACAGTTGTTGTTTTAAAGAACTTTCCCCGCCATGAGGACCATAAGTAAAAACAGGATGATGTAATGCAATTATAGTAGTCTTATCTCTATAATCTTTAATAATATCTTCTATTTCTAAGAAAAATTTTTCTCTACTCTTTATTTCACATTTATCATTCATCCCTGGTCTTTTATCCCAGTTTGTCATATACCATTCCGTATCGAGAGCAACAATTACCACATCATCATTAACTTCTATAATATTTATCGGACAGCCATCTTCTGGAAAAAAAACGTCATCACTATCTAATTTTTCTTGAATGTAATCTTGTTCTCTTTCCAAACCTACAAGTCCCTCAGTATACCAGTCATGATTGCCTGGTATAAAAAATTTATTCCCTTTAAAATTTTCAAGAGTACTTATTTGTGCATTTAAATGGCTGGCTGCTGTTCTATATGCCAATGTAGAATCTATTGGGTCTGGCAAACCTGCAGGATATATATTATCTCCTAAAAAAATTGCTGTACTATTTTCAGATGCATTATTTAATTTTTTCTTAAAACTTTTTAAAACAGGATTCATTCCTCCTAAAGGAGATAAACCAGCATCACCTATTAAATAAAGTGTATGTGATATTTCTTTAGTCGTTTTTGCATCTTTAGAATCTTCTAAATTTTCATATTTAGAATGATAGGTTGCGCACCCTGTAAGTAAAAGAAATATGATGAGACTAAAATGTTTACCCATAGCGATAATATAACAATTTCTATTTTTGTAATTTGGATGCCTATAATAATAAATTCATGGAAAACATAATTTCTAAAACTGAAGATTACGTTACTCAATTATTAACAAGCAAACTTAATTCTGATTACTTGTACCATAATCTTAGGCACACGCAAAGAGTCGTTAAAAGTACTAAAGAATTACTTAATTATTATAATCTTAAAAACGAAGAAAATGTCGCAATTACGGTTGCTGCATGGCTACATGATACTGGATACACACAAGGCCCCAAAAATCATGAAGAGAATAGTTCTGAAATTGCTAAGAATTTTTTAGAAAATCTAGGCTGTACTCCTCAGTTTATTCAATTGGTTTCTGATTTAATCATGTCTACTATTTTTGGTATTGAACCTAAAAATTTATTAGAAGAAATTATTAAAGATGCTGATTGCTCTCATTTTTCACAGAGTAGTTATTTAGAAACTTCAGAGTTATTACGTGAAGAATTTGCTAACCTAGATGTTGCTAATTATTCTAGAAAAGAATGGCGTAATAAAAATATTGAATTATTTCAAACACAACATAGATATTATACTGATTATGCCATTGAAAATTGGCAGCCTAAAAAAGATTTAAATTTAGAAGGGCTATTGAAAAAGAAGAAGAAAAATAATAAATTAGTAAAAAAAGAGGAATTAAAAGTTAATCTAAAAAACAAAAGTCCAGAGAGAGGTATACAAACCATGTATCGTGTTACCATGCGCAATCACCTAAAATTAAGTGATATTGCAGATACAAAAGCAAACATTTTACTCTCTGTAAATGCAATTATAATTTCTTTGATATTATCAAACCTAATTCCGAAATTAGATAACCCGTCAAATGATTATTTAGTTATACCTGCTATAATTTTTGTGACTTTCAGTGTCACCTCAATGATTATGTCTGTATTGGCTACAAGACCAAATGTTACTAGCGGAGAGTTTACTAAGGAAGATGTTGAAAACAAAAAAGTTAATCTTTTGTTCTTTGGTAATTTTCATAAAATGAAACTGCAAGATTATGAGTGGGCAATTCAAGAATTAATAAAAGATCAAGAATATGTTTACAACTCACTTACTAAAGATTTATATTTTTTAGGCCTAGTACTAGACAAAAAATATAAATTATTGCGTTGGACCTATACCATTTTCATGATTGGTATGGTTTTATCTGTAATTGCTTTTTTTGTAGCATTAAAATTTTATGGACCTGAACGAATTATAGAATTACCTGTTTAGTTTTAAATAAAAAAAGCTCAAGAATATTACACTTAAGTATTATTCTTGAGCTTTTTGTTTAAACACGCTAATAAACCTCTTTATTTTAATAAAATTAATGTCTTTACTTTTATTAAAAAGCAAAACTTAATCCATTTTAATATTAAGCTTTTATATTAAACTCTTCAATAAGTTCTTCATAAGTAAACGTTTTAGCTCCTGGAGAGTTTTCTGATTTATAACGAATATCAGCACGTATTGCCTTTAAACCCGAAACACCCTGAAGGCCTTCTAGCTCAACAATTTCTATTTTACCAGTAAAAAATTCTTTAGATTTTAAAAACTTTATATACCTTAAATATTCAAGCTCATCATTTTTTTGCGAGTATACAATAACCATTTTACCTGGCTCTGTAATACGCTTTGTTGTGCCTTTTATATATGCTTTATCTATTCTTTTTTTAATAATCTCATAACGAGCATTGTATGTGCCATCAACATCAAATCGTTTTTCATCCATCCTAAAACGGATAGCTAATGATGAACTGTATACTAACATTAAAGATGCTACATCTAATGGCACGGGTATTAATGGTTTTAAAAGATAATGTTCATTTTCCATCTCACACATTACCTGAAGTTGCCACAATCTTAAATTACTTAAATAAAGAGGGTTAAATTCTTTATCATCAACAATTGAAGCGCCTACATATATATTATGCTCTACCCCATCCGTTTTATAACGTTCAAAAAAATGAGGAAACATTTCTTGAGCTTCTAACTGTTTCTTATCAATAACCGAAGAAAGCTTTTTATTGATTTGCATTACACTTTCATCATAATTTCTTCGATGATCATAATATGAGAGTGTTCCCATATCAATATCAGACTCGTATGAAATTATAGCTTTTTCTAAATCAATATCACCTTTTTTCAAGTACTCAAAAACAGGTGTTATTTCGTCTTGAACAAAATTAAAAATTGCTTGCTCACTATTCGTGTTTAAAACTTCTTTAACCTCATCGATATGATTGTTTACCCTAAACATCAATTCTTCAAAAACAGGAAGTTTATTTTTTTCCCAAGCTAAAGACAACACCTTATTAATTGCAGAAAGATGAATCATTAAATCGCGCTGTATAGCCTTATTCCTAGCTATAGATGAGTCTTTAATATCTACTTGACCATATAAAGGATAAACATCTTTAAAAACTATTTCTTTAAAAGATGATGCTCTATTTTCAACACCATCAGTTATAAACCGTTTAGCTTCTTCTTTAAATTTCCAGTAAACAGAAGAGTGAACAGATGTACATTCGTTCTGAATAACCGCGTCTATACGATTTTCCTCTTCATTCATAGAACGTAAAACACCCGATACAATAAATGGCATTATATCCACTAATTTATTAGCATTTACACTATTTAAAGCATTCTTTTTATAAGAAACCAGTTCTAAAACACCTAACAATTTTCCTTTATCTGCAATGGGTGCAAAAATAGCACTCTTAATATTTTGTTCTTTTAAACCCTTATAAGGCAGACTATTATCAGATAAAGTAACATATTTATCTACATCAGAAATAGTAAAACTTGTATTATCTTTTAATAATTTACTGTATGAATTTTGACAAAGTGCCTCTGTACAAGATTTTATTTGATTGTGCTGTAAAATAAAACTTTCAATACCTAAACCTACAACTTTTTCAAATTGATTTTTCTTAGAATTATATGTTACAAAACCAGCTTTTACATCTGACACACTAAAAAAAGATCTAAAAGCTTCTTGTAAATTGGTCATGAAGCTATCATTGCCTCTTTTATCGTTACCAATTAAGCTCGATTTTATTTCTGAAATAGCATTTTCAGAAGTAACATCAAACATTGAAGAGATTACAAAACCTTTACAAATAAAACTATCTACAGGTATTTTTTCTTTCCAAAGTTCTAAATCATCAAAGTTTTCTAATAATTCATCAATATCGTCTTGAGAAAGATCTTTTGCATTCTCTGTTGGAAGTATTTCTATAAAATCTGCATTATACAATATTCTGTAATGGCGCATGACACCATGCTCATCAATAATATCATAAAAAAAAGGTGGCCTAACATCTAACTGAAAACCATAATATGAGCTCAATATTACTGTACAAGACATAACATATAGCTGGTGATCAGAAAAATTACGCATTACAGGAATAAATTCCTCTCCCCCCGCATCTTTAAGTATTTTTTTAAACCTTTTCGATGAATTAAAAACAACATTATCAAATGGTATTGATGCTGTTTTAATTTCATTAGTTGTTAAAACTTCAGAAAAGGAATCACTTAAAATTATCTTTATAACATTTTCATACTTTTTAAGTAATGAATAATCTTTAAAGCCCTCTCGTAAAATCGGGTATGGTGCTTGAGCCTCTAAAACAAATTTAGCCTTTGCTGCTTGAAAAGTATCACTACTATCTGCCATAGCATCATATTGCTTTAATAACTTATCAAAGCTAATAACTTGAATTAATGGAGATATTCTATTTTCAATCATAGTAGTAATATGTCGTATATAACATTACAAAATTACAAAAGAAAACCTATAACTTTGTATTTAAGCTAGTTTACGACCAATTCACCTGTTTAATGTCACAAAATAACCTATATGTCTTCCAATACTAGATTATCAAGAGCATACAAAAACGCAAAACAGGTTTCTTTTAACAATTCTTCTAAGTTTATTTTATTTAGTGATTGCCATAGAGGAGATAATAGTTTTGCTGATGACTTTGCGAACAACAGAAACATTTATTTTCATGCTTTAAAACATTATTTTAAAGAAGACTTTGAATATATTGAGCTTGGTGATGGTGATGAATTATGGGAAAATTCGAATTTCGAATCTATTTTTAATGCTCATAAAAATGTTTTTCAATTACTAAAAGAATTTCATATTAGAGGTAGGCTGCATATGATTTGGGGTAATCATGATATGATTTATAAAAACCCAATATATGTAAAGAAAAATTTGAATAGTTATTTTGAGCCTATTGAAGGTTGTGAAAAAGAACTTTTTGAAGATATAAATTATAATGAAGCTATTATTCTAAAACATCAAGAAACTGATCAAGAGCTTTTTTTAACGCATGGCCATCAGGCAGATTGGTGGAACTATACGTTTTGGAGAGTAGGTCGTTTTTTAGTTAGAGTACTTTGGAAACCGTTACAAGTTTGGGGTATTGCAGACCCTACTAGCCCTGCGAAAAATTATACAGAATTAATAAAAGTAGAGCGTAGAATAAAAAGATGGATTGTTAAAAACAAACTTTTAATAACTATTGTCGGCCATACTCATCGGCCTCGTTTTCCTGAACCTGGTGATATTCCCTTTTTTAATGATGGCAGTTGTGTTCACCCTAGAAGTATTACTGGCATAGAAATAGAAAATGGCAATATCACTTTAATTAAATGGCATATAGCGACTACCGAAGATGGTATACTTAGAGTTGTTAGAGTTGTTTTAGAAGGACCTCAAAAAATTAGCAATTATAATAAAAAGTGATTTTTGTGCTAAATTTTAAACAGGTACCTATTTTCATTAATTTAGCATCTTATTTAAAAACACAACCATGTTAAAAAAAACATCTCTTATCCTTTTAATTGCTTTTACATTAACCTCTTGCTGGAAAAGTAAAAGTCCTGAAGACTTAATCAGATTAAAAGAAAAATTTAAATCGCAAGTTTCTACTTTTGAGAATAAAAAAGAAAACGCAAATAAAATTGTTAACTCTGGCTTAGAGTCTTTAAACGCACTTAAAAGCGCATTAGAAGACACTAAAAATGAAGATAAAGAATTTGCTAAAGTTTACGGTGACTGGGAAAAAGTTAATAATAGAGTAGAAAAGCTGAATAAAGAATATGAAGATTTAAAAGAAAAAGCTTCTAATCTTTTCACTGCTATGGACACTCAAACTAATAGCCTAAGTGATGAAAAAAGTAAAAAAACATTATTAAGAGCTATCGAAAAAGCAAGAACCAAATACAACAGTACGCTTGCAAACACATCAAAAGCAATTGATAAATTACGTTTATTACATGGCGATGCTGTTGAAGTTGTAAAAGCATTAGAAGTAGCTGCCGCACTAAACTCTTTCGACAATATTAACGGACAAATGGAAAGCATTGAAAGCCGTGTTGACGGAATTATGCAAGAATTAAATGTAGCTGTAATAGAAAGTAAAAAATTATACGAGAAAAAAATCACTGAATTAGGAGAATAAGCTAATTTGCCGCTTATCTTTTAACATCAATTTTATAATTATTTGGCAGGGTATTTGTTACTTTACAGGTAGTTACCTACTTATTTTATAGTTATGAAACGAATACTTAGTCTACTAATTCTCTTATTTATTTTTCAGCTTGGGTTTTCTCAGAAGGATTTTCCTAAATCTCAAGTTTTGAAAATAGAAAGTAAAGACACTCCAACAGATTTAAAGTTATTTCCGCAAGAGAAGCAGAAACTTTCTCTAAATATGCCAAATTTATTAGGTGAACAGAAAGAGTATAATTTAAAAGATTCCGTTAAAAACAAAATACAAATGCTGCCTAATGAGAAATTAGTTCAAGCAGGAGCTGACTTAAAACTAGATCCTAAAATACTCGAAGGAAATGGCTATAGCCCAGGAAAACATTTTCCTGACATGTATTTAGGCGATGTAAAAAATAATGGAGAGTTTATTGGTATTGTTTGTCGAGATCACCAATATGTTGATGGAGACTTAGTTCGTATAATAGTAAACGGAGAAGTTGTTGAACCTAAAATGTTTTTAACAGGCGCTTTTAAAGGTATAAATGCTGATTTAAAAAAAGGGTTTAATAGAGTTGAATTTGAGGCATTAAATGAAGGATCTTCTAGTCCGAATACTGCCCAAATAAATGTTTACGATGATAAAGGTAAACTTATATATGCCAATCAATGGACTTTATCCGCAGGATCGAAAGCTACATTTATAGTTACAAAGGAATAAGTTTTTCAGCTCTATTTTCTACACAAAAACCTAAATATAAAAATTCTCGTATCTAATGTAAAGAGAATTATGCGTTTATACAGTACTCTTGTTTTAAGCTTTCTATTTTTCAGTTGCTCTAGTACCGAAAATATCGCGACTCAAAACATATACGAAACCTCAAATAGCACGGCTGCATACCACTACCTTGCATTAGGTGATAGCTACACCATAGGTGAAAGTGTCTCTAAAAAAAATAGTTTTCCTTTACAATTAGATACTAGTTTAGAAGACAATTTAGACACTATAGTTAATACAGAAATTATTGCAACTACTGGTTGGCGAACAGACAATTTATTGAAAGCTATAGAAAGTGGTTCAATTAGAGACAATTATGATTTGGTAACACTTTTAATAGGTGTCAATAACCAATTTCAAAGAACACCTTTTGATCAATATAAAAAAGAGTTTACTGAATTAATAGAAAAATCAATCGCCTTAACTAATGAAAATATTGAAAATGTAATCGTAATTTCTATACCAGACTACGCATATACTCCTTACGCACAATCAGGTTCTAATAGAGAACAAATATCTAAAGAGATAAATCTTTATAACGATTTTGCACAACAAACAGCATTAGCATATAATGTTGCTTTTATTAATATTACTGATATTACAAGACAAGGTTTAGAAAACCCTAATTTGGTTGCTAATGATGGTTTACACCCATCAGCAGAAGCTTATGCTAAATTTGTTGAAAGAATATACCCGATTGCGCTTTCTATTTTAAAGTAGATATTTAAAATAACTTCTCACTAATTACACCTGTTCTACATCTTTATAACAAACACACTATAATGCGCTGTTTTTTAAGGTAACTTTGTTATCGTTTTTGTGTACCTGACTCAGGTATTCAAATATGTAATAAAATAGCAGATTTACAATACCATGGCAGAAAAAAAAGTAAGTATACTTAGCGCTTTCAAAACAATTATTTGGCCTCGTCGAAACCTTGTTTTCATTGGCCTTTTATTAATTGTAATAAGTAAAGCTGCAAGTTTTGTAGCCCCAATGTCTCTTAAATATTTAATGGATGATATTGTTCCAAATGAAAACATTTCATTTCTAAAAACCTTGGTAGGTATCGTCGTAATTGCATTTCTTGTGCAAGCTATCACTTCTTTTTTACTAACAAAAGTATTAAGCATACAAGCACAATATCTAATCTCTGAATTAAGGGCTCAAGTACAAAAAAAAGTACTTTCATTACCTATTAGCTTTTTTGACAATACAAAATCTGGTAGTTTGGTTTCTCGTATTATGAGCGATGTTGAAGGTGTTAGAAATTTGATAGGCACTGGTCTTGTACAACTTGTTGGAGGAACAATTACAGCTATTGTTTCTATTATATTATTAGTGAAAATTAGTCCTGAGATGACACTTATGGCATTTATTCCATTAATTTTATTTGCAGTAATCTCATTAAAGGCATTTAAAATTATTCGTCCTGTTTTTAGAGAAAGAGGAAAAATAAATGCTGAAGTAAAAGGTAGGTTAACTGAAACTTTAGGCGGTGTACGAGTAATAAAAGGTTTTAATGCCGAAGATCAAGAAAGCAAAGTTTTTGAAGAGGGTGTTGATCGTTTATATCAAAATGTAAAAAAGAGCTTAACTGCAACTGCATTTATGACTAGTTCTTCAATATTTTTATTAGGCTTAGCTACTACTGGTATAATGATGGGGTATGGAGGTTATTTATTAATAATCAAAGAACTTACAACTGGAGAGTATTTTGAATTTACTTTTTTACTAGCTCTTATGGTAGCACCAATAGTGCAAATGAGTAATGTAGGGAGTCAATTAACCGAAGCTTTAGCTGGCTTAGACCGTACGGAGGAATTAATGAATATGACTCCTGAAGCTGATGAAAAAGACAGAACCATTGTACTTGATACTATTAAAGGTGACATGGCTTTTAATAATGTTTCATTTGCTTATGAAGAAGATAAAGAGGTTTTACATAATATTGATTTTGAAGTAAAATCTGGATCTGTAGTAGCCTTAGTAGGTAGTTCTGGTTCTGGAAAATCTACCATAGCAGGTTTAGCAGCAACGTTCTTAAACCCACAATCTGGTAATATTACTATTGATGGTCAAGACATGTCAAAAGTAAACCTCAACAGCTTTAGAAAAAACTTAGGTGTTGTTTTACAAGACGAATTTTTATTTGAAGGTACAATTAGAGCCAACATTTTATTCCCAAGACCAGATGCTAGTGAGGAGGAACTACAAAGAGCTGTAAATGCTGCTTATGTAAATGAATTTACAGACAGGTTTGAAAAAGGGTTAGAAACTTTAATTGGTGAACGTGGTGTAAAACTTTCTGGCGGGCAAAGACAACGTATTGCTATTGCAAGAGCCATTTTAGCTGACCCAAAAATATTAATTTTAGATGAAGCTACATCAAACCTAGATACTGAAAGTGAAACTTTAATTCAAAAAAGTTTAGCTACACTTACCGAAGGCAGAACAACCTTTGTTATTGCACACCGATTAAGTACTATTAGAAAAGCAGATCAAATATTAGTAATTGAAAATGGACGAATTGCAGAACAAGGAACACATGATGATTTGATTGCTAAAGAGGGTCGTTATTATAACCTGTTTACTTACCAAGCTAGAATATAAACAAGAAAAGCCAAAAATTTATAGTATTTAAATTTTGGCTTTTTATTATTTGTTACTTCTCGTATTTAACTTTCAGGAGCTAACTCGATCTCCAACCCATCCATTTCTTCTGATATGTGAAGTTGGCACCCTAAACGGCTGTTATCTTTTACATAAAACGCTTCTGCAAGCATTGCATCTTCATCGTCAGACTTTTCAGGTAAATTAGTATCACTTTCTACGTAACACTGGCATGATGCACACATTGCCATACCACCACAAACACCAATAGTACCTTCAGGAGCAAGCTCATAAGCTCGAACAAGTTCCATAATGTTCATATTCATATCAGTCGGAGCATCTACTTCATGATGAACCCCATCTCTGTCTTTAATCTTTATTTTTACGTCTGACATTGTAATGTATTTAAAATTCCCTCAGAGAGCAACAAAGCTATTCATCGGGAATTATAAGAATTTTATTGGTATTAATCTATGCTAAATTTATTACTTCTTGTATTTGAGGTGCGTATTTTTTAATAGTCATTTCTACACCACTTTTCAGCGTCATTTGGTTTACTGAACAACCTACACAAGCACCTTCTAACTTTACTTTTACAGAAGAACCATTATCTATAGAAACAAGAGAAATATCACCTCCATCACTTTGTAAAAAAGGTCGAATTTCTTCTAACGCTTTTTCTACATTCATTTTAAGCTCTTCTGATGTCATAATTATTTCTTTTTAACAGCAGAACAACCTGCCATAGTAGTTATTTTAATAGCTTCAGTAGCTGGTAAACTATCGTTTCTGTTTACCACCTCTTGCACTACATTTTTTGTAATTTCTTCAAATGCTGCTTCAATTGGTGTACCTGATTGCATTGCTGCTGGTCTACCTACATCACCTGCTTCACGAATACTTTGCACTAAAGGAATTTCACCTAAAAATGGAACTTTTAAATCTTCTGATAAATGTTTTGCCCCTTCTTTTCCAAATATATAATATTTATTATCAGGCAATTCATCAGGAGTAAAGTACGCCATATTCTCAACGATTCCTAACACAGGCACGTTTATAGAGTCTTGTTGAAACATTGCAACACCTTTGCGTGCATCTGCCAAAGCAACTTCTTGCGGAGTACTAACTACAACTGCACCTGTTACAGGCATTGCTTGCATGATACTCAAATGTATATCTCCCGTTCCTGGAGGTAAATCCAACAACATAAAATCTATTTCACCCCAATGTGCATCAAAAATCATTTGATTTAATGCTTTTGAAGCCATTGGTCCTCTCCAAATAACAGCTTGATTAGGTTGTGTAAAAAAGCCTATCGAAAGTAATTTCACACCATAACTCTCAACTGGTTTCATTTTCGACTTTCCATCAATAGTAACTGCCAAAGGTTTTTCTTGAGCAACATCAAACATAATTGGCATAGAAGGTCCATAAATATCAGCATCTAACAACCCGACTTTAAAACCCATTTTAGCCAATGTTACCGCAAGGTTTGCAGTAACTGTAGATTTACCTACACCACCTTTACCTGAAGCTACAGCTATTATATTTTTAATACCAGGAATTGGTTTTCCTTTTATTTCATTTGATTTTGGAACTGCAGAAGGTGTTGGTGCCTCTACTTTTACATTGATTTTGATTTTAGCTTTTTCATAAACTTCTTTATGAATAATTTTTAAAATCTCAACTTCCGTTTTTTTACGTGCTTGAAGACTTGGATTTCTAATCGTAATATCGACCTCAACCTCATCTCCAAAAATTTGAATATTTTTTACCGCTCCACTTTCCACCATATTCTGACCTTCACCAGGTACAGTAATATTTTCTAAAGCTTTGAGAATATCTTTCTTCTCTAATTTCATCAATTATATGCCTTATGTTTATTAGTTTGACGTGGTTTTTTAGTAAAAATTTCAGCCTCAGCTAAAAAAGTTAAAAAAGCTACTTCACCACATCAATTTAGAACTCTTTTATTAAAACTAATTCTAAATCACAAAGATACATTATAGAAGGGATATTCCGAAAGGTTGAAATTGAAATATAACATACTCTTATAAGAATGTCTAATGCGGTGGTTTCTAAAAATTTTAATAAAAAAAGAAATAATCACAATTCTATTTCCAACTCAGTATATGGGTTCCAAAAATGCTTTTCTAAATCTTGAATTTGATTTTCAATAACTACAATGCCTTCATTTTCTAACAATTGCTGCATTAAGTTAGTACCATCAAAATGATGCTTACCAGTTAGTAAACCTTTTTTATTTACAACTCTATGTGCTGGTACACCTTCAGGAGAACCATTCATTGCCCAACCTACCATACGCGCACTACGTGCAGCACCTAAATACGTTGCAATTGCCCCGTATGATGTTACCCTACCAAAGGGAATTTGCTTTGCCACATCATAAACTTTTTCAAAAAAATTAGGCTCTTCTTTTTCCATTTTATTGATTGAAAATTCGGAAAAGAGTAATCACAAAAAGCAATGCCATTAAAGCGCTCAAAATATAATTCGAGTTTCTAGAAAAAGTGTTATTTTTTGATTCTAACTTATAAAAGTAAATAGTATACAAATACAGAACAGTAAATGTACCTAAGCCAGCTGCTACAATAAAAATTAGAATATCTGCAAGTCCAAAATTGATCCAGCCTGATGTTTTCCACATGGCATTTAAACCGCTATAATACGGAATAGTTAAAAGATTTAATGCGGCAAGTAAAACACCTTTAAAAAAGCTGTTTTTTTTACTCACATTAACGACCTTTTCTTTCTGAGGCTTGTTTCTTTTTGCTAAAACAAAAAAGTAAATTGCAAAAAAAGCAAATACAACCAATGCTATTTTTAATAATACAGCAACAACCTCAGGGTGATTGTGAAGGTATTTAGATATTAAAACAGCAATATACGCCTGTACCATTATCATCGTTGATACACCAAGGCTAAAAATAATTCCGTTTAATTTTCCTTTTTCAACACTTGTTTTTGCTGCATTCATATTTAGCAAACCTGGTGGTACTGTTGCCATAAAAGCCGCCGAAAAGGTTACAAAAAACAGAATTAATGAATGTATCATTAGTGGTTATCTAACTTTAAATTGAGTAAAGGTTATTGGCTTTCCTTTCTCAAGATACTGATTTTCGTAGAAAGTTTGAATAGTTAGCACCTCTTTTGGGCTGCCTTCGTTTTTATATACATCGTGATTTGCATAAATAACCTCAAGGCCTAAACCATGTAAAAGACCTAATGTGTACCCATGCATAAATTCACTATCAGTCTTTAAATTTACCAAACCATCATTATTTAAAATATGGTTATACTTATCTAAAAATATTTTATTGGTAAGCCTATGCTTTGTTCTCTTATATTTTATTTGAGGGTCTGGAAAAGTAATCCAAATTTCAGAAACTTCATTTTCAGCAAAAAGATTATCGACAAGCTCTATTTGACTTCTTAAAAAAGCAACATTAGATAAATCGTCTTCTAGGGCAGTTTTAGCACCTCGCCAAAATCTTGCTCCTTTAATATCTACTCCGATAAAGTTTTTGTCTTTGTTTTGTTTAGCAAGTCCGATAGTATATTCCCCTTTACCACAACCTAATTCTAAAACAATAGGGTTATCATTTTTAAAGAACGCACTCCATTTTCCTTTTAAATCAAATAAGTCATTCTTTACATCTTCTCTATCTGGTTGAAGAACATTAGTAAATGTATCGTTCTCTCTAAACCTTTTCAGCTTGTTTTTACTCCCCACTTTAATTCAAAATTTTATGAAAGCGCAAAGCTAAGAAAATCTTAGATTAAGAGTTGCACTACTTTAAGCTTATTAAAATGTAATTTAAAATTTATCTTTTTACTTAATTTTCTATTTCTTTTTGAGTTTTTTCTAATGTAAAAGAAAACTCTGACCCTACACCTATAACGCTTTCTACGTATATTTTTTCGTTATGCGCTTCTATTATGTGTTTAACAATAGACAAGCCTAATCCTGAGCCGCCTTCCTCTCTACTTCCGCTTTGGTCTACTCTATAAAAACGCTCAAAAAGACGTGGAATGTGTTTTTCTGAAATTCCTTCACCATTATCTGTAACCCTAACAATGACTTTATTTTTAATCAAATTTTCTACACTAACTTCTGTAGTACCATTTACTTGACCGTATTTTATTGAGTTAACTAAAAGATTAGTTATTACTTGCTGAATTTTTTCTTTATCTGCGTTTACTAAAATTGGTATACTATATTTCATATCAAAAGTCAATGAAATTTTCTTCTTAGCAGCTTTCATTTCCAAAAGATCAAATACACTTTGTATCAGCTCTACAATATTAAACTCTGAAACCTCAACATTTAAATCACCAACTTCTAGCTTCGTTATTAAATCTAAATCTTTAACAATATAAATTAGGCGTTCGACTCCTTTATTTGCTCTTTGAAGATATTTTTTAAGAATAGCTTTATCTTTAGAAGCACCATCTAATAGGGTTAAAATATACCCTTGAACAGTAAAAAGAGGTGTTTTAAGTTCATGAGAAACGTTACCTAAAAAATCTCTTCTATATTCTTCTCTAATTTTTAATGTGTCTATTTCTATCTTTTTATCCTTAGCAAATTTTTCTATTTCTGCCGTTAACGTACCCATATCAGTAGTTACTGTTCTAGACGTAAGATTTGATGATTCTAATAAGGAAACATCATCATATATTCTTTTAACTCTTTTATAAATAAACTTCTCTACTCTAAGTTGAATAATAAAAAAACAAACGAGAAATGTAATTGGTATTGAGATAACAAAAAACATCCAATCAAACTGTTTCGTCAGCCATAAAAAAAAGAACAAATAAAACGAAAGTAATATGGTAATATATAGCGCTGAGCGAAAAGCAAATTTGTAAGATTTTTTAAATAAAATTGCCATTATAATATAAACTTATACCCTACACCTTTAACCGTTTTGAAATAATCATCGCCTATTTTTTCACGTAATTTTCTAATATGCACATCAATAGTACGGCCACCAACAACAACCTCATTACCCCAAACCTTATCTAGTATGACTTCTCTTTTAAATACTTTGTTTGGTTTTGATGTTAACAAAGCTAGTAACTCAAACTCTTTTCTAGGCAAAGTAAGCTCTTCGCCATTATTTATAATTTTATACTCTTCTCTATTTATTACAATATTACCTACAGTAACAATATCTTCAACCTCAACAGCTTCTTCTTTTAACCTTCTAAGAAGCGCTTTTATTTTACTAATCAAAACTTTTGGCTTTATAGGTTTTGAAATATAATCATCAGCACCTGCGTCAAAACCAGCCACCTGAGAGTAATCTTCGCTACGTGCAGTCAAAAAA
This sequence comes from Cellulophaga sp. HaHaR_3_176, assembly GCF_019021925.1. Lineage (NCBI taxonomy): Bacteria > Pseudomonadati > Bacteroidota > Flavobacteriia > Flavobacteriales > Flavobacteriaceae > Cellulophaga > Cellulophaga sp. HaHaR_3_176. The sequence continues at coordinate 2,789,491 of NZ_CP058990.1, forward strand.
GTTATAATTGTATTTTCTAAACCAGCAGTGTTTCTAATAATTTCACAAGCTTCAATACCATCCATTTCTGGCATCATTACATCTAAAATAATAAGATGCGGTTGCTTCTTTTTTGCTTTTGCAACACCCTCAATACCATTTTTTGCAGTTATAACATCATACCCTTCAGAGGATAAATTATAACTCAAAATTTCAAGAATATCTGGCTCGTCATCTACTAACAGTATTCTAATGTCTTTATTTTTCATTAGGAATTTTAATTGATTATTCGCTCAAATGTAAAGATAATAGTATTACAACTAAGTTACTTAACATTGATTTAATATCATAACATTAATGTAACATTAAGTAAATCTATTTTTAACTCACAGGTAACATAGCCTTTACGAGTAGGCCGTTCCTTTGCCGAAAATTAAATCATAGAAATGAGACTAGTATTATTAAGTTTTTTATTTATCGCTACTATAAGCTTTTCAAATGCTCAAGATACAGGGAGTATTGTTGGAAAAATTATTGATAAAGAAGCTAATGATGAACCACTTGCTTTTGCAAACGTACTTATAAAAGGTACTACAAAAGGTACCACAACAGATTTTGATGGACTTTACGAAATTGGAAATGTAGCCCCAGGCACATATGTTCTTAACTTTAGTTATTTAGGGTATGAAACTATAGAAATACCTAATATAGTTATTGAAGCAGGTAAACAAACTACTATCAATGTACCTATGGCCGCAAGCGAAGGTATGTCTTTAGATGAGGTTGTTGTAACAACAACAGTTAGTAAAGATACCGAAGCCGCTTTATTACTAGATCAAAAAAAAGCTATAGAGATTAAAACAGCTATTGGCGCCCAAGAGCTTGCTAAAAAAGCAGTTTCTAATGCTGCTGATGCGACTACTAAAGTAACTGGAGTAAATAAAAAAGAAGGCTCTAGTAAAATTTATGTAAGAGGGCTAGGCGACAGATATAATAGTACTACTTTTAATGGTTTACCATTACCTGCTAACGACCCAGGAAACAAGAATATAGATTTGTCTCTTTTCGGAACTGATATTATTGAAAATGTAGGGATATCTAAGTCCTTCTCTTCTAATCTTTCGTCTGATGTTGCTGGTGCTAATATTGATATTGTAAGTAAAGAAATGACTGCTTCTTCTTTATTCAAAGTAAGTATTTCAGCTGGTGGTAATACACAAACAACATTTAAAGATTTTAAACAAATTGATGGAGCCAATTGGGTTGGTGTAAACTCTAACACAAACCATGAGATTAGAGACTTAACTAAATATAGCTTCACAAATAGTTACTCACCTAATAATAGTATTGCTAGTCCTGAATTATCACTGTCTATTAATTATGGTAAGAAATTTCAAATTTCAGATGAAAGCACTATTAGTATATTTTTAGTAGGTTCTTTTGATAATTCATATAGTTTTCAAGATGGTGTTTCAGAAAATATTATTACTGCTGACAATATTGGATCACAATTTAATACCGAGACATATAGCTATAATGCTTCTAAAATGTTAATGGGTAATTTAGTATATAAAATTAATGCAAATCATAAATTAAGTTTCAACCACCTATTTGTTCACTCTAACAATCAAAAAATTCAAGATTTTGAAGGTACTACTACAGACGTTGGTAGAGGTAGTGATGATAATAGACTTGTTAATTTATTATTACAGACTGAAGTACAAAATAGACTTTTCGTAAATCAATTATTATCAACTAATAAATTTGGCGAATCTTTCGATATCAACGCTTCCCTTGGTTATAGCTCAATTTACAATGATGAGCCAGATCGTAGAAAAAACACTTTCATTATTGACAATGATGATAATACCACAAGAATTTCGCAAAATGCAGTTAGAGACAATAGTAGATTTTATGGTAATTTATTTGAAAATGACATTTCAGGAAATTTAAATGCTATTAAATATTTAGGCGATCGTTTCGAAAATAAAGGAAAAATAACGCTAGGTTATAATGGTAGGGTTACGGATAGAAAATTCGATGGTATTTATTTTGACCATAATTTTACTGCTCCTAGAACCACATTTGTAGATGTTAATAACTTAGATAATACGTTCAATCAAGAAAATCTTTCAAATGGACTTTTCGGTATTGAAACATCAAGAGGAAGAAATAATAATGATTCAGAAACTTATCTACCTCAATTATACGATGCTAAAAAAGATGTACATGCAGCATATGTTGATGCAGTATATAAGTTCGGAGATAAATTCACGGCAAACCTTGGCCTTAGAGCTGAAGATATTAAAATGAATGTAACCTGGAACACTAATATAAGTTTCCCTGGTTTTTCAAATAATAGTAGTATTGATTTAGATAAACAATACATTCTTCCTTCATTAAACTTGAAATATGAGTTGAATGAAAAAATTAATTTGAGAGCTTCTGGTAGCGTAACATATACATACCCTCAATTTAAAGAGATTGCTCCATTTGCATATGAAGGAATTAATTACCAAGAATCTGGTAACCCTGCACTTTTACCTTCTGACAATTATAATGCGGAAGTTAAATTTGAACTATTTCCTAAATCAAATGAATTATTTGCAATTGGTGTTTTCGGAAAATTAATTGAAAACTCAATAAACAGACTTGAAAGAAACTCGGCTATCGAAAGAGATTTTACATTTGACAACTCAGGTGATGCAACTGTATTTGGTGTCGAAGTTGAAACGAAACTAGACATTTTTAACAGCGAATCTGATAATTTCAAGAGAAACAATATTAGTGTTGGTGCAAATGCTACGCTTATGAAAACGAAATTAGAATACAACATCGACAATACTTCTTTTAATTATACTGGTGACAGCTCTAAATTAGAAGGCGCATCGCCGTTTACAGCAAATGCAGACATTTCTTATAAATTTGATTTTGAAGAAAAAGAAACTATTGCCTCTTTAGTATTCAACTATCAAAGTGACAAGGTATACAGTATAGGTACTAATTTTCAAGAAAACATAATTGAAAAAGCTGTCCCTATCATTGATTTAATTTTTAGCCATAAATTTAATAAAACAATAGGGCTGAAATTAAACGCTAAAAATATTTTAAACCCGAGTTTTGAACTCTACAGAGATGTTCCTGAAAAATTAACAATGAACTCTTATCAAAGAGGAGTCAGCTTCTCTGCTGGTTTATCTTTAAACTTTTAATTAAAACATTCAAAACCTCCTCTAAAAAAGGAGGTTTTTTATTTAAAAAAAAATCAAGATACATATTCTTAACATTGGCAAACATCCTTAACATAATACTAATATTTACGTAAAACCTTATTCATAATTGTATGCTTAATTTGCTTCAAATAAAAAATAATACTAAAATGAAAACTTTAAAGACACTACTATTAACTGCTTGTGCAATTTCCATCATCTCTTGTTCTTCTGACGATGAAAACAGAGAAATAATAGCACCTGAAGAACCTACCGGAGAAATCACAGGAAGTGAACTAACGGGAGAAATTACTGAAGACAGTAAATTATTAGCATCAATTGAATATACTATTACTGGCTCATTAACTGTAAAAGAAGGAGCTACTTTAACTATTGAAGCTGGTACAGTTATAAAAGCAAGAAGCGGAAGAACAGATATTTTTTTAGCTGTTGAAAGAGGAGCTAAATTAATTGCAAAAGGTACTGCTGCAAGTCCAATAATATTTACATCTGACGCTACCACACCTAAAGAAGGTGACTGGGGTGGTATTGTATTAGCTGGTAAAGCACCAACTAACGAAGGTACTGATGTACAATCAGAAGTTGCTGGTTTATTATACGGAGGTACTGTTAGCGATGACGATTCGGGGGAATTAAGTTATATAATTGCAGAATATACTGGAGCCAAAATTGGTGGTGAGCAAGAATTCAACGGTATTTCTTTCTTTGGTGTTGGTAATGGTACTATCGTAAACAACATTGTAGTAAATAACGGTAATGATGATGGAATTGAATTTTTCGGAGGTACTGTTAACGTAACTAACGTATTTTGTTCAAACATTGCTGATGATATGTTTGACTGGACTGGTGGATATTCTGGAACTATTACAAATGCTTTTGGTGTTCGTAATGATGGATTTGATGTTGCTTCGGAAGACCCAAGAGGTATTGAAGGTGATAGCAACGGAAACGATGTTACAGCAACTCCTATATCTATGCCTACATTAAATAATGTAACAATTTTAAACTTAAACCCAGGTGTAGCACTTAAAGCTGGTGCTGAAATAAGAAGAGGTACAGTTGCTGCTATAAACAATGTTCTTTTTGCGACTTATGGTTCTGCTTCTTTTGATAATAGAGTTGACACTGCTGATGGTAATGGTAACGGTACTGTTACATTTACCGAAGCTTATGCACAAGGTACTGTTGGAGAAGATAATGTTGGTGGAGACATCAATGGTGAGTTTTCTGTTATAGTAGATGGTATTACAGTATCTGCTGACAATACTGTTTCTGCAAAAGCAGGAGTTGGAGCTGATTTATCTGCTTTTGATTGGGCTAGCCCATCATTTGTAGTTATACAATAATTATTAAGAATTTAAATAGATATTTTCAAAAGCCTCGCAACTCGCGAGGCTTTTTTCATTACTAGCAACTTTATTTTACAAAAAGTAGTGTTTTTCCTCAATTTTTTATCCATTTCATCGATTTTAATTTAACGCGAGTTAACGTTAGCTGTGTAATTTTAGTATCTTCGTGGTATACTTTTTGTAAACAGTTTATACATGAAACAAATCTACTTCGTAATCTTACTACTAACAGTTAGCTTTGGCTATAGCCAAGACAAACCTGTATCGCAAGATATCGATGGATTTAAATTATACCCAAACCCTGTTACTACAGGCAAAGTTTACATTAATACTACACTAAATGCACCAAAAAAAATTCTCATTTTTGATGTATTAGGCAACAAAGTTCTTGAAACTACTATACTTGGTAAAGAATTAAATCTTTCTGAAATAGATGCCGGTATTTACGTATTACGTGTAATTGAAAAAGATAAGATCGCCACAAGAAAGCTTATCATTAAGTAATAAAAACACTCTTAATAAACATCCTTCCTATTAAAACAAATAGCAGTACCATTTATGCTATTAACGAACAACTCCACCTATTTATTAATGTTTTCTACAACTAGCACAACACATTGATTTTCAATAAAAAAGATTAAAAAAACAAAAAAAGTGAGTTAACATACAATATCCGTTGTTTCACAACATTTTGTATTTTTCAAATACACCTTATTGTTACTTTTACTGAACACACCCCAAATCAATTAAAAATGAAGAAAATTTACTTTATCCTGCTTATGATTTTTGCTTTTAGTCTTTCTGGGCAAGAAAACATAAATGACACTATAGGAGGTAGCGAGATTGAAGGGTTTAAATTATTTCCAAACCCTACACATAATGATGTAGTATACATTACTACCAAACATAACGCTGTTAAAGATATTATAGTATATGATTTATTTGGTGAAATAGTTTTAAAACAACAAACATCATATAAGGAGCTAAATGTTTCTAAATTAGATGCAGGTGTTTATATTGTTAGAGTAAATGAAGGAACAAAAACTATATCAAGAAAATTAGTTGTAAAATAGCAAACCAAACCAACCAATAAAAAAACTCCTATTTCGATTGTGAATTAGGAGTTTTTTGTTTTAACAACATATTTAGTATGTGTACTTTTGTAACCGCAAAAGATATATGGACACGTCTAAAATTTTTACTATTTCTTCATCAAAAGAACTTGAAAAAGTTTCTTTAGAAGTCTTTGTACACCAATATACCTCAAACAAAGTATACCGAGAATTCTGTACCTATTTAAAAAAAAATCCACAGAATGTAAACAGTCTAGTTGACATTCCTTTTTTACCCATTGAATTTTTTAAATCTAAAAGAATAGTCTCAACACCTACTGAACCTCAAATTACATTTACAAGTAGTGGCACAACAGGCACTGCAACAAGTAATCATTATGTTACTGATGTGAAAATTTACGAGGAGAGCTACCTTAAAGCTTTTAAATATTTTTATGGAGATATAAAAGACTATTGTGTTTTAGCCTTATTACCTTCTTATTTAGAGCGAGAAGGGTCGTCTTTAATATACATGGCTGACGATTTAATTAAAAAAAGCCAACACCCCGAAAGTGGTTTTTATTTAAACGACATTCAACTTTTAACAGAAAAATTATTACTCCTTAATCAAAAAGGAATCAAAGTTTTATTAATTGGTGTTTCTTTTGCTTTATTAGATGTTGCCGAAAATTACAATTTAAATTTAGAAAATGTAATTGTAATGGAGACTGGAGGAATGAAAGGCCGCCGTAAAGAAATGATTCGTGAAGAGTTGCATGCTATTTTAAAAAATGGCTTTGGCGTTCCTGCAATTCATTCTGAGTATGGAATGACCGAACTTTTATCACAAGCATACTCAAAAGGAAACGGAATATTTGAAACTCCACCTTGGATGGAAGTTTTAATACGCGACACTGAAGACGCCTTAAGTTATCAATCAATAGGTAAAACAGGAGGCGTCAACGTTATCGATTTAGCAAATATTAATTCTTGTTCTTTTATTGCCACACAAGATTTAGGAAAAAAATATAAAGACAATACTTTTGAAATTCTTGGTCGCTTTGATAATTCAGATATTCGTGGGTGTAATTTAATGGTGTTGTAAATTTATTTTCTCTTATACGCATACGTTACCTCATCATCTGCTATCATTGGTTCATCTACGTAAATCAATTTCAACTCATCATCATTAATTTGATATGTAAAACTGCGATTGTCAATCGTAAATAATATAGCATCAGCTGTACTCACATAATCATACTCTCCAGATTCATATAAATAATTCGTATCTGAGTTATTTATAACAATAACCGTGTTTTTTTGACTTGAAAATGATAACTCATGAGTATTAAAATCAACATCTTCAGGAAAAACACAAAAACAAACAACATCAGTTAAAACCCATTCACCAACTAGGTTACTATCAATTGCAGTTCCTTCATCATCGTTTGAGCAAGAGGTGCAAAACAAAAACACACCCAAAATAAATGCCGCTATTTTCATATTTAGACTTTTACTTTAGATGTGCTTTACACGCATTAGTTGCGTATTTATTTAACCAATATCACAAAATAATTTTTCTTACCTCTTTGTAATAAAACAAATTTATTATTAATTAGATCTTCTTTTGTAATTGTGTAATCTTCTTTAACTTTTTCTTTATTAACTGAAATAGAGTTTTGTTTCAATTCTCTTCTAGCCTCTCCATTAGATCCTAAAAAATTAGTTTTAGCAGCCAAAGCACCAATCATATCTAAGCCCTCTTCTATATCTGCCATAGTTACTTCAGCCTGAGGAACGCCTTCAAAAATATCTAAAAACGTTTTTTCATTCAATTTTTTTAAACTCTCAGAAGTAGATTTTCCAAAAAGAATTCCACTAGCTTCTACCGCATTGTCTAAATCTTCTTGAGAATGAACCATTACAGTAATTTCATCAGCTAAACGCTTTTGCAATACACGTAAATGAGGTGCTTGCTTGTGCTCTTCAATTAAAGCATCAATTTCTTCTTTTGTTAAAAAAGTAAAAATCTTAATGTATTTTTCAGCATCATTATCTGAAGTATTTAACCAATATTGGTAAAATTTGTAAGGCGATGTTCTTTCAGAATCTAACCAAACATTACCACCTTCTGTTTTACCAAATTTAGTACCATCTGCCTTAGTTATTAGCGGACAAGTTAAAGCAAAACCTTTACCTCCTGCTATTCTTCTAATCATTTCCGTACCGGTAGTAATATTACCCCATTGATCGCTACCGCCCATTTGCAAGGTACAGTTATGCTCTCTAAAAAGGTGTAAAAAATCATACCCTTGCACTAATTGGTATGTAAACTCTGTAAACGACATTCCTTCTTTTGCTTCTGAAGAAAGTCTCTTTTTTACAGAATCTTTAGCCATCATATAATTAACTGTAATGTGCTTACCAACATCACGAATAAATTCTAAGAATGAAAAATCTTTCATCCAATCATAATTATTCACCAATATCGCAGCATTATTAGCATCACTGCTAAAATCTAAAAATCGTGAAAGTTGTCCTTTTAATGCATCTTGATTATGGCGTAGCGTTTTTTCATCTAACAAATTTCTTTCTGCAGATTTACCTGATGGGTCACCAATCATTCCTGTAGCACCACCAATAAGCGCATAAGGTTTATGTCCCGCCAACTGAAAATGACGTAGCATCATCACTCCAACTAAATGCCCAATATGTAATGAATCTGCAGTAGGATCAATACCAACATAAGCTGATTGCATCTCACTCATTAAATGCTCTTCTGTTCCTGGCATTGTATCATGTAACATGCCTCTCCACTTTAACTCTGCTATAAAATTGGTCTTCATTATTCTGTTTTTTATTACTGGCTGCAAATATAAAAGAATTGATGTGTTTTCTCATTGAATAAATACCTTAGTATTATGTATTTTTAACACATGATTTTAGTAACCGGAGGAACAGGTTTAGTTGGGGCACACCTTTTAGTTGAGTTAGTTAAAGCAGAAACATCTGTAAAAGCTATTTACAGATCTCAAAGTAGCCTAAAAAAAGTAGAGAAAATCTTTTCTTGCTATTTTAAAAACTACCAAGAAAAGATTAATAAAATAGAATGGATTACTGCAGATTTAAATGACATACCTGCTTTAGAAAATGCTTTCGAATCTGTTACTCATGTATACCACTGTGCAGCTTTAATTTCTTTTGACCCTCGTGATTATGACAAATTATATAAAATAAATTGCGAAGGCACTGCTAATATTGTAAATATTTCTATTGCTAAAAATATTCAAAAACTTTGCTATGTTAGCTCCATTGCTACTATTGGCAAAGAAGTTAACAACCCCCAAGTTACCGAAGAATCTGAATGGAGTAAAAATGATGCAAATGTATATGCACTCACAAAATTTGATGCAGAGATGGAGGTTTGGCGAGGATCTCAAGAAGGTTTACCTGTTATAATTGTTAACCCAGGTATTATTTTAGGCCCAGGATTTTGGGAAACAGGAAGTGGTGCTATTTTTAAAGCAGCTGCTAAAGGTCAATCATATTATCCACCAGGAGGCACTGGTTTTGTTTCAGTTACCGATGTTGTAAATATCATGTTATTAGGCATGAAATCGACAATAAACAAAGAACGATTTATTCTCATAGCAGAAAACCTAAGCTACAAATTTATATTAACTGAAGTCGCAAAGTGTTTAAATATAAAACCGCCACATAAAAAATTAAAGGCTTGGCAATTAAGTATACTCTGGAGGTTGGATTGGTTTAGAGGTTTATTTTCTAGTAAAAAAAGAAAACTAACTAAAAACTCAGTTATATCTTTAAAAGAAGAAACTATATATATTAATCACAAAGCAACCTCTGCTTTTAATTTTCAATTTAAACCAATTAAAGAAACTATTGATTTTTGTTGTAAAAAATACGTAGAAGAAAATTAATCTTTTTTCAGCTTGTCTTGCCTTTTAATTTTAGCGTTTTTATTAGAAATACTGTCCTGCTTTTTCTTAGCTACTTTTTGCTCCCCTCGTTCTGCTTTAACTTTTTTTAATCTTGCTTCTACATCCTGATAAATTTCTTTATACACAGCAGTTTTTGAAGCATAATAAGCATCACTTTTAACAAACTGAATACTGTCAATATCATGCTTTGTGAAAATATAATTCATACTTTCAATATTGTTATTCTTTAAAACAACATCACTTGTGTTTTTTGCAGCAGTAACAATTGCCAAGTCATAAAAAATTGTCACCATTTTATCTCTTGAGATAAGGTTCTCCGGCTTTTCTATAATATCTTCTGCGCAAGAAGTCAATAAAATTAAAACAAGTAAAAAACTTAATTTTTTCATCTTATGGTCTATTGAAAGTAAGTCTTTTTCCTTTTTTATCTTCTGAAAAATTACCGTTCTCATATGCCAAATGCCCGTTTACAAAAGTATGTGTTACTTTTGACCCGAAAGTAGTACCTTCAAAAGGAGACCAACCACATTTATAAGCAATATTTTCTTTCGAAACTGTCCAAGAGTCTTTCAAATCTACTAAAACTAAATCTGCATAATACCCTTCTCGAATGTAACCTCTCTTCTCTATTTCAAAAAGTATAGCTGGGTTGTGGCACATTTTCTCCACAATTTTTTCTAAACTGATAACTCCTTGGCTATGTTTTTCTAACATTGCTGGTAACGCATGTTGCACTAAAGGTCCGCCAGATGGAGCTTTAGTATACACATTATCTTTTTCTTCAATAGTATGTGGTGCATGATCGGTCGCTAAAACATCAATTCTGCCATCTAAAAAAGCATCCCATAATTTACTTCTATCATCAGCTGTTTTAACCGCAGGATTCCACTTAATAAGCGATCCTTTTGTTTTATAGTCTTCATCAGAAAACCATAGGTGATGCAAACAAACCTCAGCAGTAATCTTTTTATCTTTTAAAGGAATATCATTTCTAAACAGATCTGTTTCTATACCTGTTGATAAATGAAACACATGAAACCTTGCTCCTGTTTTCTTTGCTAAAGCAATTGCTTTAGAAGAAGATAAATAACAGGCTTCTGCACTTCTAATTATTGGGTGATATTCCATCGGAATATCATCACCAAATTGTTCTTTATATTTTGCTAAGTTATTTTTAATGGTAGTTTCATCTTCACAATGTGCTGAGATAACCATTTCTGTAGTTCTAAAAATACCTTCAATAACTTCTTCTTTATCGACCAACATATTCCCTGTTGATGAACCTAAAAATAATTTTACACCTGAACATGCATTTTTATCTAATTTCTTAAGCTCTTCTAAATTATCGTTGGTACCGCCAAACAAAAAAGAATAGTTTGCAAAAGAGCTTCCAGCTGCAAGTGCAAATTTTTCTTCTAATTTTTCTATTGTAGTTGTTTGTGGGTTTGTATTTGGCTGTTCCATAAAAGTGGTAATACCACCAGCAACAGCAGCTCTACTTTCACTTTCAATGTTTCCTTTATGTGTTAAACCTGGCTCTCTAAAATGTACCTGATCATCAATCACACCTGGCAAAACATATTTACCCTCAGCATCAATAACTGTAGCATTAGCATCAGTAATATTTGCGTCAATTTTTAAAATTATATTTTCTTGTATAAGAATATCGGCTTTGGTTTTCGAATTCTCATTTACAATTGTAGCATTCTTTATTAAAAACTTAGCCATTATTTAAAGTTGTTTTTTGAGAATAAACTCATCCATTTCATTTTTAAAACTCCAAATACCGCTTCTCGAACAATTGAAGAATTCATTTTAGATTTACCTAATACACGATCTGTAAAAATAATAGGCACCTCTTTAATTTTAAATTTTTTGAGGTGTGCTCTAAATTTCATTTCTATTTGAAAAGCATACCCCACAAAATGTACTGAAGACAAATCTATAGTCTCCAAAACATTTCTTTTATAACATACAAAACCTGCGGTAGGATCATGTACTCGCATTCCTGTTATAATTTTTACGTAAAATGACGCCCCGTATGATAGGAGTACGCGATGTAAAGGCCAGTTAACTACGTTTACACCTTTTATATATCTGGAGCCGACCGACATGTCAGCGCCATCAACACAGGCCTGATACAATCTTATAAGATCTGCTGGTGTATGCGAAAAATCTGCATCCATCTCAAAAATATAATCATATTTTTTAGCAATTGCCCATCTAAATCCATGAATATATGCGGTACCTAAACCAGCTTTTTCCTTTCTAACTTCTAAAAACAACCTGTCAGCAAAAACCTCTTGCAGCTCTCTTACCTTAGCTGCTGTACCATCAGGAGAGTTATCATCTACGATTAAAACATGAAAATTTTTCTTCAAACCGAATACAACACGAATAATTGCTTCGATATTTTCAATCTCATTAAAAGTTGGGATAATTACTAGACTATCTGTCATTTATAAAAAATATATGCTTACAAAAATAGTTTTTTTATAACGCTAAAGAAATTAAGGATGTTCATTTATGATTTTTTTAAACATTAGATCGTAAACTTATTTGATGTAAGTATTCTATAATTTGTAATTTTGCCAAAAATATTGACAACTTATAATGCCAAAACTGCCTAAATTATTCATCTATCTATTAGGATTGCTTTTTATAATTAACATTATACAAAGTTCTTTTACTGAGCTAATTTATGACGAAGCATACTATTGGTATTATTCACAAAACATGGCCTGGGGTTATTTTGATCATCCTCCGATGATGGCCTTGATGATAAAAATAAGTAGTTTGTTTTTCGACGGAGAACTTGGTGTTCGTTTTATGACTTGTGTTTTATCTGCTGGCACCCCTATTCTACTTTGGCTGCTTATTGATAATCCGAAGAAAAAAGATTACGTTATTCATTTTTTCGTTCTCATTTTTTCTATGACACTGCTTAATGCATATGGTTTTTTTACATTACCAGATACTCCTTTGTTATTTTTTACTACGCTTTTTCTTTACTTATATAAAAAGTTTATTAGTACACCTACATTTATACTTTCCATAGGCTTAGGTTTTGTAATGGCCGCACTTATGTACAGTAAGTATCATGCAGTTTTAGTTATTGTTTTTGTACTGCTTTCTAATTTAAAACTAGTATTTAATAAATATGCTTGGTTAGCTGTTTTCACTGCTTTACTTTGTTACACCCCGCATTTTTATTGGCTTTACGAAAATGATTTCGCAAGCATTGCATATCATATTTTTGAAAGACCTAATAGTGCTTATAACTTCAATCAATTTACACTTGGCTTTTTTTTAAATTTATTAGCCTTATTTGGTTTTACTTTTTTTTGGATCTATAAAGCACTTATTAAAAACGACACTAAAAATCTTTTTCAAAAAGCATTAGTGTATTTAAGTTATGGTGTAATCTTATTTTTCTTCATATCTAGTTTTAATAGAAGAATTCAAACTCAATGGATTATTATTATATCTATCCCGCTTGTCGTTATTGCTTTTAACTATATGTTAGTAAATGAAAATGCTAGAAAATGGATTTACAGAATGGGAATTGTAAATATTTTTATATTGATATTTTTGCGTTTCGCTTTAGTTTTTGAGCAAATTTCACCCATACATTACGAATCTCATGGAGCTAAAAAATGGGTTGTAGAAATGGCGAAAAAAGTAGGCAAAACTCCTGTTATTTTCGAAAATTCATATACAAAACCCTCATTATATACTTTTTATTCTGGCAATACTTCTTTTGGCATGAATAACGTTAGGTACCGACGAAATCAATATTCCTTAGATGATTCTGAATCAAAAGTTCAGCACAAAAAAGTTGTTTTAATTATTCCTGAAAAGCCTAATAGTGATTACACTTTTGAATTTCCTAAAAATAAAATCGGCAGTGGTACAATCATTAATGATTTTGAATCGTTTAGAAAACTAAGAGTTATACTTAATGAAAAAGAAATTTCTAAAAAAAGGAAAGATAGTATAGCTTTTAAAGTTTACAACCCGTATTCGGAAGATATAGATTTGAAAAAAATAAAATACAATATTGCTTTTCATGATTCATACCGACACCCAAAAAGTGTAGTACCGATAAAGGTTACCCTTAATGATAAAAAACTTACTGTTTTAAAAGCTAAGGATACTACATATTATACTTTTAAGTTGCCCGAAATTAATATTGAAGATCCAGGTTATTTTAAAGTTTCTATTTCCGAAAATGGTTTTTACCCTGGTTTAAATGGCGATAATATTAAATTGGTAGAATGAAAGAAGCTTTTTTAAGAAACATATTCGATACCGATTGGATTACAATTATATTATGTGTTAGCATATTATCTATTGTTTTTGCCAAGCGATTTTTCTATGGACGATTTATCAATTTTATAATTCTACCTTTTAACAACAAGTACATATTTTTATATAATAAAAAAGATAAATTATCACACTGGTTTACCATATTCTTTTCTGTGTTTCAATTTATCAATCTAGCTTTATTTATATACTTAATAAATTCAATTTTTGGCGTTAGTGATCAAAAAAACAACCCCTATTTTTATGTCATAATTCTTGTTATAGTAATCTTATATATAGTAGCTAAAGTGCTCTTATTGTTAGCAAATGCCTTTATTTTCAACATTTCAAGTGTTATTTCAGAATTTATTTTTAAGAAAATTTCCTACTTAAACTACAGTAGTCTTATCATGTTTGGTGCTAATATTTTACTTACATACGTCGTAAGCGACTCTAAAACTGTAGTTTACGCAAGTCTTCTGCTAATTATCTTAATTAATGGCATAGGATGGATTACAGTATTGAAGAATCATCAAAAATTAATAACAAATAATTTTTTCTATTTTATTTTGTACCTTTGCGCACTCGAAATTACACCTCTAGTGTTAATTGGAGACTACTTTAAAGATTGATGCTTATGAAAGTAAAAACGATTTTGGTTTCTCAACCAGAACCGAAAATGGAAAATTCTCCATATTCAAGACTTATAGATAAGGAAAAGGTGAAAGTAGACTTTAGACCTTTTATCCATGTCGAAGGCGTAGATGCCAAAACTGTTAGACAACAAAAAATTGATTTAAACAATTACACTGCTATTATTCTTACGAGTAGAAATGCAGTAGATCACTTTTTCAGAATTGCAGAGGAAATGCGCTTTAAAGTGCCTGACTCTATGAAGTATTTCTGCCAATCGGAAGCTGTTGCTTACTACTTACAGAAATATGTAGTATACAGAAAACGTAAAATTTATGTTGGGAAAATGAATTTTCTTGACCTTTCTACTTTATTTAAAAAGTATAAAGATGAAAAATTCTTACTACCTTCTTCTGATACATTAAAGCAGATTGTTCCTGAAACTTTAGATGCTCTTGAACTTAATTGGACTAGAGGTATTTTTTACAAAACTGTTGTTAGTGATTTATCTGATTTAAAAGATGTTTATTACGACATTCTTGTATTCTTTAGCCCTTCTGGAATAGAGTCTTTACTTAAAAACTTTCCTGATTTCAAACAAAACGAAACTAGGATTGCTGTTTTCGGAAACTCTACTGTTAATGCTGCTACAGATGCTGGTTTAAGAATAGACATTAAAGCTCCTACGCCAGATACTCCATCTATGACAATGGCGCTTCAAAAATACATTGCTGGCTTAAATAAAAAATAAGTCAATTATATTCTATAAAAAAAGCCTCTTTTTCAAGAGGCTTTTTCTTTTTAGATACTTTTATTTAAAATCCATAACGCTGCGGACCTCCACGACGTATTTCTTCACTTGCATAAGATTCAAACTTTTTAAAATTTTCTCTAAAAGCATTTGCTAATTTAAATGCTGTTGTATAGTATTTCTCATCATTGTCCCAAGTAGCTCTCGGACTCAAGACACTTGTTGGCACTCCTGGGCACTCTCTAGGTTGCGCTACACCAAATACTGAATGTATGTGATACTTATCGTAAGAATACAGTCCTAAATCGCCGTTTAAGGCTGCTGTAATCATTGCCCTAGTATACTTCAACTTCATTCTAGTACCTATACCATAAGGGCCACCTGTCCAACCTGTATTAACCAACCACACATTAACACCTGCTTCTGTCATTTTTTTACTTAACATTTCAGCATATGCCGTAGGATGTAACGGCATAAATGGCGCTCCAAAACAAGCAGAAAAATTAGGTGTAGGTTCTACAACACCCGCCTCTGTTCCTGCGACTTTTGCTGTATAGCCTGAAATAAAATGATATGCTGCTTGACTCGGCGTCAATTTAGATATTGGAGGTAAAACCCCAAAAGCATCTGCAGTTAAAAAGAAAATATTTTTAGGGTTATCACCTGTTGATGGTTCTTGAATATTTTCAATATGGTGAATTGGGTAACTTACTCTTGTATTTTGAGTAATCGAAGTATCTGAAAAATCAACAACTCCATTACTATCTAAAACAACGTTTTCTAATAAAGCTCCTTTTTTGATTGCTCCATATATTTCTGGTTCATTTTCTGCAGAAAGGTTAATTACTTTCGCGTAACAACCACCTTCAAAATTAAACACTGTATTTTCTTTAGTCCAACCGTGTTCATCATCTCCAATTAATTTTCTATTCGGATCTGCTGATAAAGTCGTTTTTCCAGTACCTGATAGTCCAAAGAAAATTGCCGTATCACCATCTTTTCCAACATTAGCAGAGCAATGCATTGGAAGTGTATTTTTATATACTGGTAATATAAAATTTAAGGCCGAAAAAATTCCTTTTTTAATTTCACCTGTATAACCAGTACCACCAATTAGTGCTATTTTTTTTGTAAAATTTAATATTGCAAAATTATGTTGGCGTGTGCCATCTTCTTTTGCTACAGCCATAAAACCAGGCGCATTTACAACAGTCCACTCTGGTTCAAAGTTTTCTAATTCTTTTTCTGTAGGTCTTAAAAACATGTTATAAGCAAACATATTAGACCATGGGTACTCGTTTATAACTCTAATATTTAGTTTATAATCTTCGTCTGCACAAGCATAACTGTCTCGCACATAAATTTCTTTATTTCCTAAATACTTAATGACTTTGTCATACAATTTGTCAAAAGCAGATGGCTCAAACGGAATATTAATATTCCCCCACCAAACTTTATCTTTTGTAATATCGTCTTTCACAATAAATCGATCCATCGGAGACCTACCTGTAAATTCACCTGTATTAATTGATAAAGAACCTGAAGAAGCCTCTTTACCCATTCCCTTTTTTAAAGTAATACTCTGTAGTTCTTCTGGTGATAATTGATAATGAATAGTGCCAGATTTGATACCGTACGATTCTAACGAAATCGTTTTCGCAATTTTACTCATAATTATTAAAGATTTACTATTATTAAGTTAGTTACTAAAAGCTATATTAATTATTATCGATTATATGTTTAAAACACTTATTTAGAATTTTTTAAAGCGCTATAAAACAGCAAAACCCAACCCATAATAAGCAGTAGACCGCCAATAGGTGTTAAGAAAAATATGGGTTTAAAATTTACGCTTGTAAGACTATTTGTGGCTAAAAAATAGATTGAAAAAGAAAATAGCACAATACCTGTTGTTATAAAAACATAAATCATTTTTTTATGCTTTTCAGAAATTTTAGAAATACTACCAATCACTAAAAGCAGTAAAGCATGATACATTTGGTATGTAACACCAGTATTAAAACTACTTAAAGAATCTTCTGTAATTAACTCTTTTAAGCCATGAGACCCAAAAGCTCCTAATACTACAGATAGTAATCCGAAAACAGCTCCAGTACATAAAATTGTTTTGTTCATAACTAAAATGATTGTTATTTTTACAAATATAACAATTGTTATTATATTTATATCCAATAAAGATAAGAACTATGCTACGTAATATACTTGTAATTGGTGCCGGAAAATCTACTTCTTACTTATTAGACTACTTTTTAGAGAAATCAGAAAGTGAAAATTTAAAGATTATAATTGCCGATTTAAACCCAAATCATATCTCTCAAAAATTTAAAGATCACGCACATTTTGAAATAAAGATGCTCGATATTTTAGATAGAGAAGCCCGACAACAAACAATAAAAGAAGTTGATATTGTTGTTTCTATGCTTCCTGCTTTTTTGCATATTAAAGTTGCAAAAGATTGTATTTTATTTGAAAAACATTTAGTTACGGCATCTTACGTTAGTGATGAAATAAAATTGCTTAATGATAAGGCGAAAGATAAAGGGCTCGTTTTTATGAATGAAATAGGTCTTGACCCTGGTGTTGACCATATGAGTGCCCTACAATTTATTGATAAAATAAAAGAAGATGGAGGTAAAATGCTTCTGTTTGAATCTTTTACAGGTGGTTTAGTTGCACCTGAATGTGACACCAATTTATGGAATTACAAATTTACTTGGAACCCTAGAAATGTAGTATTAGCTGGGCAAGGCGGAACTGCTAAATTTGTACAAGAAGGTACCGATAAATATATACCATATCATAAATTATTTAGAAGAACAGAATTTGTTGATGTTGATGATTTTGGAAAGTTTGAAGTATACGCCAATAGAGATTCTTTAAAATATAGAGAAGCTTATGGCTTAGAAGATGTGCTTACACTTTATAGAGGTACTATGAGAAGAGTTGGTTTTTCTAAGG
Source organism: Cellulophaga sp. HaHaR_3_176 (assembly GCF_019021925.1). Classification (NCBI taxonomy): domain Bacteria; kingdom Pseudomonadati; phylum Bacteroidota; class Flavobacteriia; order Flavobacteriales; family Flavobacteriaceae; genus Cellulophaga; species Cellulophaga sp. HaHaR_3_176. Next base: position 2,807,731 of record NZ_CP058990.1, read on the forward strand.
CTTGGGATATGTTTGTACAATTAGGTGTTACTGATGACACTTATACTATCGAGAATTCTGAAGGAATGTCGTACCGAGCATTTATCAATTTGTTTTTACCATATTCACCAACAAATACAGTCGAACTTAAACTGCGCCACTATTTAAACATTGATCAAGATGATATAATGTGGGAAAAGCTAAAAGAGCTAAACCTATTTGATACCACAAAAATTATCACATTAAAAAATGCTACACCTGCTCAAATCCTACAAGAAATATTAGAAGAAGATTGGACTTTAGCTGATACTGATAAAGATATGATTGTAATGTACCATAAGTTTGGTTACGAAATAAATGGCGAGAAAAAACAAATAGACGCTAGTATGGTGGTTGTAGGTGAAAATCGTTCACATACTGCAATGTCTAAAACTGTTGGGTTGCCCGTTGCCATTGCAACATTACTTATTCTGAATAAAAAAATTACGACTCCTGGTGTTCAAATACCGATACAAAAAGAAGTGTACAAACCTATTTTGAAAGAATTAGAAACTTATGGAATAATTTTTAAAGAGAAAGAGGTGCCTTACGTTGGCTATAATATTTCAACTCCAAAAAACTAACACATCACTTAAAACAATATTGAAACTATTTATCTATATTTAATCAATATTTGAAACCAGATAGATGAAAATTGATAATGAAAATGTAAAAATTGACGGAATAGACAAGAAGATATTAAGGTTTTTAATGTCTGATGCTAGAACACCAGTTTTAGAAATTGCTAGAAAAATCGGGATTTCAGGTGCTGCTATTCATCAACGATTAAGAAAATTAGAAAGCTCTGGTTTAATTGCAGGTTCTAAATTTGTTATCAACCCAAAGGCATTAGGTTATTCTACTATGGCATATGTGGGTATTTATTTAGATAAAGCAATGAGCAACCCATCTGCAGTAAAGGAGTTAGAGAAAATTCCTGAAGTATTAGAGTGTCATTATACCACTGGTAACTGGTCTATATTAATTAAAGTGCTTTGCAGAGATAATGAGCATTTAATGCAGGTATTAAACATCAACATTCAACAAATAGGCGGGGTCTCGCGAACAGAAACATTTATATCGCTAGACCAACAAATAGAAAGACAGATTACTATTTAATAAAAAACAAAAAAGCTCCTTAAAAGGAGCTTTTTTTTATATGTTTTAAACACTATTTTAATCTCTTCTACCACCAAATACTTGCAATGCCCAATATGCTAATGTTGCCACAGAGCCAATTGCAGCTATTAAATACGTTCTTGCCGCCCATTTTAATGCATCTTCAGAACCTTTATATTCTTCTTGGGTTACTATATTTTTTGCCTTTAACCATGCTAAAGCTCTATTACTAGCATCATATTCAACAGGCAACGTAACCAAACTAAATATTGTCGCAAAACTCATCATAACCAAACCTGCAACTGCAACCCAATACCCAAATCCAAATCCTGCAGCGGCACCTACCATTAGTCCACCAAAAACGACCCAAATAGACATACTAGAAGTAACATTTACAATAGGAACTAAATTAGATCTTAAACCTAACCATTGGTATGCTGTTGCATGTTGTACTGCATGCCCACACTCATGTGCCGCTACTGCTGCTGCAGATGCATTACGTTGGTTATAAACACCCTCACTTAAATTTACTGTTTTATTAGACGGGTTGTAATGGTCTGTAAGCATCCCTGGTGTAGAAATTACCTTTACATCTCTAATACCATGATCTGCAAGCATTTTTTCTGCAATTTCAGCACCACTCATTCCGTTACGCAAATGCACTTTTGAATAAAACTCAAACTTACTTTTCAACTTTCTGCTTACCAACCAGCTGGCTAACGCAATACCACCTATTAATATATAATATCCTATCATTGTTTTAGTTTTAAATTAATTAAAGCAAAACCTCGCTTTTTATTACTTACTAATATAATGCAAAAATCCCGCCAAATTCTCCTATATCAAAAATAGGAAAAAATGTCAGGATTTTAATCTGTTATTATTTTGTATTAAAGACTAAGAAACCCAGTCAAAAGCTTCAATAATTTCTTTATAAACTACTTCACCTTGAGAGATATTTAAACCTTTTTGTAACCCTGGATCAGATGCTAATGCTTTTTTCCATCCCATGTTTGCAATTTTTGTAGCATAACTCGTTGTCACGTTTGTTAATGCTATAGTAGATGTGTAAGGTACAGCACCTGGCATGTTTGCTACAGAATAATGTACAATTTCATCAATAATATAAATAGGATCTTCATGAGTTGTTGGTCTTGTAGTTTCAACACAACCACCTTGATCTACAGCAACATCAACAATTACAGCTCCAGACTTCATCGTCTTAAGCATATCTCTAGTAATTAAGTTTGGTGCTTTTTTACCTTTTAATAATACACCACCGATAATTAAATCATGTGTTTGTACAAATTCTCTAATGTTGTATTCGTTAGAAAATAAAGTAGTACAGTTGTTTGGTAAAACATCATTTGCATAACGCAAACGTTTCATATCAACATCTAAAATAGTAACCTGAGCACCTAAGCCAGATGCCATTTTAGCTGCTTGCATCCCTACTACACCTGCACCTAATATTAAAACTTTTCCTGGAGGAACCCCTGGTACACCGCCTAATAATAGACCACGACCTTTTACAGGCTTCTCTAAATATTTTGCTCCTTGCTGAATAGACATTCTACCTGCAACTTCAGACATTGGTGTTAATAATGGTAAACCACCATCCCTATCTTCAACTGTTTCATAAGCAATACAAACAGCGCCACTAGCAATCATTGCTTTAGTTAATGGCTCGCTTGATGCAAAATGGAAATATGTAAAAACAATCTGATCTTTTCTGATTAAGCTATACTCTTGTTCAATAGGCTCTTTTACCTTAACAATCATTTCAGCAATAGCATAAACTTCCTCAATAGTATCAAGGATAGCTGCACCAGCTTCTATATAAGATTCATCTGTAAAACCACTATTATCACCTGCAGTAGATTGAACGAATACCTCATGGCCATTCTTTACAAGTTCGAAAACACCACCTGGAGTCATACCTACACGACTCTCGTTGTTTTTAATTTCCTTAGGGATACCTACTTTCATACCTCGTTTTTTAGAAAAAAAAGAACACTGACAAAATCAAATATTTGGTTTACAAACTTCAATTTGCCAGTGTCTATTTTTATTATAATTAGTCCCTCCAAATTTGCGGCAAATAGTTATAATAAAAAAACAAAAACGCCTAAAAATGCACTGTACTGACTAAAAATCAGACATTTAACAAATACTCATATAATTTATTGACGATAAATTCAAAATCGATGAATATTATGCAATGAAATTGGCAAATTCGTGATTTTTTAACAACCCTAGCTCACAAAAGAGAAAAACAAAACAAAAGTTCCCTTTTTATATTAAAAAATAACAAGGAAGCTTTTGTAATTTACTGTTAACCAACAATATTGATAATTTTACCAGGAACGATAATTACCTTTTTAGGTGCTCTGCCTGCTAATTGCTGTATTGTTTTTTCGTGCGCCATTACAACTTCTTCTATCTGATCTTTTGTAAAATCCATCGGAAGCTCTAATTTGAAACGCATTTTTCCATTAAAAGAAACCGGATATTCTTTACTGCTTTCTACTAAATGTGATGCGTCAAATTTTGGAAAAGGAGCTGTTGCAATAGATGCTGTATGCCCTAATTTACTCCATAGTTCTTCCGCGATATGTGGTGCGTAAGGAGATACCAAAACAATTAAAGATTCTAGCACTTCTCTACTCGTACATTTTTGAGTCGAAAGTTCGTTTACCGCAATCATAAAAGTAGATACAGAGGTATTGAAAGAGAAGTTTTCAATATCTTCTTGTACTTTTTTAATAGTTTTATGCAGTGTTTTTAAACTGTCTTTTGATGCTTCAGTATCGGTAATTTTAATACCGTTATCGCCTACATATAAACGCCATAATTTTTTAAGAAAACCATGTGTACCTGTAATACCTGCCGTGTTCCAAGGTTTAGATTGCTCTAATGGGCCTAAAAACATTTCATACAAACGCAAACTGTCTGCCCCGTACTCTACACAAATACTATCTGGACTTACCACATTGTATTTCGATTTTGACATTTTTTCTACTTCGCGACCAACGATGTACTTACCGTTTTCTAAAACAAATTCCACCTCTTTATATTCTTCTCTCCAGTTTTTAAATGCTTCAATATCTAATTCATCAGAGGCATTTACAAATGATACGTCTGCATGAATAGGTGCCATCTCTTTATCGCCAATTAAACCCTTAGAAAATAATTTCCCAGACTCCTCATCCCTAAAAACAAAAGCACTAGTACCCGTAATCATTCCTTGATTGATGAGTTTTTTAGCAAACTCGTTTTTAGGCACTACACCCTTATCAAACAAGAATTTTTGCCAGAAACGTGCATATAACAAATGCCCTGTGGCATGCTCACTACCTCCAATATATAAATCAACATCTTGCCAATAGTCAATAGCTTCTTTAGAGAAAATATCTGTATCATTATTTGGGTCCATATAACGATTAAAGTAAAAACTACTCCCCGCCCAGCCTGGCATCGTATTTAATTCTAAGGGCCACACCGTGGCGTTATTTATCTTACTGTTATCTACAACCTTGTTAGAAACGGTGTCCCAAGCCCAAATGTTAGCGTTACCTAATGGTGGCTCTCCAGTTTCTGTGGGTAAATATTTTTCTACTTCTGGTAATGCAATAGGTAAATGCTTCGCATCAATCATTTGCGGCATACCATCAACATAATACACTGGAAAAGGCTCTCCCCAATACCGTTGACGGCTAAAAACAGCATCACGCAAACGGTAGTTAATCTTCCCTTTTCCTTGTCCTAGTTTTTCTAATTCGTAAATCGCTAATTTCATAGCTTTCTTATACGGCAATCCGCTTAAGAAATCAGAATTTGCAATTACAGTTTTATCTTTATCAGCATGTGCTTCTTCAGAAATATCTACCCCTTCAAAAATATTAGGAATATCAATGCCGAAATGTTTCGCAAAATCGTAATCACGCTGATCACCACAAGGCACCGCCATTACAGCTCCTGTACCGTAACCTGCCAAAACATAATCACCAATCCATATTTGAACAGGTTGCTTTGTAAATGGGTGTTCGGCATAGGCACCAGTAAATGCGCCCGAAATAGTTTTTACATCAGCCATACGCTCACGCTCGCTACGTTTTGCAGTTGCTTCTATATATGCTTCAACTTCCGCTTTTTGCTCAGCAGTAGTTATTTTTGAAACCAATTCATGCTCTGGCGCTAAAGTCATAAAAGAAACTCCAAAAATAGTATCAGGGCGAGTTGTAAACACGTCAATCACCTCATCATGTCCGTTCACCTTAAAAACTGCTGAAGCTCCTTGAGAACGACCAATCCAATTGGTTTGTGAGTCTTTTAATGGTTGTGGCCAATCTACCGCAGCCAAATCATCTAATAAACGTTGTGCATATGCAGAAATACGCATACTCCACTGTGTCATTTTTTTACGAATAACAGGGTGTCCACCACGTTCTGAAACTCCGTTTACAATTTCGTCATTTGCTAAAACCGTACCTAATGCTGGGCACCAGTTCACTTCTGTTTCAGCCAAATATGTTAACCTATATTGTAAAAGAAATTCTTGTTGTTTTTTAATATCGAAGGCTTTCCATTCATCTGCTGTAAAAGCAATAATATCTTCATCAGAAACTGCATTTACAGTAGTATTCCCTTCCTTTTCAAAAAGAGTAACCAATGTAGTTATGTCTTCTGCCTTATTAGAGTCGTTATTGTACCACGAGTTGAACAATTGAATAAATATCCACTGTGTCCATTTATAATAATCAGGATTAGATGTACGTACTTCACGAGACCAATCGAAAGAGAAACCAATTTTATCTAATTGCTCTCTATATCTTTTAATATTAGTTGCTGTTGTAACTGCTGGATGCTGCCCAGTTTGAATTGCATACTGCTCTGCTGGTAAACCAAAAGAATCGTACCCCATTGGGTGCAATACATTAAACCCTTTATGTCTTTTATAACGTGCATAAATATCACTAGCAATATACCCAAGCGGATGCCCAACATGTAAACCCGCCCCTGATGGGTAAGGAAACATATCTAACACATAAAACTTTTCTTTATCTGAATTGTTCTCTGCTTTAAATGTTTGGTTTTCTGCCCAATATTTTTGCCATTTGGCTTCAATTTCTGTGAAATCGTAGTTCATTATGTAAAGTTTGTTTAAACCTAGACGGTTTTAATGCGGTGCAAAAATAAGTTTATTATAGCAAAGGGGAAAAGATAATATAGTAACACCTTAAACCTACTAACGATAAATTTTTAAAAACCAATTAAGATAAAATCTTTACTACACAAAAACTGATTACCATTAGCTTGTTTTGAAGTGAAATAAAAACGGGTAAGAAACTTTTAAAAGGTCATTTTACATTAAAAAGACAGAAAAGACTGTTTTTTCTTAAAAATTTGCCATAAAAACGGTGCAAACTGTTAACATAGATTTTATATTACATATACTTTCCTATTTTTACATACCGTTTTCAACAATTATGAGTAAATCTTTTGAACGCTATCAAAAACGAAAATTAATATCAAGTTATTTTTCTGTGGTTTTAAGTATCGGTTTGGTACTTTTTTTATTAGGCATTTTAGGTCTTTTAGTTTTAAACACTAAAAAAATGGCCGATCATTTTAAAGAACAAATTACTATTTCTGTTTTCTTAAAAGATACTGCTAAACAGGTGGAAATTGACCAACTTCAAAAAAGCTTGGCTATGGCAGATTATACAAAAAATACTGCGTACGTATCAAAAGAAGAAGCAGCTGAACAGCATAGTGAAGATATTGGTGAAAATTTTCAAGACTTTTTAGGTTACAATCCTTTAAAAAACTCATTAGACGTTCAACTAAAGGCTGATTTTGTAACGCCTGAACAATTAGAAGAAATTGCTACTGAAATTGGGTCAAAAAACTATGTAGAAGAAGTAAGTTACGATAAGCCTTTAATTGGTTTATTAAACGATAACGTAAAAAGAATTAGCTTTTGGATTTTAGTGGCTAGTGGTATTTTTACTTTTATAGCGGTATTACTGATTAACAGCTCTATTCGCTTATCAATCTATTCTAAACGATTTATCATTAAGACCATGCAAATGGTTGGCGCTACTAAAACATTTATTAGAAGGCCATTTATTTGGACAAATATTAAGTTAGGAATCATCGGCTCTATCATAGCAATGATAGCATTAGCTGGTGTTTTATATTATGTAAATGAAAACTTCCCTGAACTTGGTTTAATGAACGACCCTGTTATATTAATCATCTTATTCTCTAGTGTTTTTGTTTTAGGACTTCTAATTTCTTTAATAAGCACCTATTTTGCGACACAACGTTTCTTAAATCTTAGAACAGATGAATTATATTATTAAATTTGCAGCATGTTAAATAAACAGAACAACAAAACAGCAACAGACTCTAAACGAGAATTCATTTTTCAAAAGAAAAATTATATGTTCATGTTCATCGGGTTAGCTTTTATTACTGTAGGTTTTATACTTATGAGTGGTGGCGGAAGCGATGATCCGAACGTTTTTAATGACGAAATATATAATTTCAGAAGAATTAGATTGGCACCTACAATGGTTTTAATTGGTTTAGGCATCGAAATTTATGCTATTTTATTGAACCCTAAAAAGAATAAATAATTGGAAACATTAGATGCTATAATCCTAGGTATAATTCAAGGTCTTACTGAATTTTTACCTGTTTCTTCAAGTGGTCATTTAGAATTAGGAAAAGCTATATTAGGGGATAACTCTGTACCAGAAGAAAGTTTACTTTTTACCGTTGTACTACATTTTGCTACAGCATTAAGTACTATCGTAGTTTTCAGAAAAGATATATGGGAAATATTAAGTGGTTTATTTCAATTTAAATGGAATGAAGAATCACAATTCTCTGTAAAAATTATTATTTCAATGTTGCCTGCTGTTTTTGTAGGTTTATTTTTTGAGAAGCAATTAGAAAGCTTTTTTGGCGGCAATGTTCGCTTTGTAGGTTTCATGCTTCTAATAACAGCTGTGTTATTATATTTTGCTGATAAAGCAAAAGACACGGATAAAAAAGTAAGTTTTAAAAATGCATTCATCGTAGGTATATCTCAAGCTATTGCTATGTTGCCTGGTATTTCAAGAAGTGGAGCTACAATTTCTACTTCTGTATTATTAGGTGTCGATAAAACGAAAGCTGCACGTTTTTCTTTCTTAATGGTAGTGCCTCTTATTTTTGGTAAAATTGTTAAAGATCTATTAGGTGGCGAGTTAACTTTTTCAGGAGAAAATAACTTTGCAATGGGAGCTGGTTTTATCGCTGCTTTTTTAGCTGGTTTAGTTGCTTGTACTTGGATGATTCAATTAGTTAAAAAAAGCAAGCTTTCTTATTTCGCTATTTATTGTTTAATTGTTGGCCTAATAGCTATCGCCTACGGATATTTAGCTTAAACCCATTAGAACACACCTATTGAAAACAAAAGAAGATTTTTTAGAAGGTCAAGTATTATTAATAGACAAACCTTTAACATGGTCTTCGTTTCAGGCTGTAAATTCTGTAAAATGGACTATCAGAAAAAAGTTTGAACTTAAAAAAATAAAAGTAGGTCATGCGGGTACTTTAGATCCTTTGGCAACAGGTTTACTTATTATATGTACTGGTAAATTCACCAAAAGTATTAACGAAATACAAGGTCAAGCAAAAGAATATACTGGTACGATTACACTTGGTAGCACAACACCATCATACGATTTAGAAACCGAAATTAACGAAACCTTCCCTACTGAACATATCACCGAAGCTTTAATTAAAGAAGCTACGCAGCAGTTTATTGGCGATATCGAACAAGTACCACCTATTTTTTCAGCCTTGAAAAAAGACGGAAAAAGATTGTACGAATATGCTAGAGAAGGTCAAGAAGTAGAAATCAGAAAAAGAAGTATTACCATTTCTGAGTTTGAAATTACAAGTATAGAAGACAATAATGTTCACTTTAGAGTAGTGTGCAGTAAAGGCACTTATATACGCTCTTTAGCGTATGATTTTGGCAAAACTTTGCAGTCTGGCGGGCACTTAACTGCCTTAAGAAGAACCAAAATAGGAGATTACAACGTAAATAAAGCAATCACCCCTGAGGATTTCAATAAAATGGTAAATGCTATAAACTAGAGCCAGTTACTGCCATTCAACGATTTTTTTAAAATATAATTCTAAAAATGTGGTTATAGAAATATGAATTTGAATCGAAGTCAACTTTCTTTATTAATTACTTTTTGCTCCATGTCTATCGTGGTGTTGATACTTTACAATATACACTTAGGTGGCAAAGAGAAAGAAGAGTATGTTATTGAAATGGCAATGATTGAAGATGATATTGAAGACATTATAAAGGAACAAGAACTTTTAGAAGACCAAGCAAAAGCTGAAAGTATAAAAAGCCACATGGCATACAATGAAGCATCAAAACCTAGCTACGGCAACCCAGAACCGTTAAAAACGCTTGAAGAATTAATGGAAGAAGCTGAAAGCTCTTCCGATAGCGACGAGCCTTCTGAACTCTTAACTTCTAGCTCAGGTGAATATGCTGCTAACTTAAAAGAATTACGTAAAAAAAGAAAAGAAGCAAAAGAGTTATTAGGGGAACGTGAAGCTCAAAAAGATGTACCTACAAATAACCTAGCAAAACGAAGAACATCAATCTCATATTCATTAGTTGATAGAGTTAAAAAACATTTACCGATACCAATATATACGTGTATTGAAGGCGGTAAAATTGTTATTAATATTGAAGTAAATAGCAGTGGAAATGTTGTTGATGCTACTTTTAATAAAAAAAGTTCAACTACAGATAATGGTTGCTTGATAGATAATGCTACTGCATACGCCTATAGATCAACTTTTACAAATAGCTCTAAAGGTTCTCAAAAAGGAACCATCACCTATTTATTTCAACAAAAGGCTCGCTAATAAATCTTTTATAGTATTTTGGCCTTTATCTTTTGTGTACCACATTTGTAAATCTTGTTTGAATTCTGGCGTTAAACTACCATGCTCTTCCTTAAAATCATTTACCATTTTTGTAGCCACAGTTGGTCTCGGACCCCAATCGTTTATAACCTCACCCGTTATATCATCAACCATTATCAACTTAGGGATGGACAATGAATTATTATATAAAAAACGATTCATCAATTCTAAGTTTTCATCTCGCTGCAATACTTTAAAATCTATGTTCGAATTTAATTTTGCAATCTTGTTCATTATTGGCATTGTTTGGGCAGCATCACCACACCAACTTTCAGTTAACACCAACCAAGTTACTTTTCTATCGATTTTTTTAATTTCGATAGTATCTTCTTCACTAATTTTTAAAGTTTTATCTAAACGCTTCATACGCTTATCATTCAACAACGTATAGTTTATCAAATTATCGGTCTGAAAGATACCTGTTGACTGCTTTAAAGCTACCAGTGCACTAACCTTAGATCTATATTCTTCATAAGAAATACCTTTAGGCAAACTCTCTTTTACGATTTCAAAAGTTGTTTTTGATATATTGGTTTCTTCTATCATTTTTGTTGGATCAGTTATACTATAAAATTAAATTCTCCCTATTCTATAGGATATGAGATATATCATATTTGTAGAAAAAAAATAAAAAAACTTACAAACACATTTTTTATCGTGCCAGCATCATACTATGTTCCCCATCATAAATTTATAAATTCTGTGGATTTACAGCCAAACTATTAAATAATTTAGCCTTAGTTGTAAAGAATTTATTTTGCACCAATACCTGTTTTAATTTAGATTCTATTAATTTATTTTCCCTAGAGTTTATTAAAAATAAAGAACTTTCTCCGAAGCTAAACTTGCGTTCTTCCGCACTCAATAAGGTTTCATAATTAAACACCATATCATCTATAAGAACGTTTTGTTTCTCAAAAGAATCTAACTCACGATAAAGCGCAATTATTTTATTTTTAATTTGAATTTCAGCATTGTCAATTTCAAATTTAGCGTCTTGCATCTTAATTTTAGCTAGCTTTAAATCACCTCGTTCTTTCCTTAAAAAAATAGGCAATTGAAAACTAATTCCACCTTTGTAATAATCTGTTCGCAAAGAGTTTATTAGCTCAGGTGTTTCTGTTAAAAAATTATATTCGAGTTCAATTTTTGGTAGTAATTTATTTGCTTTCAAATTTTTATCAACTCGCAAACCATTTAATTTAAAGTCTAGTGATTTAAGTTTTGGGTGATTATCTATCGTAAAACTATCTAACGGTATTCCTGAAATTTCTAAGGTACTATCAATATCATTTTGCACTTCATCATCAGGCACAACATTAGGTTGTAACTCTACTGGTAAATTATTATTTAGCCATAAATACCCTGAAACCTCTAATGATTTTTGCATTAGCTTAACTCTTGCTTGCTCTAAATTTAAAGCTCTGTCTTGAACTACAATTTTTGCCTCAACAGTATCTATAGCGGCAATTTGCCCTACGGATGCACTTTTTTTAATACCTTGAAAACGTATTTTAGCATTCTCTAAAAATCCTTCAAATATTTTACTTTCACTATAAGCTTGTAGCCAATTAAAATAAGCTAAAGCGGCATCAAAAAGCACTTGATTGACTTCTATATCTCTATCAACCTTAGTTTGTTCTCTAAAATATTTCGCTTTTTTAAGCGTCGCCATTCGGTCATTAATCCATAAACCTTGCCCAACAGACATGCTTATTCCTGCACTATACAATCCATCATCAGGCACAGTATACTCAGGGTTTAAATAGGTACCTTCATTTTGTTCAAAAACACCTTTTAAGTTAATCCCATACCAAGTAGGTATTTTAAATGTCGCATTTAGCTTCTCATAGTATTCGGTTCCTTTAAACTGCTTAGTACCATAATCAACTTCAATTTTAGGATCAAAACTTCCTCTTGATTTTAAAAGATACGCTTGCCCTTCATCTAAAGTTAATTCTGCTTGTTTTGCAATCGGATGATATTTTTTCACATACCCCAGATATTCTTTAAATTTTAAAACAGAAGAATCAATCTGTTGTGCTGGCAAAGAGAAACTAATACACAATAAACCTAAAAAGATAAAATTTCTCATTATTTTTTGTCTTTAGTTGAAGTAACATCAGGCTGATAATAATTTGGCGGAAAACCATTTAATTGACGCCATAACTCATACCAAATAGGAACATCTTCTAAAAGAGCAACCGTATTAGCTCCTGAGCCTACACGTATTTGATCTGGCCAAGATTGATCGTCTGGGTCTTGAGAAAGTAATACCCTATACTTACCATTCGGACTTATAAAAGTTTCAATAGCAACCACAACACCACCATATGTACCATGCGAGGCATTAGGCCAACCGCTAAATACAATAGATGGCCAACCATCAAACTGAATACGCACTTTTTCTCCTTTATGTATCAAAGGCAAATCTAAAGGTGTTATATACATCTCGACAGCCTTATCATAATCTACAGGCATTATACCCACTAACTGATCACCTTCTTTAAAAGTTTCTCCTAAACCTGCTTGTATTGCTTTATTTATATAACCATTTTGTGGAGCTTTTATATAGTATAAATCATTTCTCATTTCATAATTCGTAAATTGATTTTCTAACTTACTCACTTGTGCCTGAGAATCAAATTGCCCTGATTGGGCTGTATACATATCGCTTTGAGCCTTTGAAATTTTATCTGTATATGCAGCTTGCACACTATTAATTTCCATAGAGGCATTTAAAATATCATTTCTGCTTGTTAATAATTTATTTTCTTGAGCAATTAATTTAGCTTGGGTTTCTTGCAATTTTAGCCTTTTTTCTTCTACATCAGTAAGTGCTTTTAGGCCTTCTTTTTCTAATTGAACCGTACGGTTGTATTGACGTTCTGCTATTTCAAGATTTGTATTTGCAGCTTGAAAATCGATACTATCGCTTTTCACTTTAAGCTTAGATTGTATTAATTTATTCTTTGCTTGCTCTAACTTTAGTTTTCGTTCTGTAGACAAGGCTCCTATCTGATTATTTAACGCCTGCACCTTACCTTCATAAGAAACTACAGACATTTCTTTTGCTTTTATTTGATCGCCTGTACGCTCTACTAATTGAGGATCAAAATATTCGTTTTTTATTTCTGAAATAAATAAAATAGTATCTCCCTTACTTACATAATCCCCTTCTTGCACAAACCACTTTTCTATTCTACCTGGTATTGGCGACTGAATAGTTTGTGGTCTTTGATCAGGCTTTAAAGTTGTTAAGGCTCCATTACCTCTTACATTCTGAGTCCATGGCAAAAATAAAACCACACAACCAAACAAAGCAGACCCTATTAAAAATCTATTAAAATATTTATAATGCTTTTTATGAAAAACACGCTCTGCAGACTTGTACACACTAAGGTTTACCTTTTTATTTAATATGTTATTTGAGATATTAAGCATAGCTTTATTTAATTAGCATTTATAATTTTACCTCCATCAAGTGTGATTATTCTATCTACTCGATTTTCCCAGTTTTTATCGTGACTAACAATAACCAATGACCAAGGATTTGATTTATCAGATAAAAAATTCATAATTGAAATCACTTCTTCTACATCTAATTGATCTAACGGTTCCTTTAAAATCAATAACTTTGGTTTTCGAACAATAGCTCTTGCTAAAAGGATTTTTTTAGCAACGTTATGTGGTATTTGCTGTCCCTCAGGAAATAAAATTGTATGAATACCTTTTGGTTGTTCTTTTACAAATTTTGTTAAGCATGTTTTTTCAATTGCCCAATACAAATCTTTCTGCGATATTGTTTCGTCTCCAAATGTTATATTGTTTAATATACTACCCTCAAAAGGGCTCTCTTCAGTAAAAGATTGGCCAATAAACGATCGGTAATGATTTGGCACAATATTATCCAATGCTATATTATTTACATAAACAGCCCCTTCTGTCGGCCTCACTAAACCAGCCATTAATCGTAATAATGTAGTTTTACCTGACCCATTTTTACCTAACAAAAGTGTTGTTGTATTTGGTAAAATTGTTAACGAGATATTGTCTAATATTTTATTTTTAACACCGTAAGACTTATAACTTAAATCAGATATTTCGACTGTTAAGCTTGTTTCAGTTGTTAATGGAACCTCCCCTTTTTGCGACTCTAAATCTTTATCTACTACTTGCCCTAATTTCTCTAATGAAGTTAATAAATCATATATAGTTTCTAACCCACGAATTAATTTTTCTACCGAACTAATAACTAGTAAAATAATTATTTCAGCAGCAACAAACTGACCTATATTCATTTCTTGATTTAAAACCAACAAGCCTCCAATAAGCAATAAACCTGCTGTTACCAAAACCTTAAAACCTATCATTTGAATAAACTGAATGACTAAAATTCTAAAATGGTTTTCTCTTGCTTGAAGATATTCTCCTACTAGTTCATCATTTTTATCAAGTCCATGAGTCGTATTACCTGATAGTTTAAAACTAACAAGAGAACGAGCAACTTCTTGAATCCAATGTGCTACTTTGTATTTATATTTAGATTCTTGTAAACTTGTTTCTAATCCTTTTTGAGCTGTAAATTTAAATACCACATAAATTAGCAACATTAATAACAAGCCATAAATAATAAAAAATGGATGATAAAATGATAATAACAGCAACCCAAAAATAATTTGCAGTAAGGCCGCAGGAAAATCTAATAAAACTTTAGAAAGCGATTTTTGAACCGTAAGTGTGTCAAAAAATCTATTAGCTAGCTCCGGCGGATAGTAATCGCGAAGCTCACTCATTTTTATTTTCGGAAAACGATAAATAAATTCAAATGATGCTCTTGTAAAGATTTTCTGCTGAACGTTTTCTATAATTCTAATTTGCATTAGCTGCAACAAACCACCAAAGGCCACACCACCAGTTACCAAAACAACTAAAACAATCCAAGAAGTGCTAATTTGAGCGCCCTGAATTAAATTAATAATTGCCTGAATACCTAAAGGCAATGTTAAGTTTACGATACCCGCGAAAATAGCATAATAAAAAGTTTGGAAAATATCGCGTTTATCAAGTTTTAGTAACCCTATTAAACGCTGCCAAGCTGTAAGTACATTTTTTGCCATGCTTTAATTTTGTATTGTTTTTAGAACTACTTCTGTAAAGTAGCATGTTGAAGATTTAGAATTATGACAATCAGTAAGCGTTGGAAAATGTTCTTTTAAAAAAAACTGATGCAAATTTCCCTCTAACACAGTACTCGCCATACTCGAAGCATATTTATATTCAGAATTTACTCCTGTAATCATTTCTGCTAACCTAGCAATAAGCCTTTTATAAATAGTAAAATAACCATCTTTATTCTCCTCATCAACTTCTTTAGTTAAATATGATTTTGAATATTCATTAATGACAATTTTACTTAAAACAATTTCATTGATATGTGAAAAATGAGAATCTTCTTCGATCACTTTAGTCACAACCTCTATCGCTTTCGTAAGTTTTTCAATAGGGTTAGTTATACTATTAGTTGAAAATACTAAATGATATTCTAACCAACCCCAATACCAAGAGGTTAAATACAATAATAGTTTATGTTTATTCTCAAAATAACGATAAATAGAACTCTCATTAGACTCAATAGCTAAACCTAGTTTTTTGAATGTAAATTTTTCGAAACCAATTTCATGAATTAATAAAATACTATCTTGAATTATTTTCTTTCCTAATTCAGAAGATTCAGGGTCTTTGATATAAATCTTATCATTAATAGTAATTTTCATCGATTGTAATAGCCTATCCATCTCTAATAAATTATTATTTTAATCACGAATTTAATAGTATTGCTATTAATACGCAATAGTTAAACATTTTATTTTAAAAGCCTTACCTTGAAAAAAATTATAAACCAGAATTAGTTAATTTAATTTCTAATAAAATAGATTTGTAAATCTTATCTACCTTTAAAAGAACTAGAATGGAAAAACATAGATGTGGATGGTGCCAAGGTGATGATCTTTATGAAGCGTATCATGACTTAGAGTGGGGAGTACCCGTTAAAGATGATGACAAACTATTTGAATTTTTAATTCTAGAAACTTTTCAAGCGGGGTTAAGCTGGATTACAATTTTGAGAAAACGAGAAAATTTCAGAAAAGCATTTGACAATTTTGATTATAAAAAAATTGCGACTTATAATGAATCCAAAATTGAATCTTTATTGCAAAACGCAGGAATCATTAGAAACAAACTTAAAATTAGAGCCACCATTTCTAACGCAGATGCGTATATGAAAATTCAAGAAGAATTTGGTAGTTTTAGCACTTATATCTGGAATTTTGTAGATGGAAAAACTATCAAGAATAAAGTAAAGCATTATAAAGAAGCACCTGCTAACACGGAACTATCTGATAAAATCAGTAAAGATTTAAAAAAAAGAGGCTTTAAATTTGTTGGCAGTACCGTTATATATGCGCAAATGCAAGCAACCGGTATGGTTAATGATCACGAAATAAATTGTTTTAGATATGAAGAAGTTTAGTCTTTTATTATTGTTACTAATTAGTACCCTAACTTGTTTTAGTCAAATAAAATTAGAAAGAGAATTTCGTATTAAAAAATCTGAATTCCCGTCAGAAGCATTGTCTTTAATCAAAACAAAGCTAACAGATGCAAAAAAAATAAAATTCTATAAAGAGATTGACAGTAGCAAGGTAACTTTTGAAGCTAAATTTAAAAAAAAGCGCTTATGGTATAGCGTAGAATTTAATGAACAAGGTCATCTACAAGATATTGAAGTTTTAATTAAAAGTATTGATATACCTAATGACACTTTTGAAAACGCAACTAAATATTTAGACCAGAATTTTGAGAAATATAAAATTGTAAAAATTCAACAACAATACCCCGTTATTGAAAATGATGAAAAAACTATAAATAACGCTTTTCAAAACCTTATGTTACCTACTGTTAATTATGAAATAATGATTAATGGTAAAAAAGAAAAAAACTTCGAGAAATTTGAAATCTTATTTGATGCTACAGGAAAATTTAAATCTATTCGAAAATCACTTCCTATTAATTATGATCACATACTTTATTAAAATTTTTATTTTTAGTTGCATATTACTTTCAACAACCCAGTTCTTTGCCCAGGGCAATTTTACTGGTTTTATTGAACCTGATTTTTCTATTAATTATGATATTAGCAAAAACTATTCTCACAACTTTTCAATAGCGAATAGAATTTATTTTTATAAAGACAATGACTATAACGTTGAAGTAAGGCAACTTGATTTTAAACATTTTTCAAATTTTAAATTAAAATATAACCAGAGTGTTGCATTTGGTATTCAGTACCGATTTAGAGAAACCTTTGAAAAAAATAAAAATAACGAGTTACGTTTTACTGAACAGTATAACTTTACACACAAGCCGAGTAATGTAAGATATGGTCACCGACTTAGAGCAGAACAACGCATAGCTCGTAATTTAACAACACACAGGTTTAGATATAGGTTTGCTGCTGATATGCCATTAATGGGCACTATTTTAGATACTGGAGAACCTTATTTTATTGCTTCGACTGAAAGTTTATTAAGCGTAGCAAAAGGGTATAAACCAAGCTATGATCAAAGATTTACAAGCTCAATAGGTTTTGTATTAACAGAAAATACAAAACTACAAGCTGGCTTGGAGTATCGATTTGAAAATTATAATATTGAAACAACTCAAAACCTGTTTATTTTAACATCGTTAAGCCTGTCTTTATAAATAGGATATAAATGTTTGCCTGGATATTTCTTCTGCTCCCAAACTTTCTAAATGTTCAGTATACACTTGACAATCAATAAGCTTGTAATTATTTTCTTGTAGTTCTTTTGCTAAATGTATAAAAGCAAATTTTGAAGCATTACTTACTAGACTAAACATGCTTTCTCCACAAAATACATCACCTAAATTAATACCATATAAGCCACCAACTAATTCTTCATCTTCCCAAACCTCATAAGATTCGGCTACACCCCTTTTATGAAGCTCTAGATACGCTGTTTTCATATTACTCGTAATCCAAGTCCCTTCTTGCCCCTCTCTTTCTATAGCTGAACAATTATCTAAAACAGACTGAAAACAAGTGTTTTTTGTTAATTTAAATTGAGTACTCTTTAGCACTTTTTTCATGCTTTTAGAAATCTTTATTTTTTTAGGAAACAGTACCATTCTCGGGTTTGGACTCCACCAAAGAATAAGCGAGTCTTCATTAAACCAAGGAAAAATTCCGCTTTTATACGCAAGTAATAGCCGCTCAGGAGATAAATCACCTCCATAAGCCAACAAGCCCTCTTCATCTGCATTTTCAACAGGAGGAAAATATAAAGAGTTTGGCTCTAAAACTATAGGTTGTTGATTCAATTTCTATTTTAAAAATTTAAATTAAAAATATACTAAACTTTTATAAAAATAAAAAACCTGAATTGCGAAAGCAAGACAGGTTTTATAAGTATTGTTATTTACAACCTAAAAAGGTAAATCATCATGATCTTCTTCATTCAAATTATCTGCAGGCTGGAAAGAATCCATCGGTGGAGCTGGAGGAATACCTGAATCAGTTGAAGCAGCAGCTTGTAAATTCTCAATTCTCCATCCTTGAATAGAGTTGAAGTATTTAGTTTCGCCTTGAGGGTTAACCCATTCTCTACCTCTTAAATTAATTCCTATTTTAACTGGCTGACCTACAGCTACGCTGTTTAATAAATCACATTTATCCTGAACAAATTCAACCATTATGTGTTGCGGATATTGCTCTTCTGTTGTTACAACAACTTCTCTTTTTCTAAATCCGTTACTTCCAAAAGTTTGCGTTTCGCCAACCATTTTTACTTTTCCTTCTACTTCCATTTCCTCTTATTTTGATAATAATACTTTCCAAGCGGAAAGTACGTCGTTTTTATGTAAATACTCTTGTGCTTTTTTATGTAATTGGTTTTCTATACCAGAATTTATTAAGGCCTGAATTTCTGAATTATCTTTCAAAAAAGCAGTTATATCTTCTTTAGTCGGTAATTTTTCAACATTACCTAATTTACCTAAATCGTTACCTGTTAAAACAGAACTTAACCTAATATTATTAGGTATATTATCAACTCCAACACCTAAAGATGAAAGGGGTTTCGGCACTTCAAAAAGGCCAGCGTTAGCACGGCTATACCAGTTACCACCCATACGAGCGACTAAATCTATTTTGGCCTGATCAATACTACCATTTTCATCTAAAATAGCTTTATCAATATGCACTTTAACTACTTCTGAAAATATTAAGTTTCCCGCCCCTCCATTTTCTCCTAAAGCTTCTACTTTTATCACCTTACACTCAAATTGCACTGGTGACTCAGCAACCCTAAATGGTTTTACAATGTCCGATTTCAACATTGTTAAACCTGCTTTTAAAAACTCATTTTCACCTTCAGCATATTCTGTACTAGACAAAGACATCTGTTGTACAATATCATAATTTACGATATTAACAACCACCTCCTTAGTCTTCAAAACATTTTCTAAAGTGTGCTTAGTCGTATTATCCCTAACTCTTCTCGAAGGAGAAAAAATTAAAATAGGAGGATTCGCACTAAAAACATTAAAGAAACTAAAAGGCGAAAGGTTTGGCTTTCCGTTCTCGTCTAAAGTACTAGCAAAAGCTATTGGTCTAGGACCAACTGCACCTAAAAGATAGCCATGTAATTTGGCTGTTATAACATCTTTTGGCAATACAGAAATCATTTCTCGCATAGAAATACAAAAGTACATAAATTAGCAACATATATGAAAGTTAGTAGTTATCAAATGCATAGAATAACTTTTAACAATTTGCGTTATATTGTAAGAATTAATAACCATTTAATTGGATGAACTTTAACCCAGAGAAAAAAACCACAACTATTATTCTTCAAGTAGCATCATTTGCTATAGTGAGTTTGATACTTTGGAACACCAATAGCTTTTTTAAAAAATTTAAAGAAGAAGAACGTAATAAAGTAGAAATTTGGGCAAGTGCCCTTGTAGAATTACAATCGCTACCTGCAGATGCTGACCCTGGAAATCTACCTTTAAAAATTTTTCAAAATAACACTACTACACCTATGATTCTAGTAAATAGGGATGGAGCTATTAAAGTTAGCAACATGCCTAAAGAATTTGCAACGGATACTGTGGTTGTTAAAAGTAAAATTGAAAAGTTTGAAAGCGAAAATACACCTATAAAAATAGATTATAAAGGAGAAGAGCTTGCTACTTTATATTATGGAAATTCTGAAGTTTTAAATAAATTAAAATATTACCCTATTGCTCTACTTTTAATTATATTCCTTTTTGCTGCGGTTATTTATTTCTTTTTTAAGATCAATAAATCATCAGAGCAGAACAAGCTTTGGGCTGGTATGGCAAAAGAAACTGCTCACCAAATAGGTACACCATTAACATCTTTATTAGGCTGGAATGAGCTTTTGAAGGCTGAAAATGTAAATCCAAATATAACTTCTGAAATTGAAAAGGATATTTCTAGATTAGAAATTATTACAGAACGTTTTTCTAAAATTGGATCACTACCTGTTTTAAAAGAAACAAATATTGTTGCCGAAACACAAAATGCTTTTGAGTATTTAAAAAACAGAAGTTCTAAACTCATTCTTTTTTCAATAGACAGTAGAATTGATGAAATCCCTGTATTATTAAATAAACCTCTGTATCAATGGACTATTGAAAACCTTGTTAAAAACGGCATTGACGCCATGCGTGGCAAAGGAAGTATTAGTGTAGAAATTTTAAAAGAAGGTAATAATGCCGTAATTTTGGTGTCTGACACAGGACAAGGTATATTAAAACGCAACTTTGACACTATTTTTAATCCTGGTTTTACTTCTAAAAAAAGAGGTTGGGGACTAGGCCTTTCTTTAGTCAAAAGAATTGTAGAAGAGTATCATAAAGGAAAAATCAAAGTTCTTTCTTCTAGTAAAGAAGGTACTATAATGAAAATGTCTTTTAAAATAAACTCATAAGTTATGGCGAAGATTATAATGGAAGTGATAAAAGAGGCAGAATTAACGAATAATTGCCCCGAATGCTTTAATCAAGAACTAAAATTATCTTTTTACCAAAAACACTCACATGGTAAGTTTGTTCACAAAGTCACCAACGAAGTTAGCTCTGAAATAAAATGTAAAAAGTGCTTTACACTTATTTACCCTGTTACTTGGACGCCGGATATTGAACGTGTTTTCGAATATTATCAAAAAACCGCTATTCCGCAAAAAAGTGCAACTAAGTATACGAGCTTATTTTATATTCTTGTATTAATAGCAATATTTATTATTGCTGCTGGATTTTATATCGTTTTAAATAAAGAAAATCTTTTTTAAAGGATTACATTCCTTGATTTAATTCCGCTTTAATTTTGTCTGCAATAGCGATAAATTCTTCTTCTGTAAATGAAACTTTAGACTGAAAAGTTGCATCTTTCATTTCATTTAAAGGTATTAAATGCACATGTACATGTGGCACTTCTAAACCAATTACAGTCATACCTACACGCTTGCACTCAATAGCTTTTTCTAATGCCTTACCAACTTTTCTTGAGAAAGCCATTAAAGCCATATATGTAGCCTCATCAAGATCTAAAATTTTATTCACTTCCTTTTTTGGAACACAAAGTGTATGCCCTTTTGCGTTAGGATTGATATCTAAAAAAGCAAAAAAATTATCGTCTTCTGCAATTTTATAACATGGGATTTCGCCCGATATAATTTTAGTGAAAATTGTAGCCATAATGCAAATACTGTTTTTATTAAAAATAAATAATTAGCTAAACAGGGCTTTTGATAATTCTACTTATCCCCGCCCAAAACATCATTAAAGTAGTTGTTGGTTTCTCGGTAAATTCTGAAAGTAGTATTAAATTATTTGCATAACTTTTAACTTCTTCATTCGCATTTTCACCCTTATCAAAATTGGCGTATGCCATATTCCATTCTGGAAAAAAACGCTCTTCTTTTAATCCTTCTGAAAGAATTTTGACACTATAATGTCTAGGATCTTTGGCTATTTTAGAAAAAATATCTTTTACTTTTTTTCTGTCTCCTTCTAAAATTTGAATAAAATAGTTATCATAAAACACCAAACAACCTGTAATTTTATTATCTAAATTGAATTTATTAGCACTCTCTAAAATATCAGAAATATCCTGTTTGCTAATATTATTTTTCGCTACAGAGCGATACGCTAATTCAAACATTCAATAAAATTAAATTAAACACTTAAGATAAGGTAAATACTTTACTAAAAAATAACTACGCTCTTGTAATTTCAATAATCTCAAGTTTTAAAACTCCATTAGGTATTGTAATTTCAGCTGTATCACCTACTTTTTTACCTAACAAACCTTTACCGATTGGGGAGTTTACAGAAATTTTACTGGTTTTTAAATCTGCTTCACTTTCTGCTACCAAAGTATATTTCATTTCCATTCCATTGTTTTGGTTTTTAAGCTTTACTGTAGAAAGCACCAAAACTTTAGATGTATCTAATTGAGATTCATCAATTAATCTTGCATTTGCATATACATCTTCTAGCTTAGAAATTCTAAGTTCTAAAAGACCTTGAGCCTCTTTAGCTGCATCATATTCAGCATTTTCAGATAAATCTCCTTTATCTCTAGCTTCAGCAATGTCTCTAGATGCCTTCGGGCGTTCTATATCTTTAAGTTGATTAAGTTCGTCTCTTAACTTCTTTAATCCTTCTGCTGTATAATAAGATGTTGTACTCATAATTATAACAATTTGTAAAATAAGAAAATCCTCTTTTTTATAGAGGATTTATGACAAATATACATTTTTTTTGTTCAACTTTGTGATGGGTATATTAAAATACAGAGGTGTTATGTACAGATTATTAGGTCTTTTTTTAATGGTATTTATTTTTTCTTGCAGTAAAAATTCTACCAATAGGAATCCATATTTACAAGAGTTTAATTTTAGGTTTGATATTAATACAAATCTTCCCTTATATAGCGGACTAACTAATGAAGGTAGCGCTATCTATATATCAAATGAACAAGCAGGAACTCGTGGTATTTTTGTAATTAAAACACTATCATCTTTTAGTGGGTTTAGAGCTTTTGAAGCAAGCTGCCCTAACCATACACCTAACGAGTGCTCTACTATGTCATTAGACTCTAGCAGAAACTCTGTAACCTGCGAATGTGAAGATTATAATTATTCATTATTTACTGGCCAATTACTAAATAGCCCTGAAGATGACACTCGATTCTATAACATGTTAGAATACACGGTTACTACTTCAGGCAATATAATTTCAATTACGAATTAAGTTTCTAAAAATTGATTAACAGTACCATTCTCCGCAATCTCTTTTAATGCTATATTTTTTTGAGTTAGAAATTTGATCATATATTTTTTTAGGAAAAGAATATTTGCAAGTTTACCTAAAATTCCCAAAGGTGCTTCATAATGAAATACATCAATCATTAAAGTAAAACCGCCTTTATCTTCAAAAATATGCTCATGTTTGAAAGAATTAAATGCTCCTGAAACCATTTCATCTACAAAATAATCTGGCTTTTCGAATACTGTTATTTTAGATGTTAAATTTTGATACACACCAAAATGCTTCGCTCGCCATGTAACAGATTCTCCCAAACTTATTAAACCAGAAGTCTTCCCTGCTATTGCTGTTTCATTAGTTTTTGATGTTGATAACTTATAGAAGATCAACATTTCTTATTAAATCAAAAACCCTATCAATAGGTAATACAATTCGAGTTTCTAATTTAATTTCTGGCATATATTAGCGTAGTATTTTATCCATTACCCAAGCTGTATGTAAAGCAGTTTCACCAGTTGATGGATGTTTAACACCTTCTAAAAGATCAGCTTTTAAATTATTTACATGAAACTCCTGTACATGTTTTGGGTTTTCAATAAAAAGACTTTTAACGCCACTATTATTATCTAAAACAACATCTTTTTCAGCAAAAACAGGAAAACTTATTTTACCTCTACTACCTAATATTTCGACTCTATCTTCTCTTTTTAAACTACCAAAATTCCAGCTACCTTGCCCCGTTACTCCATTTTCATGAATCCAACAAGATGTTATCGCATCTTTAGCAGTATACAAACCTTGTTGGTTTGTACTAAAGCCATTTACTTTTTCAAAATTACCTAATAAATAAGCGAACAAGTCTAACCCATGACTTGCTAAGTCATCAAAATAACCTCCCGGAGCAATTTTAGCATCTGTACGCCAGTTGTACTCCCCGCTCAAATCAATCTCATTAGCTGGTTTAGAAAAATTCCAACTTATATGCCTTACCACCCCTATTTCACTTTCTTTTAACCACTTTTCAACTTGTAAAAAGCGAGGCAATGATCTCCGGTAATAAGCTACAAACAAAGGTGTGTTTTGCCTTTTAAAAGCTTCTACAATCGCCAAACCATCCTCGTAAGATGGCGCTAATGGTTTTTCAATACAACATGGTTTACCAGCCGCTGCTACCAACAAGCCATACTGCTTGTGCGTATCGGGTGGTGTTGCTATGTAAACAGCATCAATGTTTGGATCATTTATCAAACTTTCAGCTTCTGAATAAAATTTTGGAACATTATGTCTTTTAGCAAAACCCTCTGCCTTTTCAGCATTTCTACGCATTACAGCATCTAAACTAAAACCTTTTGTAAGTTGATAGGCTGGACCACTTTTAACTTCTGTTACTGCTCCACATCCTATAATTCCCCAACGCAAAAGCTTTCTATCTTCCATATTATTCAACTATCATAAATTTGAGTACTAAAATAAGGAAATAAAAAAAGGGTTTCTAAAAAAGAAACCCTTCAATAATACAAACTTATAAGCTAAGTTTTTAAAAGTTTAATGTTGCACCTAACAAGAAGTTTGTTCCTGCTTGTGGATAGTACCCTTGTACCTCAAAGGATGTTGGACCTTCCCAAAAATTTAAATAGGTATACCCGTTTGATTCATACTCTTCATTAAAAATATTATTTACCAAACCTGACAAAACAATTGATTTGAAAATAGAGTTTGTTTTAATTTCATAAGTAACATTAAAATCGTTTGTAAAGTAAGCATCTAACTTAGAAGCTTCCGTATCTGTATTACTTAAATATTGCTCGCCTACATATTTGGACAACAATGAAAAACTTAAATTTTCTAGCAGTTTATAGGTTAAAATATTACCTGCAATAAATGAAGGAGAGAAAGCTATATTTGTATCTCCTATATTACTTATAACACCATCTCTATCCAATATAAAATCTTCAATTTTATTCGTACTCAATGCTATATTTGGTGTTATTTTAAATTTTTCGCTGACACTAATATTCGCATCAATTTCAAGACCTAATCTATAGCTATCAGGTACATTTGCTCTTAAATAATTACCAACATCATCTATATTACCTGTTAACACTAACTGATCTTTATATTTCATGTAATATACGTTAGTATTAATCTGTGTGTTTTGAGAAACGTAACGCCAACCTAACTCAAAATCATTTAACCTTTCTGGTTTGGGCGAGCCACTTTCGTAATCTGTTCTATTAGGTTCTCTATTTGCAACGGCATAAGAAAAATAAAGGTTATTATTTTTATTTACATCTAATGTAATTCCTGCTTTCGGGTTAAAAAAATCAAAAGTATCATCAACTAAACCTGTTTCATCACCATTAGCTTTGTAATTAACTGATCTATATTGTAAATCTCCAAAAAGACTCCATTTATCATTTAACTTATAATTTACTTTCGTGTAAAAATTAAAATCTGTTTTTGTTGAGTTATTTTCATAATAACGATCTCTAATTTCACTTAAGCTTGCATAACGCGCCCAAATAACTTCGCCATAATGCGTGTTTTCATACTTATTCCAACCTCCACCAAAAATTAGATCTAAATTTTCATTTACATAATTTGCAGAAAAAACAGTTCCATAGAAGTGATTATCTAACCAACGTCTACGAATAATATCTGTAGTATTCACATCTTCTCCATTTACAGTAATTGGTTCAAAACCATATGTTTCAAAATCGTCTTCTTCTTTATATTGCTCAAAATATCCACGTCCTCTGGTATAATGAAATGCTAAATTAGTACTCCAAAATTTATTTAATTTTTGATTCCACAACAACTGAGAATGGTCTTGTTTATAATTATCAACCTCATTTTCGTATGTATATGGATTTGCTGTTCTATCTGTTTCTAATTGCGAAGCTTCTATTCCGAACCAAGATTGATACGTAATTTCATGGCCCCCGAACTGCAATGCTTTAATTAAAGTATTTTCATCTTTATAAGCAGCTTGTAAAAAATAAGATTTTAAATCAGAGAAAGCTCTATCAACATATCCGTCTGAGTCAATTTTTGATAACCTACCTGAAACTTCTATATGGTCGTTTAATAAACCTGTACTAAACTTTAATGTGTTTTTTAAGGTATTGAAGCTACCAATTGAAGAAGAAATTTGAGCATAAGGATCTTCTGAAAAACCATCTGTTAACAAATTTAAACTAGCACCAAAAGCACCTGCACCATTTGTTGATGTACCTACACCACGTTGCAATTGTAAACTCTCTACAGATGAAGCAAAATCTGGCATGTTCACCCAAAAAGTACCTTGAGATTCTGCATCATTGTATGGTATACCGTTAATAGTAACATTAACTCGCGTAGCATCACTACCACGAACCCGAATACCTGTGTAACCTACACCTGCGCCAGCATCTGACGTTGTAACTACAGATGGTAAAAAGTTCATTAAAATAGGAATATCTTGCCCTAAATTTCTTGGCTTGATTTGTTCTTTCGTTAAATTTGAAAAGGTAACAGGAGTCTCTTTTGTTACTCTAATCGCTGAGACAAAAACCTCATCTAAAACCACTTTTTTTCCTTCTAAAGAATCAGTTGGTTTTTGCTGTTGTGAATTCGCGTTTATTGCGACACATAAAATGGCAAATACTGTACATACAATTTTCATTCGTACTATAAATTAAGTGACGAATAAAAGGGGTAATTATTCCTGTTTGTAATTGATTTTCTAGGTTTTGTTCTGCAAAATATTAGCATAACAAGAAACCTAAACGTTCCTAATGGCGATTTACGCGTCCCTTGGCAGCATTACCCGCCCAGGTTCATTGGGTATAATCTCAGCTTTATTCTTAAATAGAATTCGGCACCCCTTTGAGATACCGCAAATATACTATCGTATTTATTAATTTGAATACTAAATAACAGAAAATAAAAAACGCTCCCTTTTTTATTAAAAAAAAGAAATATCCACAACATATAATTAACATTACACTGCCAACTATGTTTATAAAAAAAACGTAAGTATATTAGTAGCTATAATGTATGGAAAAGAATAAATCAAAAAATAAATTTACGCTTCGAATTATACTGAGTTACCTTATTTTAGGCGGCCTAGCATTAATTGCTGGTATTTTTATACTTGCAGAAGTAAAGAGCTACTTAGTTACAGACACATCAAGCAAAAACGATACAAAGCTTATTAGAACAGGCTCTTTGCTTACACAACTATATGAAGCGGAAAGCTTATCTAAATTAGCATTACAGACAAAAACTAAAGAAAATTTTACTGCTTATGCTCAAAAAATAGATTCTGTTTCTGTCGAAATAGACTCTTTAAAGCAAGTTATATTTAACCCTTATCAGACTAAATTATTAGATAGCGTTCAATATTTATTAAAACAGAAAACATATAACAACGAAGAATTAAGAAGACTTAAACTAAAGAATGATGCTAATAGTTCGCTTGACGCTGCCTTAAATAAATTCTTAAAGATGGAGGCTTCTTTTGAGAAAATATCCATCTATGATTTTAACCCAACTCCACAAAAATTACCTGAATACGAGCGTAAGGTTCTTGAAGATTGGGTTGCATTACTAAATGCGAATGTACCCAGCAATAATAAAACTAACCCCAACACAAAAAACATAGATTCTATTTTACAGGTTTCTAAAAAGATTTTAACAGAAGCAAAAAATAAAGACGCACTCACGCAACGCTCACTTGCAGAAAAAGAAATGGAAATCAATAAAAACGATCTTGATTTATCACAACAATTACGCAGAATTATTTCCGCCTTTGAACAAGAAGTAATAAATGCTACTTACAACGACAATCAAAAAAGAGAAGATATTTTAAACAGAAGTACGCGCTTGGCTGGTATTGCTGCTCTACTCGGCTTTATTGTGGTTGGTATATTTACTTTTCTAATAACTCGCGATTATTGGCGTGTACAAACATACCGTCAGAATTTAGAGGAGGAAAAAAAATACTCTGAATCTTTATTAAAAAGTAGAGAGCAATTGATATCGACTGTGAGTCACGATTTACGAACGCCATTAAACACCATTACAGGGTACTCTGAATTAATGGAAAACACTGGCCTTACGGGTAAACAGGTTGGTTATTTACGAAATGTAAAATCTGCAGCAAAGTATGTAGATAGTTTAGTAAATGACCTATTAGATTTTTCTAAGCTCGAAGCTGGAAAATTAAAGATTGAGAATATTCCGTTTATTTTATCTGATTTGATTGAAGAAACATCATCTAACCTTCAAGAAATTAATAAGAAAAAAAATATTGAACTTATTATTCAAATAGATGATAAGCTTGACCAAGCTGTAATTGGCGATCCGTTTAGAATAAGACAGGTATTAACTAATTTAATAAGCAATGCTTACAAATTTACCCACGAAGGGAGTATTAAGGTAATTGCCTCTGTAGAAATAGATCAACATAAAAAATACCAAACCAAAATAGCTGTTATAGATTCAGGAATAGGTATTGAAAAAGAAAAACAGCAACATATTTTTAAAGAATTTACGCAGGCAGATGATAGTACTGAAAAGAAATATGGTGGTTACGGATTAGGATTAACCATTTCAAAAAAACTTGCTGAATTATTAAACGGTTCTTTAAAATTAAAAAGTGAAAAAGATAAAGGGAGCACCTTTACTCTTCAAATTCCTTTAGCTGTTTCAGAAAACAAAACTATTATAAAAAAGAAAAAATTAGTTTCATTTATAAAACCAGGCTTATCAATTTTATTAATTGACGATGATACTGCTATGCTACGTTTACTGAAAGAAGTATGCGAAACACTACATATCGAAGCCATAAGTTTCTCTGATTTTAATGAGATTGACAAAACTAAAAATTTAAAATATGATGTAGTTTTAACGGATATACAAATGCCCACTATTGATGGCTTTGAGGTTTTAAAACATTTAAAAAGCGGCAATTATAAACATTATAAGAACCAGCCAATTTTAGCGATGACAGGCAGAAAAGATCTTAGCCAAGAAACGTATTATAAAGCCGGTTTTACAAGTACACTACAAAAGCCATTTTCTAAAGATATTTTCTTAGATGAGTTAAGTACATTGTTCCCCGAAAAGGCACTGAATGTTGAAAACAAAAGTAAAATTGTTACAAAAAATATAATTTCATCGCTTTATAGCTTAGATACTATATCTTCATTTTTAGGAGATAACGATGATGGTGTAAAGGACGTTATTAATACTTTTTTAATAGATACAGAAACTAACGTTACACAATTAAAAAACGCTACACGAACTAAAGATTTAAAAACGATAAATTCAGTTACTCACAGAATGCTACCAATGTTCAGACAGCTACAAGCAAACGAAATTATACCAACGCTTGAACAGTTTGAAACCTTAAAAGAAGATGAACTAACAGACAAAGAGATTAAGACAAAATTTAGAAAGGTTGAAAATAGTATTATAGCACTAAAACTAGCTTTAAATACTAATCAAATTATAAATCCAGATTATAATGGTTAATTTTATTATAAAGAGTTTTACGAGTTATTTGTAACAGTTTAGCCGCTTTAGATTTATTGAAATTTGTTTCTTTTAATGCTCTCAAAATTTGCTCTTTTTCATAGGCGTCTTTCGAGAAATTTTCTCCGACTACTTTTTTGCTAGGCTCAAAAAGCTCCTTAGGTAAAACAATCGTATCTATATAATCTCCATTTGTTAAAAGTACAGATCGTTTTATTACGTTTTGAAGTTCTCTTAAATTACCAGGCCAGTGGTATTTTCTAAATACAGCTTCGGTTTCGTCAGATAAGCCTAATACTTTTTTATCTAATGATTTGTTCGCTTTATCTAAAAAGAAGTCTGCAAATAAAATCAGGTCTTCTGAACGTTCTTGTAAAGAAGGTGTTTCAATCGAAAATTCATTTATTCGGTGATATAAATCTTCTCTGAAAGTACCTTTTTCTACAGCATCAATTAAATCTTCATTTGTAGCTGTAATTACGCGAACATCAACACTTATTTCTTTTGTACTACCTACACGTTTAATTTTTCTTTCTTGTAATGCTCTTAATAATTGTATTTGATTTTCGTAAGAAAGGTTTCCTATTTCATCTAAAAATAAGGTCCCTTTATTCGCAGCTTCAAAATGTCCAATTTTATCTTCAATTGCCCCTGTAAAACTACCTTTAACATGCCCAAAAAATTCGCTTGTAGCAATTTCTTTTGGTATAGCTCCACAATCTACTGCTATAAAATTAAAATCTTTTCTTTTACTATTATCATGTATTGCCTTAGCGGTAACTTCTTTTCCTGTTCCACTTTCACCTGTAATTAAAATTGACATATCAGTTGGCGCTACCAATTTGATATATTCGTTTAATTTTTTCGAAGCATCACTAATACCAGAAATAGATCCAGATTGAACCGCCTTGTTTTCTTCTTTATGGCTTTGCTTTTCTTTTACTGTAGGTGTTGATTTTAGCCCATCCAAAGAAGTGTTTTTTTGCTCTAAAGCATTGTTAATTACCATAACAATTTCCTCAGGAGTAAAAGGCTTAGATATATAATCGAAAGCCCCTTTTTTCATTGCATTTACAGCCGAGCTAACTTCTGCATAACCAGTCATAACAATAACTGGTGTTTTTGGGTTTATAGCCTTGATTTCTGATAATAACTGAATGCCGTCGTAATTCGGCAATCTTAAATCTGTTATTACTAAATCAAATGTATCATTTTTAAATTTCTTCTTTCCTTCTTCTGCATTGAAGCTTATGATAACTTCAAATTCTTTCTTCGTCAAAAACTTTTGTAACATTTGACAAAAAGCAGCATCGTCTTCAATAATTAGAATTTTCGGCATATAATTAGGTTGTACTATACTTACGCAAAGAAACTACTTTTAAGATTGCTTTCATACTTTAAAATTATCTTAAAAAAAAAGGGAGCGTAAAAACGCTCCCTTACAAACAAACCAACTTGATACAAATCAAAAAACTGGGTTTATTATAGTTCTATCCAATTTCCTTCTTCATCTGCGTAAACAGTACTTGCTGAACCATCTTCACTTGAAAGTTCTAATTTATACTGCATTTCTTCGTTTACGTATGCTTTATTAATTGTTGCTGTTCCAAAATCTTTTGCAACTGCTTCAACTACTGCTTGTGGCAAAGCTTCTGCCATTATTTCTGAGAAATTATCTTGAGTATCCTCAATAACTTCTGTTGATATCATTGCTATTTCGCTCTCTTGAGCAAATGCTGTTAAACCTACTAATGTAAATACTGATGCTAAAAATAACTTTTTCATGATATATATGTTTTAATGATTATTAGTATTAAACTTATTATACCTATAGAAAATATAATGCCGCTTGCTTAAAACAATACCAAATAAACATATAATGCTAAAAATCAACAACTTACAACAATTTAATGAAAAATGATTTTGTATAAATTTGGGTAAAGACGCTATGATGTGTGTAATAAAGAAACATAATTAAGAACTTTATTTCTTTTATTGCTCTATACTATTATTACCTTAAAAATAGTATACTAAAAAAGGTTGCCGAAGCAACCTTTTTTTAAATTGAACTAAGTCAATTATCTATTTTATAATTAAGTAATTTACATATTTAACCACTTACCATTTTTATCTACATATACAATATATGATGATGTACCACCTTCATTAAAAAGCTCTAGCTTATACTGCCCTTTCTCATTTACAGATGACTGAGTTATTATTGCTGCAGAATAATCTTTTGCAGTTGCTTTAAAAACTGCTTCTGGTAAATCTCCTGTCATAATTTCTTTAAAACCATCTTGAGAAGTTCCTACAACTTCAATCGGTTCAGCTTCAACCTCATTATCTTGAGCAAAGGTTACAAAGCTTGTTAATAAAAATACTGACGCTATGAATATTTTTTTCATAATATGTTTTTAAAAAATTGAATTTTAAGTATAAATTATAGCACTTGCATTATATAATAATTCCAGACTTAAGAGAATTTATACTTACAGTTTATAATTAATAAACGTTGATAACAGGTTTCTATTATCAACGTTTATTTTTTTGATTTATTTTTCTAAGAATTTTTTAATTTTTAAACGTAAAAAAGGTTGCCGAAGCAACCTTTTTTTATCAAACTAAACCAACTATCTAAATCTCAATTAAACAGGTTACATGTCTAACCAATTACCTTCTTTATCTGCATAAACAGTACCTGCTGTACCATCTTCTAAAGAAACCTCTAATTTATATTGCTCTTTATCATTTACATATGATTTATCGATACTTGCCGTAGGGTAGTTTTTACCTACTGCTGCAGTAACTGCTTCTGGCAATTGATCATTTGCTACTTCTGTAAAACTATCTTGAGTTGCTACTACTACTACTGTTTCAGTGTTCATTGCTGTATCACTCTCTTGAGCAAATGCTGTTAAACCTACAAATGTAAATACTGATGCTAAAATTACTTTTTTCATAATATATGTGTTTTGAAATGTTTATTAATATTAAACTTATTATATCTATTGAAAATATAATGCCAACTAAAAAAAAGAGCTTAAATAAATTATAAATAACTAATTATCAGTTGTTTAATATAATTTTGAAATATTTTAAACTGTGTAATGATGGGTAAAAGCGCCACAAATTGTGTAATTAATAAACGCTTAAAAATTCTTAATTCTTATTTTTTCATAATATGAAGAAGTAAAGAATAATCAATTATTTAAATTTTAAACGTAAAAAAGGTTGCCGAAGCAACCTTTTTTTATCAAACTAAACCAACTATCTCAATTAAACAGGTTACATGTCTAACCAATTACCTTCTTTATCTGCATAAACAGTACCTGCTGTACCATCTTCTAAAGAAACCTCTAATTTATATTGCTCTTTATCATTTACATATGATTTATCGATACTTGCCGTAGGGTAGTTTTTACCTACTGCTGCAGTAACTGCTTCTGGCAATTGATCATTTGCTACTTCTGTAAAACTATCTTGAGTTGCTTCTACTACTACTGTTTCAGTGTTCATTGCTGTATCACTCTCTTGAGCAAATGCTGTTAAACCTACAAATGTAAATACTGATGCTAAAATTACTTTTTTCATAATATATGTGTTTTAAAATGTTTATTAATATTAAACTTATTATATCTATTGAAAATATAATGCCAACTTAAAAAAAGAGCTTAAGCAAATCACAAACAACTAACTGTCAGTACTTTAAATGATATGGGGATTTTAGTACTATGTGTAAACTTGTGTATTAATTATGGGCTTTGTATACTAGGTAAACACTATTTTACACAATTAAAATATAACTGCGTTGCTTGATAAGAATACAGAAAACCTACAATGGTATTTTAAATAAACGATTTATCATTTGTCTAACACATGCAACTTAATTTTATGCCCGCCTATTTATAACTCTAACTACTTTTTAAACCTCCTGATAAGCTTCAATAAACGTTTCTACTCTCATCATAAAATATGAGATACGGTTTTTTTTGTAAAGTTCAAAAACAAAAAAAGGTTGCCGAAGCAACCTTTTTTTAAACCAAACTAACTAATCCTATCTAATACTATTTTACATATCTAACCAATTACCTTCTCCATCAGCATAAAGTTCTAATCCTTCTCCGCCTTCAACCGATACTTCTAATTTATATTCTGCCTCACCATTTACATGAGCTTTTTTAATCGTTGCTCCCGGAAAATCTTTTTCAAATGCTGCAGTAATAGCCTCTGGTAATGCTTCTATTTTAATTTCAGAAAAATCTTGTGCAAAAATTTCTTCCATTATACCGTCATGAAATATAGGTGCTGGTATTGCAGCATTCATTGATCCTAAACTTCCTATTGCAATTGCTGTTGCGTATACTAAATTTTTCATGTTGTTATATTTTAATTATTTGACATCTAATTTTGTTCCTGATTGATATATAGAAAGAATAGTGCCAAATAAAAAAAAACCTAAAAATCAAAATAAGTATTTGATTTTTAGGTTTTTACAATTAAAATTTAAAAACACAAAGTGTGTAAAATTGTATACTTAAACTATATATTGAGTAATATATGCACAGTTTATTCTGAAACTTGATGTGCAGGTTTTAATAAATCATTAACTGTTTTTACAGGATTAAAAGTTACTAGAGGCACCTCAACAAAAATAGTATTCCAAAAAGCCATTGCTCCGTTCCATAAACCAGGAAGCTCTAATGCTTTTAATTCTTTTCCATCTTTTGTTTTATCAGTAATAAAACCTTGTTTTTCATCGACAAAGTTTAATAAATTATATTTTTCTCCTTTATGATTTTTAACGCCACAAATTAAATCTACAGGGTTAAAATGAGTTGAATTGCTAAAAATCTCTTTTTGTTGCGAATTAGAAACATCGACTTGAGCAGATTCGATAATTTGCAATGAAATATTATCTTTTTTATCTTTTATCCAAAAAGGACCTCCACCTGGTTCTCCTTCATTTTTAACCATTCCACAGACACGAATAGGTCTATTTATTTTATCTTTTAAAATCTCTAATTGCTCTGCCTGTGAGTACCCTTTAAAGTGATCTGATATTTTTGCATTCAATTCATTTTCTAAAAATTCTTTAATTTCAGAAATTGATTGTGTATTCACATCTGATCCTTTTTCTAACAAAGCGGCATAACTAAATGCCTTTTGTTGAACCTTTAAAAGCAGACCTGCTAAAACTTTTTTACTATCCGAAACTTCGTTCAACAAATCAGAAGTAACTACGTTATCTATATTCTTGATAAAAATAACATCTGCATTTTGCTCGTTTAAATTTTCAATTAAAGCCCCATGCCCTCCTGGTCTAAACAAAAGCGAATCGTCTGAGTTTCTAAACAAACTATTATCCATATTTACAGCAATAGTATCCGTTTGCGGCTTTTGAAATGAGTAGCTTACATTAAAAGATGTGTTAGTTTGACTCGACACACGCTCTTTTACTTTGTCAAATTCTGCATTAAACATATCGCCATGCTGCTCAGAAATCGTAAAATGCAAATTAGCTTCGTTATTTGTGTTTGCATAAAGCGACGCTTCTTTTAAATGCTCTTCAAAAGGCGTTGATGCAAAATCTTTATAATTATGAAAAGGTAATAATCCTTTTGGGAAAAACCCGTAATTAAGTCCTTTTTCACTTAGCATTTCTTCAATAAACAAATACAACTCTTCTCCTTTAGTAGTAGCCTTACCTTTTATTCTTTTTTGAATAATTTCATAAAAAGGTAAACTTTTTAAGCCTTCGCTGAATGTTTTTATAGCCGAATCATTAGTTCTGCCCAAATAAGCCTCTAAAGTTTCTTTTTCAGAATTATACTTATCTAAAAAATTGAAAAATGCTTTAAACATTCTTGATGCTGCGCCGGAAGCTGGAACAAATTTCAATAAAGACTTATTTTCTTTATTGCTTTCAAAAAAGCTTATTAATTCTTGTTCTTCCTTTTTATCAAATTTTTCTATGCCTTGCCCTATAACAGCTGCACTTTCTAATTTAACGAAGGGAATACCTTCTTTAAAAGTTTCTATTTGATTTAAAACCTTTTTTTCTTCAATTCCTTTTGATGCTAATTGTTTTTTGTCTGTTTCTGAAAATTTAGTCATTTAGCTAGTAATTTATTTATGTGTTCAACAGCTGTTTTTAATCTCGTATTCTTATCTCCTTTTAAAAGTACATACTTCCGATTATATTTCTCTAAGGTTTCTTTAAAATACTCAAACATTCGTTCTCTTTCTAATGGCTTATCTCTTAAGTCATCTTCTTCCCAAGGAATATCTATATAAGTTAAGAAGTATAAATCGTATGTATTTTGTAATGCATGCTTTTCTAAAACAGGATCGCAATACCCTATATAATATGCTTCCGAATATACTTTGGTTTCCAGTAAATCGGTATCGCAAATCAAAATTTTATTTGCTCTTTTAGTAAGTTTATTTTCTAATCGTATTTGACCTTCTGCAATTGGCAATAAATCTTTTGGCTCACACGTTTTTTTTTCTTCGTTCCATTTATCTTGTAAATACTCTCGAGCATATTCAGGTGTCCAAACAGTGTTGTAATAATGTGCCAATTGGCCTGAAAGTGTTGTTTTACCAGTTGACTCAGGGCCAAACATAACTACCTTTATAATATCTGAGGGCTCTTGTTTATATTTTTCTTCCATGCAGAATAACCAAAAATTGCAATAATTGTAAATATTAAATATTGTAAACTTGTAAATGTAAAACCTTTATAAAAATATAGTGGAACCGAAATTATATCACCGACAATCCAATATAACCAATTTTCAACTTTTCGTTTAGCCATTAACCACATTCCAACAAAAAATATAGCAGTTGTTACAGTATCTATATAAGCCACCCAACTGGTCCATTTATCAAAAATTTGATATACTATAAATACGAATACTATTGTTATTAAAAATATGGCTATTGAAATCAGATGCTCTTTTCGTGTTGTTTTTGATATTTGAGTTATCTGTTCACCACCTTTTTTCCGTGTCCAAACATACCAACCATATATGCTCATTATAAAATAATAAGCATTAATCATCATATCACCAAGTAGCCCCCAAACAATTAATAAATAAACAAAAATTGATGTGCTTATCATCCCCGTAGGGTAAACTAAAATATTATTCTTTTTTGAAAAAAGCACAGATAACAAACCAAAAACAACAGCTATTATTTCTAATACTATATGGTAGGTTTCGTACGTTGAATATTGCTCAAATAGAAAATTAAAAATGGGGCTCATATTCGCTTCTGTCTGATTTTACTATTTTCATAAAAAGAACTCCATTATCCATCAACTCAAAAGCTTCTTTAATATCATTCTGAAGTACAGACATTACTTTATCATAATCTCCATAAACTTGAGTGCTTAAAGGGTTTTCTAAAACCGTTAAGCCTGATGCTCGTAATTTTTTTATAAAATTAATTATAACCTCTTCAAAAGTATCTTGTAATGGCGATAATGTAAGCTCAACAGAAATATTCATTTTCGATAAATTTATTTTATAATTTTATAGCATACACACAAGTATAACCTTCAAACTCTATATAATCAACAGAATAAGAAGAGTTTTTACCTTCATATAAAATTTCGGCAATACTTTCGCCTTCTTCTAAACCAAACTCTTTTACATCTATATGATGTAAAAAACTTAATCCTTTTTGAGAGTAAATCTTATAAAGTGATTCCTTAGCTCCCCAAACAACAGTAAGCTTTCTAATTATAGCATCAGAATTTGCTAAAGTTTTATACTCTTCAATTTGGGTGAATTTATGAGCGATTTTTAAAATCTTATCTCTTTGTAATTCAATATCAATACCAACCTCATCAGTACCCGCAACAATAATGCCTGTAAAAACATTAGAGTGAGTAATAGATATATGGTTACCATCTTTCAGAAAAGGTTTACCAAATTCGTTATAATATAAATCATGATCTACATAACCAGCTGTTGCTAATAAATGTCGAATACTTAAAAATCCTTTTCTGTGTTGTTCAGATTTCATACCCGACATACGTTTTTCGCATACATCAGTTAATATAATTCCATCTGCAAGTTCGTCCTCATTCTCCGTTATCTTCCAGATATAAACGGTAATGCTAGGTGTTACTGTTATTGTTTTGTAAAGAGGCATGGCTTTAGTACCTTTGTAGCCACTAATTTATAGTGGCTATAATTGCTATTTAACGAAAGTAAAAATAAAAAAGGATATGAGCACTAAAACAGTTTCCTATGTACCTAATAAGGTAAAAGATATTTCTCTTGCAGATTGGGGAAGAAAAGAAATAAACTTAGCTGAGGCTGAAATGCCAGGCTTAATGTCATTAAGAGAAGAATATGGTGACGAGCAACCTTTAAAAGGCGCTCGTATTGCTGGTTGTTTACACATGACTATTCAAACAGCTGTACTTATTGAAACTTTAGTTGCCTTAGGAGCTGAAGTTACTTGG
This sequence comes from Cellulophaga sp. HaHaR_3_176, assembly GCF_019021925.1. Classification (NCBI taxonomy): domain Bacteria; kingdom Pseudomonadati; phylum Bacteroidota; class Flavobacteriia; order Flavobacteriales; family Flavobacteriaceae; genus Cellulophaga; species Cellulophaga sp. HaHaR_3_176. The sequence continues at coordinate 2,846,267 of NZ_CP058990.1, forward strand.
AGTTCTTGTAATATATTCTCTACCCAAGATCAAGCTGCTGCTGCAATTGCTGCTGCAGGAGTACCCGTTTATGCTTGGAAAGGTATGAATGAAGAAGAATTTGACTGGTGTATTGAACAAACGTTATTCTTCGGTGAAGATCGCAAGCCATTAAACATGATTTTAGATGATGGTGGTGATTTAACAAATATGGTTTTAGACAAATACCCTGAACTTGCAAAAGGTATTAAAGGTTTATCTGAAGAAACTACAACTGGAGTACACAGATTGTACGAGAGAGTTAAAAATGGTACACTACCAATGCCTGCCATTAACGTAAACGATTCAGTTACAAAATCTAAATTCGATAACAAATATGGTTGTCGTGAGAGTGCTGTAGATGCTATCAGAAGAGCTACAGATACAATGTTAGCTGGTAAAAGAGTTGTAGTTGCTGGTTATGGTGATGTTGGTAAAGGTACTGCTGCTTCTTTTAAAGGTGCCGGCTCTATCGTAACCGTTACTGAAATTGATCCTATTTGTGCTTTACAAGCTGCAATGGATGGTTTTGAAGTTAAAAAATTAGAAACTGTTGTTGGTAATGCTGATATTGTAATTACTACTACTGGTAACAAAGATATTATCCGTGCTGAGCATTTTCAAGCAATGAAAGATAAAGTTATCGTTTGTAACATTGGACATTTCGATAATGAAATTGATATGGCATGGTTAAACAAAAACTATGGCAATACTAAAGATGAAATTAAACCTCAAGTAGATAAGTATACTATTGATGGTGTAGACATCGTTTTACTTGCTGAAGGTCGTTTAGTAAACTTAGGTTGTGCAACTGGCCACCCTAGTTTTGTAATGAGTAATTCATTTACAAACCAAACTTTAGCACAAATTGAACTTTGGAAGCATAGCGATAAATATAAAAACGAAGTTTATATGCTACCTAAGCACCTTGATGAAAAAGTTGCTAAATTACACTTAGCTCGATTGGGAGTTGAATTAACAGAATTGAAAGATTACCAAGCGGAATATATTGGTGTAACTGTTGACGGCCCATTTAAGCCAGAATATTACAGGTACTAATTAAAATAAATATTTTAATCTAAAATCCTTATTTGAGTAATACAAGTAAGGGTTTTAGTTTTTACAACAAACAATTAATGAATATACTTTTAACTGGAGCTACTGGAACCTTAGGTTCAAGAGTTTTATTTTCACTTTTAGAGCAACGTTTCGATACTATAGAAAAGCTCTACCTTCCCGTTCGTAAAAGAACAATTACTTCTCCAGAAGATCGTATTAAAAATGTAATTTCAAGTGAATTTGCTACCGATTTTATTAAAGAAAATCTAATTGAGATTTTTAATAAAATAAAAGTTATTGATGCTGATGATTTACTAAATCCTGATTCTTTCTTAGAAAATAATAAAGTAGATTATTTCATTCATTCTGCTGGCTTTGTAAACTTATCTACAGACCCAAATGCAAAACAAGAAATTTTCAAAGAAAACTTACAGTTTACAAAAGACATTTTCAATGCCTTTTACAAGCACATTGTAAAGTTCGTTTATATAAGTACAGCTTTTGCCGCTGGCAATATTGGCGGAACAATAGATAATGATTACACGGTTATTGAAACCGAAGATTATAGAAACCATTATGAAGCATCAAAGCATGCTTCTGAGAAGTTTTTGCTTAAAGCAGGAAAAGAAAAAAATATTCCTATTCAAATATTAAGACCTAGCGTACTTGGTGGAAATATAAATGAAAGCCCCAATTACTTTATATCGAAGTACATGGTTTTTTATCTGTTTGCTAAATTTTTTAATAATAATAATTCTGATGATGCTATTAGAATTACAAGTAACATAGATACCGGCTTAAACATTATTCCAACAGATTATGCCGCACAAGTAATCGCTAAAGTTATTTCTTCTGATATTGAACAATTAAATATTGTACACTCAAAAGAAACAAATATGATAAAAGGTATTTCTAAAATTTTGAATGTAGTTGAATTTTCTAACTTTACTTTTACTGATGAATTAATTAATTCATCAACTGGCTTTTCTTCAAAACTAGAGCAGTTTTACTACGAAACAATTGGCGTGCATTTACACCCATACATGACATCAAAACCTAATGAATGGGACACCAAATTATTAGAAAGCATATTACCGATACCAACATATAATTTAGAAGATTATTTATCTGAAACTGTTGCATTTGCAAAAGACAAAAACTTCAGAAATCAGAAATGGTAATCCTTTTTAAATCAAAAAAAACCTCTAATATTTATTTATTAGAGGGTTTTACTTTTTAACTTATTGTAGCTTACTCTTTCTCCGCTAAGCCTAATACGTCTAAATCGTAGAAGTAAAAATTTTTCTCATCATTCATAGCTACAAAAAGGCCACTTTTAAAAGTTGAATTCAAAGGCATTGTTACCACATCGCAACCATCCGTTTCAAGGGTTGATAAGTTCACCGCTTTTACAAACTCATTTGTTGTTCTAGAAAATACATTAAACTGCCCTTTTTGTTGATCAGAAACAATTATATAACCCTCTCCATTATCATATCTAGCAATTGCAATACCTTCTATGTCTGACTTAAAATAATCACCACCGAAACAACTAATTTCTTCATTTCCCATTTCTGGCTCTGCATAATATTTTCTTATACAATGTTGCTCATCAGAATAATAAACAAATCCCAGTTCGTGATCTACTGCTATGGCTTCAATTTCTTTTTTACCACTAAAATTTCCAAACTTTCTAACCAACTCAACTTGAACATTACCAGAAGTATTTGTCACTAATTTATACTGATATAAATATTTTTCCAGAGGACCTGCTTTACGACCTACAATCGCATAAATAGCTCCATCTTTTGGAGACTTATATAAACTAATTCCCATCGGAAATTGAAATTCAGCATTTGCTTCATCAGTAAAAACAGGAAAACCACCATTATCTAAAGGTTTCATATCAGGTACCGAAAACAACCTTATTTGTTTCTTTTCACGCTCCGTAAACATTAAAACATCTACCGTCGTAGAATCATTTAATTGAAAGCCATATGCAAGATCTACGTTATTTGGTCTTTTTATATTTCTAATGGTTTTACTTTCCATTACCTTCCCATCTAAATCAAATGCATAAATAGCACCATTAGTTTCTTTATCAGTACCGAAAACAATACTTTTTGATGCATCTGTAGGATTCACCCAAATTGCAGGGTCGTCGGTATCATTTAACGTAAACTCCGTAATAACTGATGGACTTATAGCTGGCAAACTATTAATCTTACAAGATGAAATTATTAAGCTTGTTAATGAGTATATAAATATTTTTTTCATGACATAAATTTTATAATAAAGACTAGTTCTTAAAAACAATCTTCACTTGTTTTATTGAATTTTATTTGTTTTTATGAGGCAGCACCTAATCTGATTTTTATTTTTTAAATAAATCGTATTTCAATCCAAACGTTAGGCGTTGTCCGTAATACTCCAACTGTTGTGTACGGCTTTCAACACCTTGAAAATAGCGTAATGGTTGGTTTGTGATATTATTTAAATCCATGTAAAAACTCAAACTTTTATCTACTTTAAAAGAAGCGTTAAAATCCACGAATAATTGAGTGCCATAATATCTATCTTCAAACTCATTACCACCCAATTCATCTATATAAGAATCAGAAAAATTTGTAGAAAGTCTTGCTGAGAATTTTTTATCGTTATACCCTAATGAAGCATTAAAGGTATTTGGTGTTGTATTGGGTAAATCTATATTTTCTCTCTCTTCTCCATCTTCATTTTTTATACCATCAGCTGAAGAAGAAATAAAAGTGTAATTTACATATAAACTAAAATTACGCGCAAACCCTGGAAGAAAATCTAATTGACGCTGGAAAGCAAATTCCGCCCCAAATATTTTTGCCCCATCTCCATTAAGTGGTTGAAACAATTCATAACCCGTTGTTCCTGTTCCAAAAGCTTCATCTACAGTCTCTGTTCTTGAAGTATAAATAAAATTATCTATGTTTTTATAGAATACACCTCCTGAAATAATCCCTACACTCTCAAAATAATGCTCTCCCATAACATCAAAATTCATCGATGTTGTTGCTTCCAAATCAGGGTTACCAATAACAATTTCTTCATCACCAGATATTATATCTACAGAAGGAACTAAGTCTGCATAATTAGGTCTAGCTAATGTATTTGTCCATGCAAAACGTAAAATTGTTTGCTCTGCAAGAGCATATTTTAAATGCATACCAGGCATTATGTTTGTATAAGAACTCTCTTTTGTTATTTGTCCTTCTAAATTCTCCTCATCCGCAATTCTATTCCCTATTGCCGTAATATTAGTTGCTTCAACTCTTACCCCAAAAAGAGCACTTAATTTTTCTGTGACTTTTTGGTTTGTCATTGCATACCCTGCAAACACATTTTCATCTACATTAAAATTTGCTCTTAAAAACTCGTCTGGCACAGATTCTCCGTTAACTAAATTCAAAGCTCCTAACCATTTTTCGTCAGCAAATGTGCCTATCTCATACTGGCTACCTGCTAAAAATTTAGAATCTGATAAATTATTTGTAGGCACACTGGCCAAAGTTGGAAAATCATCTTCAAGATCAAATTCAAAAAAATTATTATCTCTTAATTTAGATTTTATTCTTGCTCTTGCTCCAAATTTCACAAAACCATCTCCATTTCCGAAAATATCTGACGGAAGTTCAAAATTTACAAATACATTAAAATCTTTTTCTTCTGTATATTGATTCTCTTCTGTAGCTTCATCATATTCAAAATTATCGAGACTTGCATCTGCAACATTTTCAGTTATAAACAGAGGATAATTTGAGTCAGTATTATCATTTAACACACTATACTCACTTTTAAAAACGATATATCTTTCGTTTAATCTTTCCTCTGATGCTTTTGCTAAAGAAGTCATCCAATCTACTTTTAAATTACCCCATAAATGTTTTCCACCAAGACTATAGTTTTGCATACGTTGATCTTCTAAACGACGATTTTTGTTTCTATCGTTATCAATACCGCCTTTCGTCTCTCTTGATATTTCCGCAGGAAACCTTGTTACGATTCCGTTAGTAATCGTAAAATCACTCTCTTCAATATCTTCTGCATCTAACATTTCACTTTGCACTCTAAATCTATTTTCCCTGTCATCTCTCCAGTTATAAATCGTTTTTAAAAAAACAGAGTTATTAGCATTGAACCTATAATCCATATTAGCAGAAAAACTTCTTCTAATACGCTGAACTAGGTACTCACGTTGCTCGAAAACATTTGCATAAGGATCAACATCTATTTCTTCCAAAATAGGCTCTCCTTCACCATCATCAGATCCTGTATAATATTCAAACTCATCTGTCCATTCTGCTTCAATATTATCAGAACCAAAATCACTTGCGTTGTAAGATGCCGAGAGCATCCACCCAAATTTACCGTTAGTACTTCTATCACCTAAAAGAAATGAACCATTATAATTTAATTTATCATTAATAAAATTAACTCCAGAACCTAAAGTAGATGACAACCTAAAGCTCTGTGAAGATGTTCTTGTAATTAAATTTACAGAACCACCCAATGCATCTGCATCCATATCAGGTGTAACTGCTTTACTAACTTCAATGGTTTGAATCATGTCTGCCGGAATTAAATCCATCTGAACATTTCTATTATCACCTTCTGCCGATGGTATACGACTACCGTTTAAAGTAACAGAGTTTAATTGAGGTGAAAGCCCACGAACAATTACATTTCTAGCCTCACCTTGATCAACCTGCATAGTTATACCTGGTATACGTTTTACAGCATCACCTATGTTAGAGTCTGGAAACTTCCCGATCTGATCTGTTGACACAACATTTGTAATATTTAAGTTTGTCTTTTGTGTATTCAATGCTTTTGACTGACTACTCAAACCATAACTTACAACATCAACTCCATCAAGCTCTACACTTTTAGGTGTGATATAAATTGATACTACAGCTGTTTCATTATTTACTACAGTTACACTTTGTTCTAAATCTGCGTACCCTAAATAAGACACAAAAAGACTGTATGTTCCCGTCGGCACATCAATTAAAGAAAATGTACCATCAAAATCAGTTACTGATCCTTTTTTTAATGTTTTAATAAATACTGTTGCACCTGGTACATTTATTCCGTTCTCGTCAGATATAGTACCTTTTACATTTCCACTTTGCCCCATAATTGCAGTACTACAACAAGCAACAAGCAGTAGAAATAAAGTGAATTTTAATGTTTTAATAGATTTCATTTTCGTTGGTTTTATTACCGACAAAACTATGTATACCAAACAGATACAATGTTTATTTAAAGAGAACAAAAAGGAAAGATTAGTTAAAACGAATAGAAACAATAAGGCAACAATAAGAATTTATTTACATTGAGCTAACCCTTTGCAAATATTACGCACGAAACACCTAAAAAGACTTTAAAAAAGCGCTCAAACTTTCTTTAGAATCGATTGGTAATTTTTTTCTGAGTCTGTAACGAGAAACTCGAACACTATCAGGTGTCAACCTTAATATAGATGCTATTTCTTTTGAGGTTAAGTTAAGACGTAACAGAATACTCAATCGCAATTCTGCAGCAGATAAAACACTTAAAGCTGAATTTGTAATTCTCTTAATATAATCTGGATGTGTTTCTTTAAAAAATGACATAAATTCATCCCATTCATCTTCTTGTTCTAAATTATAGTCAATCTCGCCAATTACTTCATTTAGCTTTCTTTTTAAATCAACATTTGTACGTTCTAAACTATTTTTTAAAGTATTAGAAAGATTAGAAAGCATTTTATTTTTCTGAGATAAGTGAAGGCTATATCTAGAAAGCGTTAAATTCTTTAAATCCACCTCTTTTTTAAGGCTATCTTCTTCTATTTTCTTTTTCTCTAATTCAGCATTAACAATTCGCTTCTCATATTCTAAAGCCTGCTTTAGTACTCGACGCTTTTTTGAAATATATAAATACCAAGCTAATCCTAAGAAAACAACTGCTATTATAGATAAAAGCAGTAAGTTATTATGCGCTTTATCAACTTTACTATTTTGAAGTAACAACCTTATTTTAGATTCTTTTTCTTTGGTATCATAAATTGTTTGGAGTGCATTAGCTTGATTACTACTTTGAAGTTTTCTATTCTCTATATCTAATTCAATAAATGTATTTAATGCATTATTTGATTTTTCAAAATCCTGTAACAAAGCATAATTTTTAGAAAGATCCTTATACGAACTAGCTTCTCTTTCCGTATCTCCAATTTGTTTCGCTACCGACAAAGATTGTTTAGTATAAATTAATCCTTTATCAAAAAAACCAGTTTTCCGATACACGTCGCCCAAATTGTTTAAAATACTAGATAATCTAACATCTTGTTTATCTACATGAAGCGACAAAGCTTTTTCAAAATACTTTTTAGCAAGGTTAAATTGCTCCAAATCTTCATATATACTGCCAATATTTTCATTTACGACTGATATTCCGTCGACGTCAGCTATTTGCTCATATAATAACAAACTCTCTTTTTGATGTTCTAAGGCTATTATATAATTTCCTTTTTTTTCAAAACAAGCACCTAAATTACTTTTACTATATGCAATTTTCTTAGTATCACTCAAATCAAAAGCCTCATCAACACCTTGCCTAAAATATCTTTCAGCAGTATCGTAATTTTTTAAAGACAAATGAATTTCCCCTAATTTATTTAATAGCGAAATGCAGAGGGAATCTTGCTTACCGCCCTTACACAAATAAAGAGATTCATTAAATTGATTTATAGATTCTGTATAAACTGATTTTTGTTGGCAAAAAGCACCAAGATTAAAACGAGCTAAAGCTATTGTTTTAAAATTTTCAGATGCTATAGCTTTTTTCAACTCATCATTTAGTTTTATATAAACATCATCAGAGTTTGCTGCTTTAGAGGGCTGAGAATAAATAGTAATTGAAAAACAAAAAAGTGAAGTGCAAAATAAATAAAGTAAGTTTCTAACCATAATAAACAATTAAAACAATTGTCCAAATTACTGGTTATAGTTTTCCTAAAGATTAAGAGTCCGTTACCTTATAGTGAAATTTAAAACAAAAAAACTCTTTCCATTTCTGAAAAGAGTTTCTAAATTTTGAATACTAGAAAGATTTCTAAGCCTCAAAAGGCTCAATAGAAACGAAAGATTTACCTCCTACTTTCTTTTGGAATTTTACGATCCCATCTACACGTGCGTGTAAAGTATGATCCTTTCCTGCGTAAACATTTTCTCCTGGATTGTGTCTAGTTCCACGTTGTCTAACGAGAATGTTGCCAGCTATTGCAGCTTGACCACCAAAAATCTTAACACCTAAACGTTTTGATTCTGACTCTCTACCGTTTTTAGAACTACCTACACCTTTCTTATGTGCCATTTTGTTACGGTTTTATTTTGTTATACTTATGCTGGTTTCCCACCATCTAATTCATCTTGCCATTTCTTCAACTCATCCCATTTACCTTCAGCAGCTAATTTAGCTTGTGCAGGCCATGTATCAGTTACGTGGTTACCACGAACGTCAGCGATGATTTCAGAGATTTTTGCAGCATCAGTTTTTGCTAATTCAGCAAAAGTTGAAATTCCTGCAGCACTCAATGTTTCCGCAATTTTTGGTCCAATACCTTCAACTTTTTTCAAGTCGTCAGCTTTTCCATCTTTTTTAGGAGCAGCGGCTTTAGCAGCTACTTCTTTTTTAGGCTCAGCTTTTTTTGGAGCTGCTTCTTTTTTTGGAGCTGATTTTTTAGCACCAGAAGAAACTATACTCTCAATTACTAACTCAGTTAAATACTGTCTGTGACCGTTTTTAACCTTGTAACCTTTACGTCTTTTTTTCTTAAAAACGATTACTTTGTCACCTTTAAGGTGCTTAATGACTTTTGCCTCAACAGCGGCTCCGTCTATAGCTGGGGCGCCAATAGTAATGTTGCTACCGTCTTCTAATAAAAGAACATTGTCAAAAGTAACTTTACTTCCTTCTTCGTTCTGTAAACGGTGAACATACACTTTTTGGTCTTTCGCAACTTTAAATTGCTGCCCTGCTATCTCTACAATTGCGTACATAGCTTGTGTTTGTTATTAATCAATATTTCAACACCTATTTTCAATAGGCGGGTGCAAATATACTGCTAATTCCTTAATAAACAAGTGTTTTTATCATAAAATAAACTAATAATTCATACTCAAATAATCATCCAAAATTAAGAATAACGAACTACATTTAATTAAAGAAAAGAAAGAAATAGTATCTTTACTTTTATCACTTAAAGATTTTTGACATGAAAAAAATTACCTTACTTATCAGTTTCGCTTTATTGACTTTAACTTTTTCTTGCAAAGAAAAACCTAAAAACGAAGAGCCTAGCCAAATGTTACAGGTAATGGCAGTACATGACGAGGTAATGCCTAAAATGAGTACTATAGGAAAATTAATTGGCCAAATTGATGATAAAATTAATAAAGAAGGAAGTTCGGAAGCTCTTGTAAATGCCAAACAAGAACTTAAAGACAGTAACAAGGCTATGATGGATTGGATGAGAGGTTTTGGAGATAGATTTGACACCGATGAAATCATGAAAGGAAAAGCTTTGACCGACGAAAAAAAGAAATTTTTAGATGAAGAAGAGATAAAAGTTAACGCTCTTCGCGATAAAATGAATTCTAGTATTCAAAATGCCGAAGCAATTCTTAAATAAATTTAAATCTACTCTTCGCTAGACCATCTTAATGTTTCCATAATTGTTCTCATATCACTCTGTAGATAATCTGCGGCAGGTAATATGGAATCGTAGTTTGGTTTTCTATAAAAATATACAGAACCAGTTACAAAATGATTTATACTATCGGTTAAATAGAATTGTGATTGCGATGCAGCGTCCCCTATAATTTGAAAATAAGTTCCATAAACTTTATTATCCTCATTTATAAAAGTTCGTGGTTCAATTTTATCTGCCTTTTTCATATGTTCTAATGAAAGTTTTTCGGCATCAGTTATTAAATTTTTAAGATTATCATCTATTTTTTTATAGGTTATAAAAATAGCCCCCTTCATACCTGGATAATCTATAATAATTGCATTCTTATTTTTAATTACCGGCTTGGCTTGCTCATTATAATTAAATGTCAGCTCCCCAACGTTCAACTCAGCTTCTTTTGCCATAGGATACTCTAAACGAAGCATTGCCTTTGGCTTAGGCATAACATTTTCATCTTCACAACTTACGAGTAAAAAACCAAACAAGAATAATACAACAGCAGATTTACAGTTCATTAGGCAATGTAACTTTAATTTGTTTCAATCTTTTTTTATCTAAACTTTCTACAATAAACTTATAGTCTTTAAATAAAATTTTTTCTCCTCTTTTAGGAAAACTACCTGCTATTTCTAAAATAAAGCCAGCAATTGTTTCAGATTCTCCTTTTTGATCTTCAAAGTCACTTTCATCATCAATTTTTACGACACGATAAAAATCTTTCAGGTTCGTCTTTCCATCAAAAATATAATTATGATCATCTAATTTTGAGAATATTAAATCTTCATCATCAAACTCATCACTTATATCTCCAACAATTTCTTCAATAATATCTTCTAAAGTAACAATGCCTGAGGTTCCTCCGTACTCATCTACAACAACGGCTAAATGATTTTTTTTATCTTGGAACTCCAATAATAAATCATCTAATTTTTTATTCTCAGGAACAAAATAGGGCTCCCTAATTAAAGACATCCAATTAAAAGTTTTACGCTCTATATAAGGTAGCAAATCTTTTACATACAAAACCCCTTGAACATTATCCATATTCTCGGTAAAAACAGGAATTCTAGAATATCCTCTTTTTTTAATTTCATCAATAACCTCTATGAATTTCATATCTGAGCTTAATGCAAAAATATCAATACGAGGACGCATTACTTGTTTGGTATCGGTATTACCAAAAGAGACAATACCTTGTAATATCTTCTGTTCCTCTTTAGTTGTATCCCCTTCTGAAGTTAACTCCAAAGCTTGAGAAAGATGATCTACACTTAGGTTTGATTTCTGTTTCCCTAATTTATTATATAAGAATATGGTTACAGAACGCATCGGTGAACTTAATGGCGTAAATAAAAAATCTAAAACCTTTAAAGGAAATGCCATTGTTATTGCAAATGTTTTCTGATTTCTATTTGCATATACTTTCGGTAAAATTTCTCCAAACATTAATATTAAAAAAGTCACAACAACTACTTCTAACAAGAAACGAACAGAAATAAAATCAAGTATTTGGTAATTGATATCAGCAAAAAAAACATCACCTAACGCCGTAAATAATAATACAATAGCAATGTTTATAGCATTGTTAGCAATTAATATAGTTGCCAAAAGTTTTTTAGGTTTATCTAAAAGCTTTACAACTATAGCACCTTTTGCCGTTTTCTCTTCATCAATACCATGAACATCTGTACCTGAAAGTCCAAAAAAAGCTACTTCTGCTCCAGAAATTAAAGCAGAACATAAAAGTAATAATATAAGTACTACTATTTTTAGCACCAATGTACCATCTAGTACAATGAAATCTAATAATATCCTAAAGGGGTCTGGGTCCAAAGTTGAAGTTTAAATTATTTTAATTAAAATGGTAAGTCATCATCTTGTTGAGGCTGACTATTAGCTGGTGCCGGAGAAGAAGGTTTATTTGTGTTTTCTGTTGGTTTCTGAGTCATTGGCTTTACAGATGGAGCTGATTGAGCGCCACCCATACCTTCTTTTTTAGTTGTTAAAAAAGTAAAGTCTTGAACATGAACCTCAGTTGTATATCGCGCTTGCCCATCCTCCCCTTGCCATTGTCTGTTTTTCAACCTTCCCTCTACGTAAACCTTGTCTCCCTTACTTAAATATTTTTCACAAACTTCAGCAGCTTTATTTCTAATAACAATATTGTGCCAATCTGTATTTACTACCTTTTCTCCTGTTTGTCTATTGGTATATGACTCGTTTGTTGCTAGCGGAAAACGCGCAATACAATTACCACCATCGAAATAATGAATTTTAACTTCATCACCTAAATGACCTATTAACATAACTTTATTTAACGTACCACTCATACCATAAAATATTTTGACAAAAATACTAAAAATTAAACGTCTTTATAAAATCTGCGATCAAAACTGGAACAGGATATTTACCTAAATCTTCTACTGGAATTCCGTTTAAAATTTCTCCTTCACTGCTCACTATCCAAAAAGTAGTATACAAATGCTGATGCGACAATTTATGTACGACCTTATCTGAATTATGCTTAACTAAATCAACACTTTCATCTATATCTATAAATTGGCTCAACTTAGATAAAATAATATTTTCATCTATCTCGTTTTCAGCTTCCACAAGCGGAAATTCATATAAATTTTGCCAAATACCCTTACCTATCCTTTTCTGTAAATATGTTTCGTTATTATTATTTACAATAACAAGGTAATTAAAATACCTGATTTTAACTTTAATCTTTTTTAATTTAACGGGTAGCTCACCTATTCTATTGTCTTTATAAGAAACACAATTATTTTTTAAAGGACAAACTGAGCAATTAGGGCTTTTAGGAGTACACTGTATAGCTCCAAACTCCATTATACCCTGATTATAATCTCTTATATCATCAGAGTCCATTACTTTTCGAGCTAAATCTTTAAAGTGCTTAACACCCTCAGTACTATTAATAGGTAAAGCTATTCCAAAAAATCTTGACAATACCCTATATACATTTCCATCAACAACTGGTTCTGGTAAATTGAAACTAATAGATGCTATAGCACTCGCTGTATAATCACCAACCCCTTTTAACTTTAAAAGCTCTTTATAAGTATTAGGAAAAACGCCATTATAAGTATCAGAAACAATTTTTGCTGTTGCATGTAGGTTTCGAGCACGTGAATAATACCCTAAACCTTGCCAAAGTTTTAAAACCTCTTCTTCACTTGCCGACGCTAAATCTTGAATAGTTGGAAAATTTTTTACAAATTTCAAATAATAAGGAGTACCTTGAGCTACTCTAGTCTGCTGTAACATGATTTCAGACAACCAAATATTATAAGGGTTTGTCGTATTTCGCCAAGGAAGATTCCTTTTGTTTTCAGCGTACCAGAGAAGAATTTGTTTCGAAAAAATCATTTATAAAAAGCTAAGCATCAAAAGTAATAGTTTATATACTTAAAATTAAGTTCTTTAGAGTGAACATTGAATTTTAATTTATATATTTGCATCCCGAAAAAAACATAGATAAAGCTATTACAGAAAATGACGAAAGCGGATATTGTAACGAGAATCTCAGAAAAACTGGGAATTGAAAAAGGAGATGTACAGGCAACTGTTGAATCTTTTATGGAAGAAGTGAAATATTCATTGGAAAATGGAGACAATGTATATTTAAGAGGTTTTGGTAGTTTTATCATCAAAACTAGAGCTGAAAAAACAGGTAGAAATATTTCAAAAAATACTACCATTAAAATACCTGCTCATAATATTCCTTCTTTTAAACCAGCAAAGGTTTTTGTAGAAAGTGTAAAGAGCAATGTTGAAGTAAAATAAAAAAATTATTAATCTTAAAAGTATATTTTTATGCCAAGTGGTAAGAAGAGAAAAAGACATAAGGTAGCTACACATAAGCGCAAGAAGCGTAGAAGAGCTAACCGTCACAAGAAAAAGTAGTTGTTTCAACTACTTTTTCGTTTTAATACGTTCATTGACATAGAAATTCTGAAAAGAATTTCATCAGGTTTACAAAAAAAACACAAACCTGTTAGACAAAATTGTTTAACCATTTATTTTTTAAATTGACTTTCAAAAAAAGTTGTATTTAAATAAATAGAGAAAAATTGATTCAGGTGAATAGAGAATTAATCGTAAGATCTAGTTCCGAAACCGTCGATTTTGCCTTATTAAAAGATGGGAAATTAACTGAGTTACAAAAAGTAGAAGACAGTAATAATTTTTCTGTTGGTGATGTTTTCATTGCCAAAGTCAGAAAACCAGTTACTGGATTAAATGCTGCTTTTGTAAACGTGGGTTACGAAAAAGATGCTTTTTTGCATTACCACGATTTAGGACCTCAGTTAGCTACCATGCTAAAATTCATAAAGCAAGCAAGCACAGGAAAATTAAAAGATTATTCCTTAAAAGACTTCCCGTTTGAAAATGATATTAATAAAGATGGTGTAATTACAGATGTAATTAAAGCAAACCAATCTTTATTAGTGCAAATTGTTAAAGAACCTATCTCAACAAAAGGACCAAGAATAAGCTCAGAATTATCAATTGCTGGGCGTTACTTAGTTATGGTTCCATTTTCTGATCGTGTTTCTGTTTCTCAAAAGATAGAAAGTACAGAAGAAAAAGATAGGCTTAAAAGACTTGTAAAAAGCATAAAACCAAAGGGATTTGGTGTTATTATAAGAACAGTTGCAGAAGGCAAAAAAGTCGCAGAACTCGACAAAGATCTACAAAACTTACTGGCAAAATGGTCAGTAATGTGTAAAAAATTATACAAAGCTCCGCATCCATCAAAAGTTCTAGTAGAACTAAACAGAGCATCATCTATACTAAGAGATGTCTTTAATGATTCCTTTACAGGTATTCATGTTGATGACGAAGTGCTTTATGAACAAGTAAAAGATTACGTAGCTGAAATAGCTCCAGAAAAAGAATCGATTGTTAAATTGTATAGTGACAATACCGTTCCAATTTTTGAAAAATTTGGAATAGAGCGTCAAATTAAAACCTCTTTTGGTCGTACCGCTGCAATGAGCAAAGGTGCATACCTAATCATTGAACATACTGAAGCGTTACATGTTGTAGATGTTAACAGTGGAAACAGATCTAACAAAGCAAAAAACCAAGAAGACACTGCTTTAGAAGTAAACTTATTGGCCGCTTCTGAAATAGCTAGGCAACTTCGCCTACGTGATATGGGCGGGATTATTGTTGTAGATTTTATCGACATGACCAAAGGCGAGAATAGGAAAAAACTATTTGATCATCTTAGAGATGAAATGAAAGACGACAGAGCAAAACATAAAATTTTGCCTCCTAGTAAGTTTGGCCTTATACAAATTACAAGACAAAGGGTTAGACCCGAAATGAATATTAAAACAACTGAAGAAGACCCTAACCAAAAAGGTCAAGAGGTAGAAGCTCCAATTGTTTTAATAGATAAAATTAATGCCGATCTTGAGAAATTACTCAACGGACCAGCAAAGGATAATGGAATTACATTAAACATTCATCCATTTATCGCTGCTTACATTACAAAAGGTTTTCCATCATTACGCTCTAAATGGTTTTTAGAACACAAAAAATGGATTAAAATACAACCTAGAGATGCATATACATATCTCGAATACCGTTTTAAAAATAAAGACGGAAAAACCATATACTAATACAAAAGCGATCTCAGCAATGAGGTCGCTTTTTTTGTTTTACACAAACTTGTTTTAGTACCTTTATTTTAAACTACAAATAGTATCGGATTTACAACATGTACAAACCTCAACCTTCATACACCATTAACGAAGCAACAAAAAAAATTGAGTATTTTTGTGCATATCAAGATCGTTGCCATAAAGAAGTTTCTCAAAAACTAAAAGAAATGGGAATGATTCCGATTGCCATTGACACAATCTTAAACACTTTAATTCAAGAAAATTATTTAAACGAAGAACGTTTTGCAAAAAGTTTTGCGCGTGGTAAATTTAGAATTAAAAAGTGGGGAAAAAGGCGCATTATAAATGAGCTAAAACAACGCGAAATTTCTAAATACAACATAAACACTGCTCTTAAAGAAATTGATGCAGACGACTACCTAAACACGTTGCATGCCCTAGCAGTTAAAAGAACTGAAGCTATCAAAGAAACTAACATTCAAAAGAAAAGAAAAAAACTAGCAGACTATTTATTATATCGTGGATGGGAGTCTAACTTAGTTTATGAAAAAATTACGGAGTTAATTAAATAAAAAAGGCGATTGTAAAACAATCGCCTTTTTTATTTAACCGAATAACATTCTACTACAAGTTAAAAGTAGCTCCAAAACTGAATACAAATTGATTATGTAATTTCTCAGCAGGTGTTAAATTTTCTGTTTTATATTTTGCAAAAGGTGTTGATGCCTCAATAAACAAACCAAAACCATCAGTAAAAAAATAACGCCCACCTAAATGACCACCAAAATTTTTAAGACCTAAGTTCAATCCAGGGTAAATATCTACATTATCCCCTAATTGAAATACATTACCAAGGTTTGCATTAAAACGAGCTTTTAAATCTACTCTATCTCCAAAATCAGCCCCTAACTCTTTATCTATTCCTAAAACATAAGAAGAA
The DNA here is from genome assembly GCF_019021925.1 of Cellulophaga sp. HaHaR_3_176. Lineage (NCBI taxonomy): Bacteria > Pseudomonadati > Bacteroidota > Flavobacteriia > Flavobacteriales > Flavobacteriaceae > Cellulophaga > Cellulophaga sp. HaHaR_3_176. Next base: position 2,862,711 of record NZ_CP058990.1, read on the forward strand.
GAAAGACCTAAAGAAAAATTCTCTCCCATACCATAATCATAAACAACTACGATACCTGTTCCATTTTTCTGAAAATTTGCTCCTATCTGAAATTTAGAATCTTCTTTACCCTCAAAAGCTTGAGCATTTACAAAAGACACACCTAAAATCATTGTTAAGGCAACTATAACTTTTTTCATAACTATTTTAATAATATAATTAATACTTTTATTAAGCTGGCAAAGATATCCATTCTAGTTTAATTGCCCTATTTAGCCAGACTATTTGTTCTGTTAATTGCTTTTCTATTTTTCTTATCAATCCACTTCTGCCCATAAAGCCTCCTCATTATATTATCATAATATCGCATAAATATTAGATTATAAACTGCTTTACTTAAATTTTTAGGATTGCGTGCCAATGCTCTTAAACTCATTGAAAAACCTGGAGTTATATATTTCATATAATGCCAATAACCTTCTGGCATATATAAAACCTCACCATGTTTTAAAAAAGTTTTGTGCCCTGATGCACTTTTTAATGCTGGCCATTTTTTAAAATCAGGGTTAGAGAAATCTATACTCTCATGAGTAATCAATGAATACGGTACCTTGTAAAGATGTTTGTTCTGAGATTGATCAAAAAGTATAATTTCTTTTTTCCCTTGAAAATGAAAATGGAATATGTTTGCTAAATCAATATCATAATGCATAAAGGTATATGAATCTTGCCCTCCAAAAAACATCATAGGTAAGCCCTTTAGCATTTTCAAACCAAAATCAGGATAATTAAAATCATCTTGCAATTGAGGAACTTCTTTTAAAATATTCCACAAGAAAATACGAAATTTTGTAGGTCCTTTTTTTAATAAATCGACATATTCAGACATTTTCATCTTAGCATGCGCCTCGTTAAAGCCATCTTCATGACTAACGGGTCGATCATCATACAAGGGGACTATTTTTTCACCCGCAACCGATTTAATATAATCGAGATTCCATTTTTCATATGCAGGCCAATCTTCTATAAATCTCTCAATAACCACAGGCTTTTGAGGCTTAAAATATAGATTAATAAAGTCTTCTTTAGTAATATCTTTTACTCTAGGTATTTCTTGTAAATTCAATGATAAAACAATTTTAAAATAATATTAAATTTAAAAATCCTCTCGACTCTTAGCTTATTAAAATTATCATAAAAATGTCTGCTTACTAAGTAAAGAATTTACCTTATCACCTAAAGTTGAGTCTTTGATTTAGCCGCTTCGTTTCTTTCAATTTTATGACCAGGTCTAGACCATTTAGGTTTTTCACCTAATGTCTGAAATTCTGAGTCTTGAGCTTCAACGGTTTTTGGTTGTGAAACTTTCGTGAATGGTTTTTGAGGGTTTAAACCTAATAATTCAAACATCTCCATATCTTGACTTACATCAGGGTTTGGAGTCGTTAAAAGTTTATCACCTGCAAAAATAGAATTAGCTCCTGCGAAAAAACACATCGCTTGGCCTTCTCTACTCATTTCAGTTCTACCAGCAGATAGTCGTACTTGTGTGTCTGGCATTACAATTCTCGTTGTAGCAACCATCCTAATCATATCCCAAATTGCAATAGGCTCAATATCTTCCATCGGAGTACCTTCTACAGCAACTAGTGCATTTATAGGCACTGACTCTGGTTGTGGGTTTAAAGAAGCTAAAGCAACTAACATACCCGCTCTATCTTCTAATTTTTCTCCCATTCCAATAATTCCACCACTACAAACAGTTACGTTTGTTTTACGAACATTGCTTATCGTATCTAAACGATCTTCAAAAGCTCTTGTTGAAATTACATCTTTATAATAATCTTCTGAAGTATCTAAATTATGATTATATGCATATAAACCAGCTTCTGCTAAACGTTTTGCTTGGTTTTCGGTAATCATACCTAATGTACAACAAACCTCCATATCAAGCTTGTTTATAGTACGTACCATTTCTAATACTTGATCAAACTCTGGTCCATCTTTAACATTACGCCAAGCAGCACCCATACAAACTCTTGAACTACCAGATGCTTTTGCTCTAAGTGCTTGAGCTTTTACATGAGGCACAGTCATTAAATCGTTTCCTTTAACATCGGTATGGTAACGAGCGGCTTGAGGACAATACCCACAATCTTCAGGACAACCACCTGTTTTTATTGATAAAAGTGTAGATACCTGAACTGTGTTCGGATCATGATTTTTACGGTGTATTGTTGCCGCATCATACAATAACTCCATCATTGGTTTATTGTATATATCAAGTATTTCTTGTTTTGTCCAGTTGTGTTTTGTCTCGCTCATGTGCTCAATTAAATCAAGTGTCAAAAATAGCCTTTTTGTAATTCAAATCCCAATAAAGAAATTCTTGTTTATTAAAAAGCTCCTTCGAGAATAAATTCAAAAGAGCTTTTACCTTTTTATTATCTTTCTTATATTATTTTTTCAGCAATATGCTTACAGCATTACCACCAAATCCAACTGCATTTACCAATACTCTTGAAATTTTATCAGGGTGCTTATCGTTTTTTATATAAGGTACATTAATTACTTTTTGGTGTTGTAGCATTAAAACCCCTAACTCTAAACTCAACATACCTGATGCACCAAAAGTATGACCTATCTTCCATTTATTTGTAGTACAAAATGGCTTCTTATTTTTAAATATTTTCTCTATTGCGTTAACTTCTGAAGAATCTCCTTTTTTTGTGCCAGGGGCATGCATTACAATTACATCAACATCATCAGGGCCTATAGTACCTAAAGCCATTTTCATGGAACGCTGAAAACAAACTGCATCAGCAGAAATAGAGATATTATGTTCTAAAATTTCAGTAGCATAGCCTATGCCTTCAATTTCTGCTAAGCTATTTTCTGTTACTCCTTTTTCTAAACACACTACAGATGCACCTTCACCTAAAACCATAGAATTAAATTTTTTATCTAAATCTAAAGCTCGACAAGGATATTCTGTATTTTCTCTTGAATAAATTTTCAATGCTTTTATTTGGGCAATTGTAAACGGTGTTAAAGGTGCCTCACTACCACCCACTAAAAACTTTTCTGCCATACCACCGCGCAACCACGCAACTCCGTTTAATAAAGAGTGTAATGCTGTTGAACACGTTATTGAGTGTGACACTTCAGGACCTTTTGTTTGTAAATCGTGCGCTACCCATGAAGCTATATTACCTAACGTTGTTGTTGGCGAAGCTAATGTTGTAGACACTCCATCTTTTATAAATTCTTCATGATATTTTTCAAACAAAGCAGTAGCCCCTCTTGAAGATCCCATATTTATACCGAAATTATCACCTGCTTTCCAACCTGCGTTTTTTACAGCATTTCGAGAAGCAAATAATGCATACAAGACACTCTCATCTAAACTTTTATATTTAGCATCTGACTGCTGTAATTTTTTTATTTCCTTTTGTCCTTCACTAGTAAGTGCTCCTACCCAAACATCTTCATTATTAATGTTTCTCTTTTTCAAAAGAGTTTTATCTTTTTGGTATGCTTCCCATATCTCTTCTTGAGAAATTCCCAAAGGAGATATAGATGATATTGCAGTTATTGCTATTTTTTCAATCAAAATCTTACTTCTAAATTAATTCCAAAACAGAACGTATACTATCATATATTTTCTGTAATTGTTGTTCTGTAATTACATAAGGTGCTGAAATATAAATGGTGCTTCCTAATGGGCGCAAAAATACTCCATCATCCATAAAATGCTTCATCAACTTATCTCTCAAACTTCCGTATCGTTCCATTTCAACATTTAAATCTAACGCATATATAATACCCGTTTGCCTTGTTTGAAGCACTTTTGGGTGTTCTTTAATTTCTGCATTAAACTTTTTATGTGAAGCCATAATACGCTGTATATTATCTTGAATTTCTTTCGATTTCAACAATTCTATACCTGCTAATGCAGCCGCACATGCTAATGGATTACCTGTATAGGTGTGACCATGAAATAAACCTTTAGAAATTTCACCGCTATAAAAAGCATCATACACATTTTGCGTACAACTTGTTGCCCCCATAGGCACCAAACCTGCAGTTAACGCTTTTGACATGCAAATAACATCTGGTTTTGTAGTAATATAATCTGAAGCAAAATATTTTCCTGTTTTACCAAAACCTGTCATCACCTCGTCAGCAACAGTTATTACTCCGTACTTTTTTAGGAGTTTCAGAATTTCATTTAAACCATCAGCGTCATGCATTTGCATTGCTGCAGCTCCTTGTATTAAGGGCTCATATATAAAACCTGCTACATTATTATTTTTCAACAGCTCTTCTAGCTGATCTAAGGTGTTTGATATATTTTCTTTTGTCGGAGGAGCTATACGCTCTACTTCAATAAAAAAATCTTCAAAAGGACCATTATACACCGAAAGACCTGAAACTGACATTGCTCCAAACGTATCACCATGAAAAGCATCTTCAAAAGCTAATAAAACATTACGTTTTTCACCTCTATTAAAATGGTATTGCAAAGCCATTTTAATTCCGATTTCGGTAGATGTAGAACCATTATCAGAGAAAAATATTTTTTCTTGATTTTCAGGTAATATTTTTATTAATTCTTCTGATAATTTTACAGCAGGCTCATGTGTAAAACCACTAAAAACAATTTGATCTAATTGCTGCATTTGAGCTTGTACTCTACCTAAAATAAAATCATTACAATGGCCATATACACTAGTATACCAAGATGATATACCATCGATATATTCTTTTCCTTCTTCATCTGTTAAAACACAACCTTTAGCTTTTGTTATCGCCAACATGCTATCATGCAATTTATGCTGAGTTAAAGGATGCCAAATGTGTTTTTTATCTCTTTCTGAAATGTTTTTCAATTGTCGTATTTTTAAAAAATCATTGTTAATACACTGCAAAGATGCTAATTAATATGCAACAATTACGACAAGATTAAAACTTAAAATGACTAAAGTAAATCGATGCTTGGTTTTAAAATGTCTGCATATTTTTTGATGGTAGCCTTATCAAAAACTAACTCTTCATTTATTCTACCAAGTATAGGAACTCCTGTTTTTTTACTAATAATTTCTTCTGTTGACGGATGTTCATCTCCACTAAATAAAATGACTACATCATAACCTTTTAATTTTAACCACTCTACAGTCAACAATGTATGGTTAATACTCCCTAAATAATGTCTTGAAACAACTACAACCTTATAATCGGGCATAATAATATCTAACATTGTATCCTCTTCATTTAAAGGAACCAATAAACCTCCCGCACCTTCTATAACCAAATGGTTATTTGTTTCAGGAGCTTCAATATGAAATCTATCAATTTCAACACCTTCTTTTGCTGCAGCAGCATGCGGGCTCATTGGATATTTTAACTCATAACTGTTTTTGTGAATTACAGTTTTTGAATTTGATATTAAACTTTTCACCTTATGACTATCAGAGTTATCCAATTCTCCAGCTTGTATAGGCTTCCAATAATCAGCCTCTAACGCTTCTGTTAAAATTGCTGATGCTATTGTTTTACCTACTTCTGTTGATATTCCTGTAACAAAAAGTCTTTTCATATTTTTAAGGTTTTGTGATCATTTTACAATTTAAACATAAATATTTTCTCTTTTCAAAAAAAGGAAATAGCTTGTGAAAAATACTTTTTCTCTCGTAATAACTTTCTGATTTTTGAGCTTTACAGTTTGGGCATGTTATAGGCAATCCATCATCTCCAATAGCATAACTACGTATACTATCATAAATTTCTAAAGCCCTTTTCTCATCTTCTTTAAATACTTGTAGTTTTGCACCACCAATTGCATGGCTTATCATCGGATCTGAATTTAATGTGTTTTCATCTTTCAAAAAAACTTGAATTTCTTCAGATTCAAGCTTGGTTTTAAGCACTTGCATATCAGACACGTACTCGAATACAGCTATCGTAACAAACTTATCACTCATTACTATTTAGTTTTTCTTTTAAATAAGATAACACCTCAAAAATTTCTTTTTTTGTATTATAACTATGTAAACAAAATCGAATTCGCTCTTGCCCAATTGATACCGTTGGTGATAAAATAGCTTTTACATTAAAACCTTTTTCTTGAATATCTTCAGCTATTTGCTTCACTTCTTTATTACCTGAAATAACGCAACAATGTATTGCCGAAGCACTTGAAATAAAAAACGAACTTAAATTTAAGAATTCTACCTGCTCATTAAAATATTTGATGTTATCTAACAATTCGACTCTGGCAGGTTTTAAATTTTCATGTTTTGTATGCAATTCAACATAAGCTACGCCAATTGTTGCTACAGAATGTGGCGGTAAACCTGTAGTATATATAAAACTACGTGCAAAGTTTATTAAAAAATTCTTTAATTTTTCACTCCCTAAAACAGCAGCGCCATGGCACCCCATTGCCTTACCAAACGTTATTATTCGTGCAAAAACTTGATTTTGAATTCCTAATTCAGATACCAATCCTTCTCCGTTTTCCCCAAAAACTCCAATAGCATGGGCTTCATCAATAATAAAATTAAAATCGCTAGAGTCACAATAGTGAGCAAAAGATTTTAGATCAGGAGAATCACCATCCATCGAAAAAACAGACTCTGTGATTATATAAACTTCAGCAGTTTTTGAAGTAACCACTCGATCTATTACTCCTTTTAAATCCTCTAAATTATTATGGCTAAATTTATATGATTTTGCGTTACTTATTGCTATTCCATCTCTAATACTAGCATGTATATATTCATCATAAAATATAAAATCTCCTCGCTGCGGAATGCAGCTAAAAAAACCCAAATTAGCATCATAACCTGAGTTAAATAACAAAGCAGCTTCTACTTTATGAAATTTTGCAATTTGCAATTCTACCTCATCGTATAATTTATAATTACCAGAAATTAAGCGAGAACCGGTGGCTCCGTTTTGAATTATGTTTCTATCTGATAAGAAACTTGAAGTATTATTAAAAATAGTAGCATTTCTAGAAAAACCAATATAGTCGTTCGAATAAAAATCTACAAAACTAGTAGACGTGTTTAAAGACCGAATAGAGTTTTCAGATTCTCTTTCTTCTAATTTTTTATGAAGTTTATGTGGAAAACTTGACATACAGCAAAGGTAGTATTTTGCACAATAGACTAACGAATAATTAAGCCACATTCGCACATGGCGTTACATATTTACTACAAATCATAATAAGTAAATATTAAATTCGTTTTTTATGTAGAAAATTATTTCAAACCGTTCGTCGAATATTTTATGTCACCTAACTATATTTAACTTATTTTTAACTTTTAATCGCATTCCTATTGGCTAAATTTTTACTTCTATTTTTCTTGTGTTGTTCTTACTGCTTTGCACAAAGTATAAATTTCGATCAACTTGATAAAGAAAAGTGGTTACGATATAACGGTGGTATTTCTGCAAATGGGGTTTATTATGATGGCACTGCAGATCGTCAAAACCTTACGTATTACCTTACCGGAAATTTAAATTTCAATATTGCGGGCTTATATAATATTCCGCTTTCTTTTACATACTCTAATCAAAATTTTGATTTCCCTAGCCCCTTTAGCTTTAATCGATTAAGTCTTCACCCTTCTTATAAATGGGCAACAGCACACATTGGAGATGTTAGCATGACCTTTTCTCCGTATACACTTAGCGGTCATCAATTTACAGGTAGTGGCATTGAGTTAAATCCGGAAGGTAAATTTCAAGTGAGCGCAATGTATGGTCGTTTTTTAAAAGCTACAGAATATGACTCCATAGCGCAAGGAGGAATTACATCGTATAAAAGAAAGGGGTTTGGCCTAAAGACAGCTTATGATTTTGATTTTATGAAGTTGGGTGTTATTTTATTTAAAGCCTCTGATGATGCCGAATCTATAACAGAACCTTTTCCTACAGAATTAAATTTATCACCAAAAGATAATGCCGTAGTATCTTTCGAATCTGATTTTAGAGTTTTTGATAAGGCCAATATTCATATAGAATATGCAATTTCTGGTGTCACTGAAGATTCTCGATTAACAGAAGAAAGGCCCAATAGCGGCCTGCTTTCTTTTTTATTGAAAGAAAACATTAGTACTAATTATTACAATGCGATAAATGCTTCTTTTAATTACCCTGCAGGTAACGGAAGTTTAGGAGTTGGATATGAACGCATAGACCCTGATTATAAAACTCTAGGAGCTTATTATTTTAATAATGATTTAGAAAATATTACTGTAAATGCAAGCCAAACTATTTTTAATAATAAACTTAACTTAAGCGTTAATGCGGGTTTACAGCAAGATAATTTAGATAAAGCAAAAACGTCAGAACAACAACGTATTGTTAGTGCTATTAATGCTAGTTTAACAGCTTCAGAAAAATTGACATTAAATGGGTCGTATTCAAACTTTCAATCGTATACCAATATCCGTGATCAATTCGATTATATCAACCAAGTAGGTGCTCTTGATAATGTAGATACATTAAACTACCGCCAAGTGTCACAAAATGCAAATTTAGGAATCAACTATATTCTTAAGCAGACGGAACAAAAGCAGCAAAGCACTAATCTTAATTTAGTATATCAAAACTCAAACAATGAGCAAGAGGGAGAAACTATAGATGGTGGAGAAAGTGCTTTTTATAATGGAACGGCCGCATATACTTTAGGCTATCCTGATAAAAATTTGAATATTTCATTAGCTGCAAATACATCTTTTAACACTACTGGTGAAGACAAAAGTTTAACTCTAGGACCTACATTAGCTATAGGTAAACAATTTTTTGACAAACAATTACGAACTAATTTTTCTAGTTCTTACAACACATCATACAGTAACGGCGAACAACAAAACAATGTTTATAATTTTAGATTAGGCAGTAATTATGTTTGGTTCGAAAAACACAATTTAAGTCTTAATTTTTTAATGCTATTTCGTAATTCTGTTTTAAATACAAATCGCGATTTAACCATAACTTTTGGGTATAGCTACGCATTTGACAACTTTAAATTTCATCTTAATAAAGGAGAAAAAAACATTGATCATCGATTACAAAAAGCCACAAATGATATATGGAGTTTTAGATATAAAAATGTATCCTACAGTGGTACTGCTGCAGAACTTAATGAACAATTAACAAATGTTTTTCATAGCTCTGAATTTGCCAATATTCCTAAATTTAAAAAAGATGATTTAGAATTACTATTGGCAATTACTAAAAAAGAAAGAAAAGAAGAAAGCTACAAAGAAAGTGCTTTAACCTTCTTAAAAGAATTGTATAGCTACGCTGATTTTAAAGAAACCTACGAGAAAGCCCTTTTTGCGGTCATCAGAAAAATACAAATTGATATGCGTAAAATCGATATCGCTCTTGAACGCCTATTTGTATCTGCTAAACTTGAGGTTGATAACAACCCACTACATAATAAAAAAGAAAGTGACTATACTTCGGAAGATTTAGGGTTAGCACAAGACTATAAACTTGCTGTAAAAGATCAAGAAACCCGCTTGAAAAAATTAGTAGGCCACCGTTGGATGGAAACTAAATTTGCTGAATTTACAGATATAAGTTTTGTAATTGAACCATTAGGCTATTTAAGAGAGTTTAAAGAAAGTAACACGCTAGAAGCATATAAAATATTTGATGAAACTAAAGATGTTACCAAATTAAAGGACTATTTAGAAAATGAAATTATTGATTTCTATTATAAGAAATCTTTAAAAGTGGTAAACCCTGAAAGTTTTGAATTACGATATATAAACAAAAACTAAAAAGGTAATAGCAAGAATGCTGGTGGCATATATTTTTAAACCACAAGCATTCTGTAATGTGAAAAGATAATTAGAGGAATAAAAATCCTATGAAAAAAAATAAAACATACACAAACCCAAAAAGCGTATTTGCTACAATTTTCAGATGTAAGCAAGGGCTACTTTTTTCGCTTTTTTACTTTTTTATTACTGGTGTTTTTGCCCAAAATTTTCCAGTTCAGATTATACCACAGGCAACGCCACCACCACCTATTTACCTATCTAATTATGCTGATGCTAGCACTGTAAACAGTCCGTTGCGGGTACAAATAATTTTAAATGATTTAAATATACAAAGTAGAGAAGTACGTTTAAAAGTTTATTTTCAAGGCAGTGGTCTAACCTTTGAAAGCAATGATTTTGTTACAGGTGCCTCTCCTTTATTTCTAGAAGGTGGCTCACCTTTAATTTTAACTAACGTAGAGCTAGCTCCATACTTCAAATTTGAAAATATCACAGGTATTTCTCCAAATGTATATGGCAACTCTATACCCGAAGGAACCTACCAATTTTGCTTTGAGATTTTCGATGTCGCTACAGGTAATCGTCTCTCTCGAAAAAGCTGTGTAACTAGTGTTATTTTTAAAAACGAACCTCCTTTCCTTATATCACCAAGAAATAAAGACAATATAGCAGAAACTAACCCACAAAATATTGTTTTTCAATGGACGCCACGAAGTATTAATGTTACGAATGTGGAATACGAACTTAGTTTGGTTGAAATTTGGGACACGCAAATAGATCCTCAAGCGGCTTTTTTAAGCTCCCCTCCTATTTTTCAAACAACTACAACATCTACAACCTATGTTTTTGGGCCGAGTGATCCATTATTATTATCAGGTAAAAATTATGCTTGGCGTGTACAAGCAAAAGCAAAACAAGGCATTGAAGAAATTGGCCTATTTAAAAACCAAGGGTATAGTGAGATATTCTCTTTTAGCCACGCAAGTGCTTGTGATTTGCCATTAAGTATTAACCATGAGGTTAAAGGGAGTACTATTACCAATATTTTTTGGGATGATTTTTCTAACGAAGTACCAGAATATACTGTTCGCTACCGTAAAAAAGGAAATAACAATGACTGGTTTTATAACAAAACGTCTTCTAACACTACATCGCTTTGGGATTTAAAAGCAGGAACTACATACGAATATCAAATTCGAAAAAAATGTAGTGTTACCGAAAGCGACTGGAGTATTACCAAGCAATTTACCACCCATATCGCCGATAATGAAGAGAGTGTTTACGAATGCGGTATTACACCAAATTTTACACTGAGCAACACAGAACCTTTAGCTACAATTGAAAATGGTGAAAAATTTACTGCTGGCGATTTTCCTATACATGTATTAGAAGTTAGTGGTAGCAACGGCAGGTTTACAGGTAAAGGGTATGTTACTATACCCTATTTAAATAGTATTCGTGTAGGGGTAAAGTTTACTAACATTTTAATTAATACCGATAAGCAAATGGCCGAAGGTACTGTAATTACGATGTATGACCCTTCGCTAAAAAACCTTTTAGACGTTGACGATGCTATAGAAACTGTTAGCAATGCTGCTGAGGCAGTTGGCGAATTATTTGAAGGTGATAATGACCTTGATGAAATTCGTGTAAATTTTGATATACCTAAAGATAAATACACAGATTATATTTCGGTAAAAGATGGTATTGTAACCATAACAAACCCAGCAAACGGTGCTACAGAAACAAGTCCACTTGGTGATGATAAAGTAATTGTAGATAAATCAGGACAAACATACCATATTGATGCTGGTGGAGCAATCACACCTGGTGGACAAATAGATCCAAGCGGCTCTGTTACAACTGGTAATGTTACTGGTGTTTCTAGAAATGGTGATTTAGAATCACTTACTGCACAAGGCATACAAGTAACTTTTGAAAGTACAGGAATATACGGGTACGACCAAATGCCAACGAGCGCTAATGATAAGTTAAAGAAAGAGTACACTACAGTACTTGATGCCTCTGGTAGCGATTATACTTTAGCACATATTGCAGTAGAAAATAAGAAAACAATTACTGTTACTGCAAAAGTAGCCTTCAATTCAAATTCAGATTATACTCTAGCTGACTTAAAATTTAAAACATTAACTGGTGAGCTTATACCAGTTGCAGTTATTAATGAAAGCAACAATACTATTGACCTTAATTTTACTGGCCATTACACCACAGAAAGTGAAACTATTTATGCTGTTGTACCTTCAAAAGAAGATACTACGAAACAATTAACTGCTGGTGCATTTACCCTTTGGCATTTAACCGATAGAGTTATTGATGTTGTTTTAGTTTCTGTAGATAACGCTCCTTTACCTAACACTACCGAAATAGCTAAAATTTTCAAAAAAGGCGTTGCGACTTTTAATTTTGAAACTGAAACAGCCTCATTAAAAGGTTCTGATGCTTTAGGTGCTGACGAAACACTTGCCATTGCAGACAACCCTTGGTTAACAGCGTATAATGACGAACAAAAAGCACTCATTAAACACATAAAAGCTCAGTTTAATTATGATAAAGACAAATACTATGTATTAGTATTTAATGATGATTTTAAAACCACCAAACCGCTAGCTGGTTTTATGCCATTACAACGCCAATTTGGTTTTGTTTTTAATGGTGGTTTAAATAAAGGGGAAGAAGCTAAAGGAGACGTAACTACAGTTACTGCGCACGAACTAGGCCATGGTGTTTTTGCATTACAACACCCATTTACTGAATACGGTACGGTTGAAGGAAGTACCGAGTGGTTAATGGATTACAAAGATGGTGCTACAGGTTTAAACCACATGAACTGGGCACAAATGCATAACCCTGCATTAAAGTTTTATGTGTTTCAAGATGAAGAGGATGGGGAAATAAATATTAATCAAACAGATCCTTTTGCCGATTATATTAAAAGCAAATTAAAAGAACTAGGAAATAATTTCTATGCAATTATTCATTGTGAAACTGGGTGTAATGAAAACAATAATGAAAGTAATTATCAGTATTCAGAAATAATTAAAGCTTCAGAAGAAATAAATTCTATAATTGATGGAAACCAAAATAATTCAACCTTCTTTAAAACCAAAAATATATTTGAGTTTCGACTTCAGTTTGCTGAAAAAGCAAGCCAAAAATGCATGATAATTTATTATCAGGATAATTCAAATAATAATAATAATAATAGTAGTGCAATTTTGGATAATTCTAATTCAGAAACAAATGAGATCTCAAAAAAGCTATTGTATGTTACTAAAGAGGAAACTTTGGATTGTTTCGATTACTTAGCGAATTGGAATTCAGAATTATGTAGCTACAATACACAAAATATTTTTACACTTTCTTCAACACCATATTTTGACACTTTATTTCAAGTAATAATAAACTGTATAAATAAGGATAATAATTCCGAACCAATAGATCTTGTTGCAATAGAAACTATCTTAAAAGATGCTGTTAAAGGTAAGCGAGATAACCAAAGTGTTGAGTACGCAAAAAACGGAAATGTTTACAAGCTAGATAAAAATGGTACAATTGAAAAAATTGATACTCCGCTCACTGATAATGAAATTAATGAAGGTATATGGGAAGATGCATCTGAGGTAAAAATACGCTTGACACATAATAACAGTGGAATTTTACAATACCAAGCGTTAGGTTTAAATAAAAAATTAAATTTTGATATTGCCAAAATAAATAAAACTGCAAATCTCATAGAAATTGCTTCAAAAATTAAAAATAGTGCAAATTTATTTTTTGAAGAAGCCAAAATTAAAACAGTTACTATTACACCTAAGGAGTTAGGTATTTCTTTAAACAATAACACTCAAGTGTTTGCAGATGGAAAAACACTACAAATAGATGAAAATTCCGCAGGATGGAAAATTACAACAGAGGCATTAGGCCTTTTAACAAGTCTTTTAAAAACTGCCGAGATTGAAGAACAAACCTATTTAGAGAGCACAGAAAACACAGCTACTATACATGCTCCTGGTTTAGTTACTGGAGGTGTTGAGGTTGTAGCTCAAAAGGTTACGGACCTTACTAGTTTATGTGTACAAGTAACAGATTTGGCTTTAAATGAAAAAGCTAGAGAGGAAATGTACAACCAATTCTACCAAATTAAAACACAAATAGGTGAAGACCCTTCTACTTTCTTCCCAATTTTGGTAGATGTAACTATCGCCGCAACTACGGGTAATAGTACAGAAGAATGGAAAGAAACTTTAAACAAAGAAACAGATATAGGTAGGCGAAACCATAAAGTAACTTTTGGTACAGGTAATGCAGTTGTAACCGTAATGGCTGGAGCAGCAATTGTAAAAGATCTTCCTGAAATAATTGAGAAACTTGGAGAGAAAATAGATGATATTTTAAAAATTGGAAACAAGGTTTTCAAATCTGCCGATGAATTTGCCGAGGCTATTTATAAAGCTCGAAATACAATTAGAAAAAAAATAATTGACTTATCTGAAACAAAAGATTTAGCAAAAGACTTTTTTGAACACATGAAAAAAACAGATATTTCTTTAAAAGATATGAGTTTTGAAGATTGGTTTAAAGATACCTTCAAAAAGTACGACTTAAAAGGTGAACTTGTAAATTTTGAAGCACATCATGTAATACCTGCTGATGTTTTAAAGAACAACCCAGATCTAAAGGAACTTTTGTTTGAGCTAAGAAAAACTGATCCTGATTTTGACTTCGATTTTAACAGTATAGATAATGGTATAATGATACAAAAGAAAAGTCTAAAATTAGAAAATAATGGACATACAAGTCACAAACAATATAATGACGCTATAAGTGATAAAATTACTGACATTATTAGTAATGCAAATAATCCACAAAGAGCTTTAGATGAAATAAAAGATTTAATAACTTCTACAAAAGAAACACTTAAAAAAGAAGTTTTATTAGGTAATAAAGATGTAAACGATATTATAGATTTTTAAATCATGAAATATTTTAAATTAGAAATGGAAAGAAGATTTCCAGAACAAGATAAGGTCTTAGGTCATGCCAACGGTCAGTATGTCCCTAACGGCAAAATGTATTTTGATAAAATAGGTAAAAGAGAAATACTTTTAAACACTCCAATCTTTGATTATTTTCATTTACAAAGCTATGGGCCTGAAAATGAATGGGAATGGAGACTACAAGATGTGCATGGTGGTATAGGTGTTTATCCAAGGGGCGGTTATTGGTACATTTCTAATGATTTTAAAATATTATTAGAGAATTTTAAAATAGCACCATCTTATCATTTTTATGAAACTAGGCTTTTATATCAAGACAAAAAATTAGTGTATTGGATATTCCAGTTTCCTACTAATCCGTTAGAAAATTATAACTATAAAAAAAGCGAATATTATTTAGACGGTGAAAGAGTAACTGGTTTAAAAAATGCAGATGAATATGATGCATATGATTATGATGTTTGGAAAAAAACAAAGAAAAAAATAGAATGGAAAAAATTAGTATTACAAGATAATTACGATTTTTCTATTGGTATAGATGGCAGTAAAATAGTATCAGAAAATTTAAAAAATGCCATTGAAAAAATGCAACTAAAAGGTTTTATTTTTTCAGAATTAGATTATGAAGTAGTTGTTGAATCATTAATATAAAGTAACCCCGCTAGCGTGAGCGTCACGCTCGTGACAGCAGTAGTAATTTAAGTATAATATGAAAAAAGTAAATAATAACCATGCGTAAAACACCCCTGCCTATCGGCAGTCCCCTCAAGGGGACAATTGTTAACGTATAAGTTCCCCCTTACAAGGGGGTGCCCGCAGGGCGGGGGATGTAAAAAGGTTGAACAATGCTAGTAATTTGAAAAACAGTACAAAAAAATAAACATAACACCCCCATAATCCCCTAAAGGGGATACTAAATTATGAACAAAAAACGCAACAACATAATACCCTATAACCCTAAACTAAAGGAGTATGCTAGGCAGTTGCGTAATAATAGCACCTTGTCGGAGGTTTTACTTTGGCAAAAAATAAAAGGGAAAGCATTGGGCGTTGAATTTCATAGGCAAGTACCCATAAATGAATTTATAGTAGATTTTTATTGCCACGAAATACAATTAGCCATTGAAATAGACGGCAGCAGCCACGATACTAAATATGATTACGATTGCCGCCGTCAAGGCATTTTAGAAACAAAAGGCGTAATCTTTATTCGTTTTGACAATCATACAGTAAAAAAAGAAATGTTCAGTGTTTTACAGGCATTAAAACATAAAGTAGCAGAATTAAAAAACACCAATCATAACCAACAATTATGAATAAAAAATACCTATTACTACTAGTACTAATTTGGAGTTTTGTAGGGAGTGCAAAAACACCTCTACATTCCAGCTATCTCACTTCGGCTACAACAGACCCAGGTGATTCGGTTAAAATTAAAAAAGCAAATGCTAGCCAGTTAAAATACCTGCAGCAATTAAATGCTTTGCGTACTAAAACTGCTCTGCCTATTACATCTACTACATTAAGCACAGATTTAAAGGGGGCTAATGATAACTCTTTAGGAAGTGTAGAAAGCACTAAAACATTCCGTGCTTTCCCTTCTCTAGACCAAAAAATAGTAGAAAACAACAATTTTAATATAAGTGTAGCTAAAAATAGCCCAGAGTTTACACCCGAGTTTATTGCTGCAAATTTTGAGGCCAACCCAAAAGTAGATACCATTGTTGCGCAAGCAAAAAAAGCTTTTGAAGAACTTAAAAAGCTAGGCAATTTTGTTGATATTTTAACCGGTAAAGAGTTGTTAGAGCTCCCAGTTGGTTTACGTAAAAAAGTAGATTCCACCTCAGGTAACTCGGTAGAATTAGCCATTGTTCAAGTCAAATTCACACCACAATATGCCGAATTTAAGGCGTGGGCAAAACTAATATTACCTGAACAAGGTGAAAATGGAGCCGCAGATCGTGAGCTTTACTTTGGTGCTGAAGGTATAAAAATGTCACACGATGGTGCTTTGTTAGGCGATATGAAATTGGTATTATTAGGCAACCAAGCCATACCGATTCAGGGAGATAACTGGCTACTAACCTTAAAAGGCGGTATCGATTTAAAAACAGGTAATTTTACCGATCAATCATATGTTGAGTTTGATTGTGAAGGACTTAAAGGTATTGGGTTAGAAGGAGATTTACGTATTTCTAGAAATGTGCTTTTACCTATTGACGACCAAGGGGAATATACTTGTGGGACTGTTTCAGAAAATCAGTATTTTGAAAATAAAGATGGAGATAAATTAATTGATAATAAGTGCTACGTTGGTGCATCTTTCAGTTTAGCTGCTAATGGATGGAATGATTTATTGATAAAAGATATTACGTTACCTAAATTTGAGGTTGTTGGTCTTAAAGGTTGGGGTTTTCATATAGAAAATGCGACGCTCGATTTGAGTGATTCGCGTTCTTCTGATAGCTTTCAGTTACCAGAAACCTACAACAATTTATACAATTCTAGTAATCAAAAACTGTGGCGTGGCTTCTATGCTAAAGAAATTAGTATTATGCTACCAAAAGGTATCGAAAACACTGCAGAATCAGATGGTCGAGTTAAATTCGGTGCCGAAAATTTAATTATAGATAGCCAAGGAGTTTCTGGTAAATTTTATGGAGAAAACGTTTTAAATATAGGAGAAGGTTCTGCTGGAAAATGGGCGTTTACTGTTGAAGATATAAGTATATCATTAGCAATGAACTCCGTTACAGGAGGCTCAATGGGTGGTGATGTTTCCGTCCCTATTTTAAAGGAACCAATGGAGTATGAAGGGTATATTTCTTCGGCTGGTTGGGGATTAGAGGTTGGTAGAAAAAATGACTACCAAGCGCCTGTATTTATGGGAGAAATTTTACTTGAAAAAAATTCTCGAATCGGAATTGATGTAAAAGAAGGCAATGTTTATCCTTATGCTAACTTAACGGGGCAATTATCTATTGCTGGTAAAATAAACCAAAAAGAAGGTGAAGAGCCGCCAACAAAAGAAGAAATTGCCGCAGACAGTAAAGGGTTTACTTTCCCAGGTATTGAGTTTCAAGAACTAAAATTAGAAACCGAGCCTGGTAAAAAACCAATTAGTGCATCATCATTTGGATTTACTGGAGAAATGCAGCTAATGGGTTTCCCTGCATCTGTTTCTGATCTAAAATTGGTAACTCCTGATCAAGAAATTGGCCTTTCTTTTGACCTAGCGATTAACTTAGATGAAGATGGCTCACATGCTACTACAAGCATGAATATTTTAGGAAAGCTAGAAGATGGCGCTAAAATTCAAGAATGGAAATTTAGCAGAGTAAAGGTTGATGGAATTCAAATAAAATATTCAAAAAGTGGTTTTGCTATCGAAGGTGGTTTAGAAATTATGGAAGATGACCCAACCTATGGTGATGGTTTTTCTGGAAACCTAACGGCCACTTTTGAAGAATTAAAATTTAGTGCTTCAGGTAGAGCCATGTTCGGAAAAACAGATTTCAGATATTGGTTTGTTGACATTTGGACAGAAGAGACTACGGGCACTGGAGATACTAAGTTACCAATACGATCTTTTGTTGGTGGAGTATCTAACAAAATGCGTAAAGCCAGCGGTAATTCATCTGGTTTTGATCCAGGATCAGCAGTTTATGTTCCTGATGTGGATACAGGGCTTGGTGTTCGTGCTGGTATAAAAATTACCACTGAAAATGAAAGTACTTTTGCAGCAAAAGCATACTTAGAAATGGAGTTTAATACTCACGGCGGATTAAACCGAATTGGTTTTATGGGTGAAGGTGCTTTTATGGGTGACGATAAAGGTTTTAAAACCGAAAATGCAAACGCAGAAATCGGTAAAACGTTTACAAAAGTCAACGATTTTATTGAAAAAAATAAAGATAAGGCTAAAGAATATGCTAAGTATGGTAATTTCTTAGGCTTATCACAAGAAGCTATACCTGTACGTGATGTTGCATCAACAGGAGGTATTGGAGTGTATGTTGGTATTGAAAAAGATTTTGTAAATGGCACTTTTGATGGAGAGTTCGAATTATATGTTGATTTAGAAGGTATAAAAGGTGGCGGAACAGATAACCTTGCTGGTTATGCAAAAATACATACAGGTCCGCAAGATTGGTATTTATATTTAGGTACTCCAAAACGTAGAATAGAATTACTTTTTAATGCAGGGGCTCAGGTAAGAGTTGGTGGTTATTTTATGACTGGAACTGTTTTGCCTTCTCCTTCTGAACTTTCACCACACCCTATGGTTACAAAAATATTAGGTGATGATATATTTACTGGAAATAGACAAGAAAATCAATTAGAAGCTGGAAAAGGTTTTGCTTTTGGCCTGAACTTTGGTTACGGATACAATTTTGACTGGAAATTATTCTATGCATTTGTTGAAGTTGGTGCTGGTTTTGATGTTATGCATGCGTACTACCCTAATGCTAAATGTGTTGGAAGACCCGGACCAATTGGTAATGACGGCTGGTATTCTATGGGGCAGGTTTATGCTTATATCTATGGTGAATTTGGCGTTAAAGTTGATTTGTTTTTCATAAAAGGCAAGTTTGTAATTGCTGAAGCTGGTGTAGCAGCATTACTACGAGGTCAATTTCCTAATCCTGTATATATTCAAGGACATGTTGGCATGTATTATAGCATATTAGGTGGCTTAGTAAAAGGTAACATGAGAATGAAAGTTGAAATTGGTGAAGAATGCGTATTAGAAAATATTAATACTGCTGTCGGTGTACCAATGATATCAGATATAACACCTCGTGATGGTGGTAATGACGTTTCTGTTTTTGCAGCTCCACAAGCAATTTTTAATTATGCTGCAGACAAGGATTTTTCAGTAGAATTAGATAGTGGTCGTAAAACTTTTAAACTTAGATTAAAAAATTTAACAGTAACCTCTGAAGGAAAACAATTAGAAGGTGAGTTAGAATGGAATGACACAAATGATGCTGTTACTTTCAAACCTGTTGAAACACTTCCATCAGAAAAAGAAGTAACAGTTGTTGTTGAGGTTAGTTTTGACGAAAAAATTGGAGGCTCATACCAAACTGTAATCCAAAATGGAAAACCAGCTGTAGAAAGGTTAGAATCTACATTTATGACAGATAAAGCACCTGATCATATTCCTTTAGAAAATATTGCATACATGTATCCTGTATTAGATCAAGAAAGTTTTTATCCTGAAGAATACAATAAAGGGTATGTTAAGATGATAACTGCGCAAAATTATCTTTTTGATAGTGGTTATGAAATGCGAGCTGAGTTTGTTGCTAAAAATACGGGACAAGGTATACGTACCGACTTAAATTATGATCGTGGGAAAGCAACTGTTTTTTATGACATACCAGATATGAATTTGAATAATCCGTACGCTCTTAATTTAATCGCTTTTCCTCCAGGAGCAGATATTCAAACGGAAATAATAATTGTAGAAACAGATGCTTTTAGTGATAATGAAGATGCTGGAGAAACAAATTGGTATGATGTTACCAGCAATAGTCAAGGTAAAGAAACCATAAACACATCTAGTAGTGCGGTAATTTCAAGTAAAAAAGCAGCAAATGTTACCATTTCAAATGGGTCACCAAAATCGATACTTGATTACAGCTTTAAAACAAGTACTCATGCCTCTTTTAAAGATAAAGTGAACGATTTAAATGTAGTTGATAATCTTACAAATTTTATTTACGCAGATGTACATTCACTATCTATTAAGGTTGCCGATTATGAGTATTTAAGTAAAATGGAAATATTAGGCAATAATTATACAGGTGGAGAACCTTTAATTTACGCTCAAGCTATTTTAGATGACCAGTATTATAAACAGCAAATTTATGGTTTGCTTTATGAAGATTATCCTTTAGATAATAGTATAAGGGTAGATAGAGACGAAGATATTTTAGGTATACCACCTATTCGATCATTTTATATTGGTGATGAGTATTTAGCAAATATTGATCAAAATTCTAGTTCTGCTTGGGTAAAAAACAGAATTCCATTTATATATAATTTGCCGTATCAATATAAATTAGATATGGTTTATTTAAGAAATAAAATTGCTAATAAATATACTATTAACGGAGGTAACCAAAGTATGTATGATACATACAAATACCTAATTAATAGTTCATTTCCACCTTTACCTTTGGGTACTTTTAAAGCTCAATTGATATATAGAACACCAGGTAATATGTATCAAAAAGGGTATCAAATAAAATATAAAAATGATTAACACTCTTTTGATTACTAAATCTGTGCTTTAATTTTTAATGAAATAAACACAGAGTTTTAACCGTAACTAATTGAATTGTTGACTAAAGTTTTTGAAGTCAAAAAATAAAAATAAAAAAAGTGAAGCATCTTTTAATCATATTCGTATTATTAACCTCTTTTGTTAAAGCACAAGACACCCCTAGTGTTCAAGTAATATCTCGAACATTACAAAATAAAGTTTTATTGCGATGGGCTGTTGACGAACCATCTGCCTGGAAAAAAGCAAATGAGTACGGTTTTTTAATCGAAAGAAGTACGATCTCTAGAAATGGAGAAGCAGTACTTCCTATTGAGAAAAAACAATTACTTTCTACTCCTTTAAAGCCAAAGCCGCTAGCTGAATGGGAAGCTATAGCTACTAACGACCAAAATGCTGCAGTAATTGCTCAAGCATTATATGGCGATAGTTTTACAACCACTACTCCTGACAATGATTTAGGTGCTATTTATGCTGTTAGTGATGAGTTGGATCAACGCTTTACTTTTTCTTTGTTAGCTGCAGAACAAAATTATGAAGCTGCAAAACTAGCTGGTTGGGCTTTTGAAGATACTTCTGCCGTTTTAGGTGAAAATTATTTGTATACTATTAGTGTTGCTGTGCCATTAGAAGATACTATTAAAATTAATAACGGATCAATATATACAAGCCTTGATAGTTTTGAAGAGCTACCAAAACCTATCGGATTTATTGGAACTTATGAAGACAGGCGTGTTATTCTACGTTGGAATTTTCATTTACTACAGCAATTATACACCAGCTACAGCATAGAACGTTCTGAAAACAATGAGATTTTTGAAGTATTGAATGGTGCTCCCATTTTTAATACACAAGAAGCTAAAGATGGAAACAGCAGTTCACTTTCTTATACTGATTCCATACCTAACAATACTACTTTTTATTACCGAATTAAAGGTAAGACTGCCTTTGGAGAAACTGGGCCTGTTTCAGAAACTGTTTCAGGAAAAGGAATGGAAAGTTTAGGTTTTTATCCGCGTATTTCAAGAAAAGAAATTCCAACCGATAGCACTGCTATTTTGTATTGGGAGTTTGATGAAAAAGGAAATGATTTAATAACAGGTTTTGAGGTAAGGAGATCTAATAGCGATAAAGGTGTCTTTGAAACTGTAAAAAACAATTTAACACCTACAGACCGTAAAACAACAATTAATGGTCTAAAAAGGATAAATTATTTTACCGTAGTAGCCCTTGGTAAAAATGGTGTAGAAAGTGAATCTTATACTGCTATGGTTCAGCCTGTAGATTCTATACCACCAACACCTCCTACAGGTATAACCGCTGTAATGGATACTACTGGTATTATTAAATTAAACTGGAATAAAAACTCAGAAGAAGATTTAAAAGGCTATCGAATATTTAAGTCTAATAATCCTGATGTCGAATTTACTGAAATAACAGAAACTACCCATATAGGAGAGCTATTTACAGATACTATTCCTATTAAAAATTTGAACAAAAAATTGTATTTTAAACTAAAAGCTGAAGATTACCGTTATAATCGTTCTAGTTTTTCTGAAATACTAGTAGTAGATAAACCAGATATAACCCCTCCTTCTGCACCTGTACTTACAAAGTATATTGTAACTAATGAAGGAGTTGAACTTAATTGGATTCCTAGTAGTAGTTCTGACATAGCATCACATGTAATTTTTAGAAAAGATAATTCGAACCCAGCAAATTTATGGGAGCAAATAGCTGAGAATACTAATATTACAGATAGTATTTATAATGATGCTTCAATACCGTCTGCTGGCTCATATTCTTACACAATGATTGCTAAAGATAAGGTTGGTCTAGAAAGCGAACCTACAGCTGTTTTACCAATTGTTTGGAATGGAAAAGAAATTACCGAAGATGCCATAAAATTTTCTGGAATTGTAGACAGAGAATTGCGCTTCATAAATCTTTCTTGGAAAATAAAATCTTCGGATGTCGTAGAGTATAGATTATACCGTGGTATTAAAGAAAATGATTTGAAGTTATATAAAACGGTTAATGGTGATGCTAAAGGTTATAATGATGTGGCTTTAGAAATTAATACCACATATTGGTATGGTTTACAACCCATACTAGCTGGTGGAAAAACTACTTTAATTAAAGTGATCAATTTAAAGTATTAAGGTATGAGAAAAGGCATATATTTATTTTTAATAATGATTTTCTTCGGCAACAATTTAATTGGTCAAGTTGAAGAGTACGGTCTTTTTGTTGAAACCTCTATATACTACAGTGGCAATAATTCAGTTACCGAAATTAATTTATATACTGATAATAATTTTTCAAAGACTGTAAACGATTATTCTACAAATGATCGTGGTTTATCATTTTATGACTTTGTTAAAATTCCAAATGGATTTACTCAAACCAGTTTACTTTTCAATAGTTATGACGTAAATACTTTTAATTGTGAAAAATACGACTTTGTTAATTTTCCTTTAGAAAATTTCAAATATGCTTCTCCGATACCTTACAATGGTTGCTCCTCTACGTCCGTTATTTATACTTTACACCTACCTACGCCAAGTATCGAAGACTCATATATATGTGAAACGGATAACATCTATCTATCTATGGGCTGGAATTGGCAATATCAATTAGTAAAAACAACAGGCGTCGGGCCTTGGATTGACTTACCACAATCTTATCAAAATAGAAGAATTATTAGTAGTTTAACTTTAGAAGATTTCATAACCAATCAAAATGATTATAACAATCTAAATCGTGTACAATTCAGGACCGGGTTCAATAAAGATTTTAATCCCAGTTCAGAGAATGGTCAGAGTAGAGGGTCTGGATGGCTAAAACCTATTTCATATACATTTAAGCCTTGCTCCCCTACATTAACGAACACTACAAAAAGTGATGAAACCTGTTCTGATTCTAACGATGGTAGTGCTACATTAACTTTTGATGGTAATGTGGATACTAATAACGGTTATGAAATGCGATACTTTCTTTATGAAGGTACACCTCCTCAAAACCCAAGTGACCCTACTTTGAATGACACAAACTTACAAAGTGAAAACCCAACATTCCCTGGACAAACAAAGCAAACCGTAGCAGATCCTTTTATCGTTTTAAATAACTCTTTTCAAGGAACTATAAATAACCTTGATGGGGGTACTTATTTTATCGTATATCAAGAAGTAAAATATAACAATGTAACAGCTACAGTAAAAAGTGGAGAAATTTCATCTGAATTTACGATAGGGAGTCCAACTCAAGTGGTTACTTCTGGTACTCTTACCCCTTCTAGTTGTGGTAATGATGCTAGTATATCGCTTTCTGCTTCTGGTGGCAACTCAAGTAATGGCTACACCTACCAATATAGTATTAACAATAATACCGATTGGCAACCAGCATCTAACCCTTTATTGATACCTCCAACTACCACACAACAAACAGTATACACTAGAGCTACTTCAGTTGTAGGCAGTTGTAAAGGCACCGAGGTACAATACACCATTGCCGCAAGCACACCGCAATTATCAATCGTAGGCACTCCTACTTTTGTTCCTCCAACAACAGACAGTAATACTGATGGTTCTATTCGTATTGAAATACAGAATGGTTCTCCTAATTACATTTATGAACTAAATAGATTAAACACCAATACTAATAGCTTTGAAAATATTGAAACCGTTACTAGCTCTTTAAAGTTAATCGACTTTTCTAATATTACTATTGGAACTTACAACATTGTCGTAACTGATGATTTAGGGTGTATAAAAACATCGAATACTATTATAGTTACTAAAGAACCTATACCTAATATAGTTGGTGATACTCCACAGCAAATCACTTGTTTTAATAGTGCTAATGGTCAAGTAAGTGCTACTGTTTCTGATTTTGGAACAAACTATAAGTATCAGTGGTTTTTGGACACTACTGCTCTTGATGCTCCACAAAATTCATCCTCTAACACACAATCTTTATCGAACTTAAATGTGGGGGGAACCTATGTATTGAGAGTTGGGTCTAGCAGACTTTCAGATGCTGATTTTGGAATAGCAGAAAATTATAATGAAGTTACATTTTCTCTTGATAACCCTACGCAAGTAGCCATCAATACGACACCAACCCCTACAAACGCTAGCTGTAATAGTGGCGCTGATGGTAGTATAGCTCTTGACCTTTCTGGAGGAACGAGCTATCAATACTCTTTTAATGCAACAGATTGGACAGACTTTAACGGAACTAACATTACAGGTTTATCCTTTGGGTCTTACAGCCTAACCATCAGAAATCAAAACGGATGTGAATCACAAACTGTTACGGTTCTAATTGATCAACCTGATGCTTTAATCGTTACTGAAGACGCTTCATTAAGACAAGATGTTACTGCGAATGCCGGCAGTAATGGTGCTATTTTTATCAACGAGCCTATCGGAGGGACCGCTCCATATGAGTATACTTGGTCGGGTACCCTAATTAGTGATGGTTCTTCTTATTCTAATACTACTAAAAATATTGAAAATCTTTTTGCAGGTACTTATACGCTTACCGTTACCGATGATCAAGGTTGTTCTATAACACTACCTAGTATCGAAATTACAGAACCAGGACCTTTAGCGGTTGACAATCCTCCTGCTATAGTAACTCCTATCTTATGTTTTGGAGAAACTACAGGTAGAATTGATGCGCAATATGAAGGTACTCCTGAATTTACATTTGTTTGGTACAATCAAAACGGTGATGCTCTTAAAACTGGTACTGATGATTTTATTGATAATCTATCTGCGGGTGACTATTACTATACCATCGATGATGCTACAGATGCAGCTATGCTAACAAGTGCTATCATTACTATTGACCCTGCTCCAGAGGTTATAAATGCAACTATTACTGCCAATGGAACTTGTCTTGGTTTTCAAACGGGTGCTATTACTTTCTCTAATGTTACTGGCGGTACGCTTATAACAGGAGAAAATTACACCTATACCATCACCAATAACGACACCGGAGATGCTTTTACCAACACTGCTCCTGCTCCTTTTACTTTTGACACCTTACAAGCAGCTACATACACTGCAGTTGTAGAAGATAGTAATAATTGTCAGCTTATAAACAATAGTGTATCTGTGGTTACTTTCCCTGTAATAACCTGGGATGAACCAAATACTATTACATTTAATATAAGTGAAAGTGGAAAAACCGATGGCGTAATATCTCCTGTCTTTACTGGCGGAGCTCCTCCATTTTCATATTCTTGGTCTGGACCTAATGGGTTTACAGAAACTACAAAAGACATTACTAATTTAGAAGAAGGTATATATACGGTAACTGTTACCGATACTAATTTCTGTACCACTTCACAATCTTTTAATATTACAGAACCTGGAGAGTTAGTTGTAACAATAGAACAAGTCGGTGCTTCTGCCTGTAATGGCGATAATTCTGGGGCTTTAGAAGCAAAAGCCGAAGGTGGTATACTTAACTACACTTATCAGTGGTTTCAATCTGTTAATGGAAACGATATTGTTTTAGATAATGAAGATTCTTTTCTAATTACGGATCTACAACCTGGCGCCTATTTTGCACGTGTTACTGATACTAATGGCATAGTTAAAAACTCTAACACCATTCAAATTATTGAACCAGATATTTTAGAGGCTACCTTAGTTACTAAAACAGATGTGCTTTGTAATGGTGAACAAACTGGCGCTATTGAAATTACTGTTGCCGGCGGCACTGAGCCTTACGAACTATACTGGAATCAAGAACTTAGCACACAAAACTTAAATAACTTGCCTGCTGGGCAGTATTCATTTTTAGTTGTAGATGCTAATGATTGTTCTGATACATTGGAAGTAACTATTCAAGGACCTGCAAATCCTTTAGCTATTGAAAACCTTATTGTTACTAATGCTTCAGAGTATCAAGCTACCGATGGAAATATTTCTTTAGAAATTATAGGCGGTGCGCCTGACTATACCATTACATGGACTAGGTTGTCTGATAATACGGTTATTAGTGACCAAACTACGATTACCAACTTAACCGCTGATGAATATCAAATTAACATCACAGATACTAATGGATGTTCTCTAACGGAGGTTTATACCATTACTCAACCTGATATTGTAGAAGAAACTATAATTGCGCCTTCTTGTACTGGAGGTGATGATGGTAGTATTAGCCTTCTTGTAAATAAAGGAAATGGGAACTTTACCTATTCTTGGAGTACTGGAAGTACTTCTAATAGTATTACCAATCTTACAGCGGGAGAATATACCGTTACAATAACTGGTTTTGATACGCCTTTAACTAGAACCTATATAATAGAAGACCCATTACCAATAAATATTGATTTAGGAGGAGATAGGGTGCTTTGTAAAGAGCAAAGCCTAGAACTTGATGCTACCGTAGAAAATCCGAATGCTTCTTACGCTTGGACTTCTGACAATGGATTTACAAGTACTACCCCTAATGTGGTTTTGTTCGAAAAAGGAAATTATACGCTTACCATCCAAAATGAAAATGGATGTATCACCACAGCTGCTATTTTTGTAGATGTAACTAGCGAAGAAATTAGTGCAGAATTTGCAGCTTCTTCTCAGGTGTATGTGAATGAAAATTTGATTCTAGTAGATATTAGCTACCCATTACCGGATAGTATGGAATGGATTATTCCTGAAAATGCAACAGTAATTAACAGTTCTACCGATGAGGCTGAAATACGTTTTGATACCCCTGGAGAATATGAAGTAGGTATCATTACACAAAGGGGACCTTGTACCGATATACAAACTAAAAAAGTAATCGTAGTCGCTAACGACCCTACAGTTACTCAACAAGATACCGAAAATGGAAAAAAACTAGTAGAAGACTTTTTAATTTACCCGAACCCAACAACAGGAAAGTTTAATGCAAAAGTTACCCTAACTGAAAAAGGGAATATCAGTATTAAAATATTTAGCCTTAACAACAACTCCCTTATTGCAAGTGAAAACCAAAGAGGAGAAGCGCTATATGATATCCCTTTTGATATTAGTAATATGCCTGCTGGAGTTTATGCAGTGCTACTAGAAACTCCTTACGGAAATACACTGAGAAAAGTAATTGTGAAATGATAATTGAGAAATTAGAAAAACTATAGGTTTCAATTCGTATTGATTGAATGCAAAAACATTTTAATTAAAATATTAAAGCATGAGAAAAAAATTATATTTATTAATTATTGTCTTATTTGTTTGCTTTAAAATGGAAGCACAAGACCAATACTATTTTCAGTTTAATTTAAATATTGAATATGCGCCCTCTTGTTCTAACCAAACTCAAGATGGAGAAACTATCGATGTATCAATTTTAGATGAAAACAATAGAGTTATTACAAATTACGGCATTGACCTTGTCAACTTACCATTATCATACAATAATGGTAATGAAGTATACACTTTTGTTTCAGAAATAACAACATTGAACGAAAGACCATATAGAATTACTGCTGATTATACGGCTTATTGTGAAGGTGCTGGTGGCTCTGCTAATGCTTTTAATTCTGATTTGGTATTCAATCACGGAAGTTTTCATGATTATGATATTCAAAGCACAAATACTGGTTTAGGTATATATACTTCGATTGATGCCACAATAAGTCCTGTGTTATCTACACCACATACAAGTCCAATTTGTCCGAATGAATTAATATTTAATGATACTGAAGCTTCAGAGTTTGTGTATGGTTTAACATGGCTTTTTCTAAATTCAAATAATCAATGGGAAGAACTAAATAACTATAGCGATTACTATCCTTTAAAATTCACCATAGAGAATGTCTTTGGGCCAGATTATTTATCAAACCCAAATTCAAATACATTGCAATTAATGTATAGGTATAAATACAATTCTTCTTCAAAAGAAATTGAATCTAACCCTATAATTGTTGATGTAATAGGTTGCTCTCCTACATTAATAAACACTACAAAAAGTGATGAAACCTGTTTTGATAAAAAAGATGGCTCAGTTACGCTTACATTTGAAAGCGATATTGATAGCGATAGCGATATGCGTTATTACATTTATCAAAAACCTGCAGGAGCCACAAATGTGGAAGATGCTTTTTCTGGTGATCCAGAAGCTCAAAACCCTCCTCAAGCATATGCTGAAGTAAGGCTTGGCAGTTTAAACGACAATAATAATGGCACTTATTCAGGAACTTCCAATCTTGGCGACATTATTTCTGGTGATGGAAATTTAGAAGCTGGAGACTATTATATTCTTTATCAAGAAGTAAAATATAATAATGGTATTGCTACTGTTAAAAGTGGTGAACTTACCCCTAACTTCATCAATATAACAAGTCCCTCTCAAGTAATTACTAATAGCTCATTTACTCCTTCAACTTGTGGCAATGATGCGTTAATAGAGATGTCTCCTACTGGTGGTAATAATACAAATGGCTATTTTTATCAATACAGCACTGACAACGGGACTTCATGGATACCAACAACAAATCAATTATATGTTACTCCTAGTGCCAATCCACAAGTAATTAATGTTAGAGCTTTATCCACTGTAAATAGTTGTAAAGGCACCGAGGTACAATACACCATTGCCGCAAGCACACCGCAATTATCAATCGTAGGCACTCCTACTTTTGTTCCTCCAACAACAGACAGTAATACTGATGGTTCTATTCGTATTGAAATACAGAATGGTTCTCCTAATTACATTTATGAACTAAATAGATTAAACACCAATACTAATAGCTTTGAAAATATTGAAACCGTTACTAGCTCTTTAAAGTTAATCGACTTTTCTAATATTACTATTGGAACTTACAACATTGTCGTAACTGATGATTTAGGGTGTATAAAAACATCAAATACTATTATAGTTACTAAAGAACCTATACCTAATATAGTTGGTGATACTCCACAGCAAATCACTTGTTTTAATAGTGCTAATGGTCAAGTAAGTGCTACTGTTTCTGATTTTGGAACAAACTATAAGTATCAGTGGTTTTTGGACACTACTGCTCTTGATGCTCCACAAAATTCATCCTCTAACACACAATCTTTATCGAACTTAAATGTGGGGGGAACCTATGTATTGAGAGTTGGGTCTAGCAGACTTTCAGATGCTGATTTTGGAATAGTAGAAAATTATAATGAAGTTACATTTTCTCTTGATAACCCTACGCAAGTAGCCATCAATACGACACCAACCCCTACAAACGCTAGCTGTAATAGTGGCGCTGATGGTAGTATAGCTCTTGACCTTTCTGGAGGAACGAGCTATCAATACTCTTTTAATGCAACAGATTGGACAGACTTTAACGGAACTAACATTACAGGTTTATCCTTTGGGTCTTACAGCCTAACCATCAGAAATCAAAACGGATGTGAATCACAAACTGTTACGGTTCTAATTGATCAACCTGATGCTTTAATCGTTACTGAAGACGCTTCATTAAGACAAGATGTTACTGCGAATGCCGGCAGTAATGGTGCTATTTTTATCAACGAGCCTATCGGAGGGACCGCTCCATATGAGTATACTTGGTCGGGTACCCTAATTAGTGATGGTTCTTCTTATTCTAATACTACTAAAAATATTGAAAATCTTTTTGCAGGTACTTATACGCTTACCGTTACCGATGATCAAGGTTGTTCTATAACACTACCTAGTATCGAAATTACAGAACCAGGACCTTTAGCGGTTGACAATCCTCCTGCTATAGTAACTCCTATCTTATGTTTTGGAGAAACTACAGGTAGAATTGATGCGCAATATGAAGGTACTCCTGAATTTACATTTGTTTGGTACAATCAAAACGGTGATGCTCTTAAAACTGGTACTGATGATTTTATTGATAATCTATCTGCGGGTGACTATTACTATACCATCGATGATGCTACAGATGCAGCTATGCTAACAAGTGCTATCATTACTATTGACCCTGCTCCAGAGGTTATAAATGCAACTATTACTGCCAATGGAACTTGTCTTGGTTTTCAAACGGGTGCTATTACTTTCTCTAATGTTACTGGCGGTACGCTTATAACAGGAGAAAATTACACCTATACCATCACCAATAACGACACCGGAGATGCTTTTACCAACACTGCTCCTGCTCCTTTTACTTTTGACACCTTACAAGCAGCTACATACACTGCAGTTGTAGAAGATAGTAATAATTGTCAGCTTATAAACAATAGTGTATCTGTGGTTACTTTCCCTGTAATAACCTGGGATGAACCAAATACTATTACATTTAATATAAGTGAAAGTGGAAAAACCGATGGCGTAATATCTCCTGTCTTTACTGGCGGAGCTCCTCCATTTTCATATTCTTGGTCTGGACCTAATGGGTTTACAGAAACTACAAAAGACATTACTAATTTAGAAGAAGGTATATATACGGTAACTGTTACCGATACTAATTTCTGTACCACTTCACAATCTTTTAATATTACAGAACCTGGAGAGTTAGTTGTAACAATAGAACAAGTCGGTGCTTCTGCCTGTAATGGCGATAATTCTGGGGCTTTAGAAGCAAAAGCCGAAGGTGGTATACTTAACTACACTTATCAGTGGTTTCAATCTGTTAATGGAAACGATATTGTTTTAGATAATGAAGATTCTTTTCTAATTACGGATCTACAACCTGGCGCCTATTTTGCACGTGTTACTGATGCTAATGGCATAGTTAAAAACTCTAACACCATTCAAATTATTGAACCAGATATTTTAGAGGCTACCTTAGTTACTAAAACAGATGTGCTTTGTAATGGTGAACAAACTGGCGCTATTGAAATTACTGTTGCCGGCGGCACTGAGCCTTACGAACTATACTGGAATCAAGAACTTAGCACACAAAACTTAAATAACTTGCCTGCTGGGCAGTATTCATTTTTAGTTGTAGATGCTAATGATTGTTCTGATACATTGGAAGTAACTATTCAAGGACCTGCAAATCCTTTAGCTATTGAAAACCTTATTGTTACTAATGCTTCAGAGTATCAAGCTACCGATGGAAATATTTCTTTAGAAATTATAGGCGGTGCGCCTGACTATACCATTACATGGACTAGGTTGTCTGATAATACGGTTATTAGTGACCAAACTACGATTACCAACTTAACCGCTGATGAGTATCAAATTAACATCACAGATACTAATGGATGTTCTCTAACGGAGGTTTATACCATTACTCAACCTGATATTGTAGAAGAAACTATAATTGCGCCTTCTTGTACTGGAGGTGATGATGGTAGTATTAGCCTTCTTGTAAATAAAGGAAATGGGAACTTTACCTATTCTTGGAATACTGGAAGTACTTCTAATAGTATTACCAATCTTACAGCGGGAGAATATACCGTTACAATAACTGGTTTTGATACGCCTTTAACTAGAACCTATATAATAGAAGACCCATTACCAATAAATATTGATTTAGGAGGAGATAGGGTGCTTTGTAAAGAGCAAAGCCTAGAACTTGATGCTACCGTAGAAAATCCGAATGCTTCTTACGCTTGGACTTCTGACAATGGATTTACAAGTACTACCCCTAATGTGGTTTTGTTCGAAAAAGGAAATTATACGCTTACCATCCAAAATGAAAATGGATGTACCACCACAGCTGCTATTTTTGTAGATGTAACTAGCGAAGAAATTAGTGCAGAATTTGCAGCTTCTTCTCAGGTGTATGTGAATGAAAATTTGATTCTAGTAGATATTAGCTACCCATTACCGGATAGTATGGAATGGATTATTCCTGAAAATGCAACAGTAATTAACAGTTCTACCGATGAGGCTGAAATACGTTTTGATACCCCTGGAGAATATGAAGTAGGTATCATTACACAAAGGGGACCTTGTACTGATATACAAACTAAAAAAGTAATCGTAGTCGCTAACGACCCTACAGTTACTCAACAAGATACCGAAAATGGAAAAAAATTAGTAGAAGACTTTTTAATTTACCCGAACCCAACAACAGGGAAATTTAATGCAAAAGTTACCCTAACTGAAAAAGGAAATATCAGTATTAAAATATTTAGCCTTAACAACAACTCCCTTATTGCAAGTGAAAACCAAAGAGGGGAAGCGCTATATGATATCCCTTTTGATATTAGTAATATGCCTGCTGGAGTTTATGCAGTGCTACTAGAAACTCCTTACGGAAATACACTGAGAAAAGTAATTGTGAAATAATAATTGAGAAATATAAGCAAAATTAAAAAGGCAAACCTTTACGGGTTTGCCTTTTTAATTTTCTCACTAACTATTGTAGTTCAAATAAACACTTATTAAAATATTTTTTTAAAATAAAATGTATCAAGAAGTAAAAATTACAACTAATTTTAATTACCTCTGAAATTCTCGAATCAACTACTTATCACTTTATCAAAGTGAACCATCAAGACCTTTTATTAATGCCTTAATACCGTTTGTCTTTGCTAATAGATAAATTACTTTTATTTAGTATTAGTAGTACATGAGTATACTTATCTTTTCTTCACATTTATCTATAAAAAAATAAAAATTCAAGAACCTAACAAGCATGATTACTCCAAACTAATTACTATTTTATTTTTCTTTTTTGTGTGTTGAATTTTTTTCATTTTAGCCATCATCAGTCTCGAATATTCCAATTGATTTGCTTCTATTTGCTGTAAATCTAATGAGAGAGGTTTTGCTGTTTTTCTAACTTTGGTCTTCGTATTTTTCTTTAAAGATGATCTAAAAAAATTAATACCAAACTCAGCCAGCAATTGATCTAAGCTATTTGTTCTCCATTTTTTTGTAATTAATTCTTGCTTAGAAGTGCTTTTACACTCCCTCTTAAATAAAGTAGAAATCATAAGTAGGTAATTTGGGTTCTATAAAGTTAACGTAATAAATTGGACAATCGTACAAAAAATAAATAAAATTTAAGAAATTTCCTACAAATTGTAATTGTAGTCATATTGAATCAAAATAATGACCGCTAAAACTAGCCTATATTAAAGAAAATAACAATTTTTCAAATCAAAAAAAAATTCGATTGGAGTAGTTTATTTGTTAATTCTTTAAATTCAACGCTATTATTTTGAGAATCTAGCGGTTATCTATATATTTCAAACTTGATAAGAGAAAAAACTATGAATTGGTATGTAGTATATGTACAATCTAAAAAAGAAAAAAAAGTAGCAGAAATTTTGCAACAAATGCAAATTGAAGCATACTGCCCTCTTATTAAAGAAGTTAGACAATGGAGTGATCGAAAAAAAACAATTGAAAGCCCTTTGTTCAAATCTTATGTTTTTGTTAGACTTACCGACAAAGAACGCTCTAATGTTTTTTCTGTACCAGGGGTCGTTCGGTATTTATTTTGGCTAGGCCAGCCCGCAATTGTTAGAGATGAAGAAATAACTATTATTAAAAAATGGTTAGAAGATGACTCTATTGAAGAAATAACACTAAACAAACTTCTACCTGGTGACGAAATACTTATAAAAAATGGTCTTTTAAAAGATAAAAAAGCAATCATACAAGAAATAGGAAAAAAAAGACTGCGACTAGCCATACCAGGTCTAAGTATAATTATAAATGCAAAAATAAAAGATGTCGTGTAATTTCTTCTTTAATAGAATAAACACTCAATGCATATCAAGTTTATATTCTTGAATATTTTACATGAAAATTTATAGCTTTTTTCTTACATATCGCTTATGTGGACACACTTCATCGACAAAATGAACCTTACATCTATGCTATCAAATAAATACCAAATCAAAGTGCATATGCATATCTTAAATTGTTAAGCCACCAAATAGAATAAACTCATCAAGACCCTCTTTTAATTATCAACTTCACAAATCTTAACAAAGTTCTAACATAAACTTTGTACTATCAATATCCCCTGTTTAATTTTACCGCTAAATAATTTTTAGGCTTATGTGGAAAACCACATAACAGCATCAATTTACTCAACTAACTTTGATGATTCTAAAATAAATTTTAACCCGTGACCCGAATATGTGGTTTACGGCGCGGAGCGCTAAAAGAGACTCAATTTTCTAGCAAAAAAACCCTCCTAACTTAAAAAATAATTCCATAAAATTTAATCTTCGAATGTTCACTATACTCTAATTAGTGTCATTCGATCTAATAACCTCTAATACAATCAATATATGAAAGTAGCATTTATCACAGGAGTAACCGGACAAGATGGCGCTTACTTGAGTGAGTTCTTATTAAAAAAAGGATACCAAGTACATGGTTTAAAAAGAAGAGCTTCTTTGTTCAACACTGATAGAATCGATCATTTATACCAAGATCCTCATGTAGAAAATCGTAATTTTATATTACACTACGGAGACATGACCGATAGTACTAACCTAATTCGTTTAATTCAAGAAATTCAACCAGACGAAATATATAATCTTGCAGCAATGAGTCACGTACAAGTGTCTTTTGAGGTGCCAGAATATACAGGTAATGCAGATGGTTTAGGTACATTACGAATTTTAGATGCTGTTCGTTTATTAGGTTTAGAGAAAAAAACACGTATCTACCAAGCTTCTACCTCTGAGTTGTACGGTAAAGTACAAGAAGTTCCTCAATCAGAAACAACACCTTTCTACCCACGTAGCCCATATGCAGTTGCAAAAATGTATGCTTATTGGATTACCGTAAACTATAGAGAAGCTTACGGCATGTATGCTTGTAATGGTATTTTATTTAACCATGAATCACCAATTAGAGGTGAAACTTTCGTTACTAGAAAAATTACACGTGCCGCTTCAAGAATTTCTCTTGGGTTACAAGATAAAATCTACTTAGGAAATTTAGATGCAAAAAGAGACTGGGGTCACGCGAAAGATTATGTTCGTATGATGTGGATGATTCTACAAGCTGATGAAGCTGAGGATTGGGTTATTGCTACCGGAAAAACTACTCCTGTTAGAGAGTTTGTACGTATGGCATTTGCAGAAGTTGGTATTGAATTAGAATTCAAAGGCGAAGGTGTTGAAGAAAAAGGATATGTAAAAGCTTGTTCTAACCCAGAGTTCCAAATTGAAATAGGTAAAGAAATTTTAGCCGTAGATCCTAAATATTTTAGACCAACGGAAGTAGATTTATTA
Organism: Cellulophaga sp. HaHaR_3_176; assembly: GCF_019021925.1. NCBI lineage: Bacteria > Pseudomonadati > Bacteroidota > Flavobacteriia > Flavobacteriales > Flavobacteriaceae > Cellulophaga > Cellulophaga sp. HaHaR_3_176. Next base: position 2,898,928 of record NZ_CP058990.1, read on the forward strand.
ATTGGTGATGCTACAAAAGCAAATACAAAATTAGGTTGGATTCCTGAATATGACTTGCAAGATTTGGTGAAAGATATGATGAAGCATGATGTGAAGTTGATGCAGAAAGATCAGCATTTAAAGGAAGGTGGTTACGACACTTTTAATTACTTCGAGTAAATCTAATTTCAATTCAAAATATAGCACCAATATTCTTTACTAAAGTTTAGGTATTGGTGCCTATTCACAAAGATTCAATCCTATTTTTAACGAGTACACATGGAAAAAAACGCGAAAATATACATAGCTGGTCATAGAGGTTTAGTGGGTAGTGCCATTTTAAAAAATTTAGATACTAGAGGGTATACTAATTTTATCACTCGTACCCATAAAGAATTAGATCTTACGGATAGCAATGCCGTAGCAGCTTTTTTTGCCAAAGAAAAACCAGAATATGTGTTTTTAGCAGCAGCTAAAGTAGGTGGTATTGTTGCCAATAATACATACAGAGCTGATTTCATCCATGCAAACTTAATGATTCAAAATAATGTGATTCACCAAAGCTATGTTCATGGTGTAAAAAAAATGATGTTTTTAGGAAGCACATGTATCTACCCAAAAAACTGTCCTCAACCCATGAAAGAGGATTATCTTTTAACAGACACATTAGAGTATACTAATGAACCATATGCAATTGCTAAAATTGCTGGTATTAAAATGTGCGAGAGTTACAACTTGCAATACGGTACTAATTTTATTTCAGTTATGCCCACCAACCTCTACGGGCCTAATGATAATTTTGATTTAGAAAAATCACACGTATTACCTGCTTTAATTCGTAAAATGCATTTGGGTAAGGCTTTAGAAAATCGAGATTGGGATACCCTCAGAAAAGATTTAAACAAACTCCCTATTGAAGGCTTTAATGGCGTATCAATGGATGAAGACATCTATTCTATTTTAGACAAATATGGTATTCAAAAAAAGGGAGATACGATACACTTAGAAATTTGGGGTTCAGGGAAACCGATGCGTGAATTTTTATGGAGTGAAGATATGGCTGATGCTTCCGTATTTTTAATGGAAGAACGTGATTTTACAGACTGTTATAGCTCTAAAACTAGTGAAATTAGAAATACACATATTAATATAGGTACAGGGGTCGATATTTCAATTGAAGAGCTAGCTAAACTAATTAAAAAAACAGTTGGCTTTAAGGGTAAACTATACTTTAATTCAAGTAAACCTGATGGCACAATGAAAAAATTAACCGATCCGTCTAAACTACACGGCTTAGGTTGGAAACACAAAATAGAATTGAAAGAAGGCGTTCGTAAAATGTACGAATGGTACAAAGCCTAATCGGGCTTTTACAACACACCAATATTTAAAAGAGAACATAATTAATGTATTAAAAAACAGAACCTATCCTATTTCCTGTTTTTTAAAATTTGATTACAACAATTCAAATAAAGCTATTTGAATTGCTATTATTAAGCTTCTATTTTCAGAAAAGATAAAAATGAAAAAGTCATATTTCGTTATCCCATTATCGTTCATATTTCATATAATTACTATTAATGTAATTCTGTATTTATTAATTCCAGAAACCTACAGAATAGGGTATAGCATTTTATACTATAACATTACGTGGCTTATAGTCACTTATGCTATAGATTTTTACCCTACGGCACGCAGAGAAAGTTTTACGACCAATGTTCGTAATTTCTTTATGCTCTTTCTCATCTATGGCTTAGTTTTCTTTACCTCTTTCACCTTTTTAGGAGAACACAGATATAGGCCGACCTATCTTGTATCGGTATATTGCCTTATTTGCCTAATGCTTACTTTGTTTCGCTTATTATTTTATTGGGCTAGAAATTTATACCGAACAAAAGGACTTAGTAAACAAGTAAGAGTAGTCGTTATCGGTCGTGATAAAAATTTAAAAAAGCTACGCCGCATTTTTGACACTAAAAATTATGGATACCAATACATGGGGTATTTTGATAATTCTGATTCTAGTAGCCCAACCTATTTAGGATCCATCGAAAAATCATACGCATACATTTTCGAGAACAATGTAGAAGAAGTGTATTGTATGGCATCAAGACTATCAAAAGGTGAAATTCAAGAATTAATGCGAATTGCTGATAATAGCCTGAAAAAAATTAAAATTGTTCCTGATAATAAAGAATTATTTTCGAGAGCAATGTCTATTGAATTATATGGCGAAGTTCCGATCTTAAACTTAAGAGCTTCTCCTTTAGAGTTAGAGTATGCCAACGTCGTTAAACGTCTTTTCGATATTGTATTTTCAAGTTTGGTGATCCTTTTTGTTCTTTCTTGGTTAATACCTCTAGTTTGGATTTGTATGAAAATTGATTCAAAAGGACCTTTATTCTTTAAACAAAGTCGCCATGGTGTTAACCGAAAAAGCTTTGGCTGTTACAAGTTCAGATCCATGACGGAAAGTAAAACCAGTGATACTCAAATGGCTACAAAAAACGATATGCGTATTACTAAACTTGGTCGAATTTTAAGAAAAACAAGTATTGATGAGTTACCACAATTCTTCAATGTGCTAAAAGGTGAAATGAGTGTTGTTGGACCTAGACCACATATGAGGTTGCATACAGAGCAATACGAAAAATCGGTAGACAAATACTTAGTTCGTCATTTTCTAAAACCGGGCATTACTGGCCTTGCACAAATAAAAGGATACCGAGGTGAAATATTAGAGCAATCTGATATCGTAAACCGTGTTCGTTATGATATTTTTTATATGGAAAAATGGTCTATTCAGTTAGATTTTTCTATTATTTATTACACCGTAGTCAATGCCATTCGTGGTGAAGAAAGAGCCTATTAATAGTTTACAAATCAATTAAGGCTTTTGAGTATTCGAAAAATAACTAAATTCGAGCCCTGATACTTACTTACAGTACCCTTTCAAACAAATACGCATACAACAAAAAGTTACAAACTAGCATTTAAATAACATTCTCACTTTTAAGATAATGAAAGAAGTAAATCAAGAATTAAATTCATTCGAGCAAAATGACATTCGCTCAATCATTGGCAAATATTTAAAATTCTGGCCCCTATTCGCAATAAGTTTACTAATTGGTTTAACTATAATATTTCTTTATATGAGGTATTATGCTGAAAAAGAATATGAAGTACGCGGCACTATTTTATTGAAAAATGTAGAGGCAGGTCAAGGTTTTGGTGGCTTAAGCGATTTCACAAATATGGGCTTGGTAAAAAACACCCATAGTTTAGAAGATGAAATAGGCATTCTAACTTCTATCGGTATTATGGAAGAAGTGATTTCTAAAAACAATTTCAATATCACCTTTTATATCGATGGCAGTATTCGTGATGTTGAAGTGTACGGAGAAAATGTGCCTATTAATATTACTGTAGATGAGACTGCTGAAAACATTATTTATAATTTACCAGTTACTATCAAATTTATTAATGACACAACTTACGAACTTACCGCGCTTATTCAAGAAAAGGAAGTAAAATCGACACACACCTTTGGCGAAGTTGTTACAGCGCCTTATGGTACCTTTACAATTGCCACAAAAGGACAAGCTCCTGTTTTTAAAAACTCAAAAAACATGTACTTTAAAATAGGAAATAAAGATGATGTTGTTTCTAGCTTTAGAGGCAAGTTAAGTGTAATGCCTGCTAATAAAACAGGTAGCTCTCTAAACTTAAGCTTTATTGCTAATGATAAAGTTAAGGGAGAAGAAATTCTTTCAAAAATTGTTGAAACCTATATCGAAAAAACTATTAAATACGAAAATGAATTAGCAGAGAATACGATTAAAATGATTGATGATCGTTTAAAGCTTTTATCTGGTGAAATAGAAGATGTTGAAAAAACTGTGGTAGATTTTAAAACGCAGAATACAGTAACAGATATTGCTAGCAATGCAAATACTTATGTTCAACAATCTAACGATTATAAAAACAGAGTAGCTGAGTATCAAACTCAAATTAACATGTTAGAAGGGGTTGAGTTTTCTCTTGAAAATGGTAATAGCCAATCAGCCATTGGTGGTACTAGTGTTAATGATCCTACCGTAAACAGTTTAATAGTTCAATACAATCAAGCTTTAGCTGAAAAACAAAGATTATCACAATCAGCTTCAAGCTCTAACCCATTGGTTGAAAATTTAGATAAAAATCTTAATGTTCTTCGTCAATCAATAGTCCAAAATATTCGTAACGTAAAAAGTGGATACTCTATCGCACGTGGTAACTTAATGGCAAATGCAAACAGGTATGACTATCAAATTGCAAAAGTTCCTGGCATGGAAAAGAAACTATTAGATATTAGTCGTGATAAAAGCACAAAAGAAGGTTTATACCTTTATTTATTACAAAAAAGAGAAGAAGAGGTATTGTCACTAGCAGCTCCAGTTTCTTCAACACGAATTGTAAGCTACCCTAAAGCTGGAAAATTTCCTATCAGCCCTAATAAAAAATTACTTTACTTCTCTGGCTTACTTTTAGGACTACTTATTCCGGTTTCATTACTGTATGTAAAAGATGTGCTGAATAATAAAATTACGAGTGTAGAAGAATTGACACAAAATTTATCAGCACCTTTTTTAGGTGAAATTGCTAAAAGTAAAAACAATACAATTGTTGTTACTGAAGATAGAAGCTCATCTCCTGAGTCTGAATTGTTCCGATTATTGCTTTTCAATTTAGATTATTTAAAGAAAACTGAAAAAAACCAAACCATATTGGTTACCTCAACTGAAAAAGGAGAAGGTAAAACCTTTATTGCTTCTAATTTAGCATTAACCTATGCTTCTAATGGTGAAAAAGTAGTGGTTTTAACTTTCGATTTACGTGAACCTAAATTAATGGAAAATTTCAATCTTCCTAACTCACCTGGTATAACCGATTTTATTGTAAAAAAAGGACTTCCTGTTGATCAAATCATTCAAAAACACCCAAGTATTGACGATTTTTATTTAGTAGGTTCAGGTAGTACTATGAATCAAGTAGGACGTTTAATGGTGAGTAATAGAATAGGCATATTAATGGACACCTTAAAACAAGAATATGACCGTATTATTATTGATACAGCCCCTATTGGTCTTATCTCTGATGCTTTTGCTCTAAATAATTATATTGATAGCAGCATTTATGTAGTTCGGAAGGATAAAACTAAAAAACAAGCTGTAAAAACTATCAATGCAATTTATGAAAACGACCGTCTAAAAAATACAATGGTAGTATTTAATGATACAAAAGCAGCTGCTTCTTACGGGTATGGCTCTATAAAAGGCTAATTAATTATTAATCAATATAAATACTTAAACGGTTTTTAAAGCACTATGTCCTTAAAAAAAAGATTAGTCAATAATGGCTTAGCATCTATACTTCAAAAAGGTGTTCGGGTTCTAGAACAGTTGTTCCTAGTACCCTTTTTCATCTCTGCTTGGGGTGCTGCCTATTATGGGGAGTGGTTAACATTAACCATTATCCCTAGTGTCATTGCTTTTTCAGATTTAGGTTTTGGTACAGCTGCAGCCAATAGTTTTGTATTAAGCTATGCCTCAGGGGATAAACAAAAAGCTGCTGATATAAGCAAAACAGGTATGCACATCATCAGTCTTATGGTACTTGCAGCCATGGGTATAAGCGTATTAGCTATTTTTATCTTAAACTATTTTCATGTATTCGAAAAATCATTAATTGATAGTCAAGATGCCATTACAGCGGTATCAATTTTAATATTAGCTCGCCTTTTAAACTTTTACAATCAATTAATTGAATCATATTACAGAGCTGCCCAAAAGGCTGCATTAAGCATCAATTTATTAACCGTAAAAGCAGCATCTAACCTTATTGGTGGTTTATTAGTTTTACTTCTCGGTTATGGTGTTATAGAATTTGCCCTTTCTCAGTTAATCGTTATTATTCTTTTTAATATTTTTTACTGGTTAAAAGGTAAACAAGTTTTAAACTTATTTAGTGAATATAAAGGAAATAAAGATAAAATCATATTAAAGAATATTACGAAAAAAGGTTTAGGTTATTTATTATTTCCTGCATGGCAAGCTATTTATTTTCAAGGCACAACGTTCGTTGTTCGTATCATTCTAGGGCCTGAAGCTGTTGCTGTTTTCAATACAGTTAGAACTTTAAGCAGATCTGTGAATCAATTGCTAAATATTGTAAGTTCAAGTGTTTTTCCAGAATTACAGTATGAAATTGGACAAGGAAACACAGAAAAAGCTCAAAAAATCTATCGCTTTTCTATCGTTTCATCCTTTATAATTGCTTTTCTTGGTGTTATTTTCCTTGCTTTTTTTGGCCTATGGTTTTACGAAATATGGACTAAAAATGAATTAATTGTACCTCCATTAATGTGGTATATATTTGTGATAAGCATTTTATTCAATGCCTTTTGGTGGTCATCAGAACCAGTTTTTAGAGCTAAAAACGAACCATATAAATTTGCTCTTACAGGTGTTTTTTCGGCCATAATATCAGTAGTCTTAACATATGTTTTATCAAAGTTTTTAGGTTTAACAGGTGTCGCCCTTGGTGCTTTATCGTTGGATGTCTTAATGGCTTTAATCATATTACCATTAAGTGCTAAAATGTTACAAATGAGTGTAACTGACATTTTTTCTAATGCATATAATGATATACATAAATTATATCAGAATATTAAAACAAAATTTAAAACCTCATGAAAGTTACCCAAATAACACCCGCTAGATTCCACCATTTCCACTTGGCTCGTCAAATGGAAAAACAGGGCCTTTTAGAAAAAATATATACTGGTTATCCTAGGTTCAAATTAAAAGATGAGCAAGGTATTCCTACAAATAAAATCTCAACATTTCCTTGGTTACAAGCGCCATTTATGAAGAGAAGTTTACTTGGTTTAGATAAGTTAGAGAAACTGAACAAAGAATGGATATGGCAACGTGTTGAATTGCTAGATAAATTCGTTGCAAAAAAAATAGACAAGTCTGGTGTTTTGATTGCATTGTCTTCAAATGGTTTACATTCCGGAAAAAAAATGCAGTCTTTAGGAGGAAAATATATTTGTGATAGAGGTTCCTCTCATGTTGTTTTTCAAAACGATTTATTAACAGAAGAATATGAGCGTTGGGGTTTAAAATGGAAAGGTACTGATCCACGCATAATCGAAAAAGAACAGCTAGAGTACGAACAAGCTGATTATATAACAATAGCTTCTGAATTTGTCAAAAATTCATTCATTGAAAAGGGAGTTCCTGAAAAAAAGCTCATTAAAATACCTTATGGTGCTCGCTTAGATCGTTTCAAAAAAACAGGAGAACCTAGTAAAGATAAATTTTCAGTACTTTGGGTAGGCCAAGTTAGTCTCCGAAAAGGTTTCATGTATGCATTAGAAGCTTTTAGATTATTGAAGCATCCAAATAAAGAATTTATCGTTATTGGACATGTTAGTCAAGAGATTAAAACTTTAATAGAAAAAGCAAACCTTAACAATATTACTTTTAAAGGCAATGTTCCAAACGCTGACTTGTTAAATTACTATAGTTACTCTAGTGTTTTCATATTTCCCTCCATAGAAGATGGTTTTGGTATGGTAATGGCCGAGGCTTTAGCCTGTGGATGTCCCGTAATTGCTTCTAAAAACACAGGAGCATTTGATCTCATAGAGAACGAAAAAGAAGGCTTTATTGTGCCTATAAGAAACCCTAAATCAATACTAGATTGTTTTCAAAAACTCGTAGACACCCCTAATTTACGTGAAATAATGAGTGAAAATGCATTGATAAAAGTTAGAACAATAGGTGGTTGGGATACTTACGGGAATAATTTCAAAAATTTTATTGATTCAATAATTCCTTAAAAAAATATATGAGTTCAATTATTAATTTATTTGATAGAATCTTATTTAAATGGCAGTTTTCAAAGTTAAATATTATTAAAACAGTAATTTTTAATTTTAGAACGATGCCATTTAAGACAGCTTTAAAGCTACCTGTATTATTATATGGTAAGGTAGACCTATACACTCTAAAAGGCAAAGTTGAATTCCAAGACTGCACCATCCGAAAAGGAATGGTGAAAATGGGAATGAATAAAGAATTTTTATCAACTGAAAAAGGAGCCTCTTTATTTGTACTCAGAGAAGAATCTAAATTAATATTTAAGGGGCCTTCTGAATTCAGTAGTAATTTTTTAGTACGAACAGGAAAAGGCGCTAAGTTGACTATCGGACAAGATACTTTCTTTGGCTCTACCGTTAAATTAGTATGTATCTACCAAATAACTATTGGAGAAGGTTCGAGAATTGCTTTCGAATCGCAAGTAATTGATTCCGATTTTCATTACATCTATAACTTAGATAAACAAGAGGTAAAACCAAGAGAAAAAGCTATTACTATTGCTCCTTACAATTGGATTGGCAATAGAACGACGATTTCAAAAGGAGCAACAACAAATCCATATACAATAGTAACTAGCTCATCTGTTCTTAATAAAAATTACACTAGGTTAGAAGATGAATATGTGGTGCTTGGTGGACAACCTGCTAAACAAATTACAAAAAACATTAGAAGAATCTACCCACTTGATATTGAAGAAAAGTTAGTAGAACATTTTGAAAAAGAGGATCAAACTATGCCTTTAGAGCTTAAAAAAAACATAGAAAAATCATTTCTTCAAGAATAATACTAGTATATAATGAAAATTTTATCAGTAGGTTGGTTTCAAAAAGTAAGTAACACTTCGTTACATAGACACTGGGCATTAGAACAAAATGCTAATGAGATTACAAAAATTGATCTCGGAAAAAGTAAAACGTCCTTTAAATATAAACTGGCCTATCATTTATTTCAAAAAGGATTACCTATTCCCTTACCTGATGAATCTGATGCAAATCAGCAAATTATTAAATCCGTAACAAAACTAAAATATGATATACTTTGGATAGATAAAGGGGTAACTATAAATAAAAAAACCCTATTATTTGTAAAACAAAATTCACCAAAGACGATAATTGTAAGTTATTCTCCAGATAATATGGCTTTACGACATAATCAAAGTCAAAACTATTTAAATAGTTTGTCCTTATACGATTATATATTCACCAATAAATCTTATATACTAGAGGATATGAAAAATTTAGGAGCTAAAAATATAAAGTTCATACATAACATGTATGAAGCTTCTTTTCATTACCCAAGAGAATTATCTAATACAGATATAGAACAATTAGGTGGTGATGTTGGTTTTATAGGAGCTTGGGAAAAAGAGCGCTTTGAGAGCATATTATATTTAGCAAAAAATGGAATAAATGTAAAAGTTTTAGGAGATGGAAAGTGGAACGATTTCAAAACCATTTCTCCTAATTTAACAATACAACCTGGTGTCTTTTCTGAAGAATATTCAAAAGCATTAAGTGCTTTTAAAATTTCTTTATGTTTTTTACGTAAAATGAATTTTGACCAACAAACAACACGCACAATGGAAATACCGGCTTGTGGTGGTTTTATGATGGCAGAACGTACACAGGAGCATCAAGAGCTGTTTGAAGAGGGTAAAGAAGCTGCTTATTTTTCCTCAAATGAAGAATTACTTAAACTTTGCAAGTATTATTTAGCCAATAAAAATGAACGTACGAGTATAGCCAAGGCAGGCTTAGAAAGATGTATATCATCAGGTTACTCAAATGAAAGAACAATAAAAAAAATGCTTGATATCGTTTCTATAAATGAATAGAGAACCAATTCATATTTTAAGACAAGCCAAAAAAGGTTTAAGCATATTAGTTATATTAGCCATAATTTGCGAATTTATTTTCTTTCCTACTCTCGCAAATTTTTATGGATGCTTAATGACCCTAATAAGTTATTCTATATTTTCTTATTTCTTAAAGGAAAAATACATAAGATATAACCCCTTTGCCTTCTGCATGTACCTGTCAATGTTCATGTATCGTTTCTTACCACTTATTGCTACTTTGGCTGAAGGAAAACCCATCACTTATGGTTTTGAACGACCTTATGATACCTTTATGTATGAGATTATTTTGTTTTCAATTTCATCATTAGCTTTTTATCTAGCCTGTAAAAAGACTACTAAAAATAATTTAATCACAAATAGTTTATATCAAATAAAGTTTTTTGAAATATCCCCAGCAATCATTTGGAGTTTAGGTTTAATTGGACTAGCAATTCGTTTATATAATTTTGGTGCAGGAGATGTAGAATATGGAGACGTTGGAGGAAAGTTTTTATCTGGCTTAAATTATTTAATGTATGCACCATTAATATTAATATTTCCTAAGTTAATTAATATAAAATATAGCAACAAAAAATATATATGGTTTTATACTACTCTTATATTTTTTATAAATATTGCATCAAACAGTAGGCAAAGTATAATAACGCCAATCGGCATCATAATACTTTTAGCCATACTATATATTGTATCAAATAATTACAAACTAACAGAATTCCTTTCACCGTTAAAAATATTTTTCCTGGTTGTATTTTCGATTTCTTTGATTAGTTTTTTATCAATGATTTCAACTGCAATGCTATTTACTCGAGGGATTAGAGCAGATGTTAGTCGGCTAGAACTTTTCCAAGAGACAATTGAGGTAATGCAGAATCCTGAGTTGATGGATAGACTAGCAGAAGCTGCTGAAGACAAAAGAGGTTCTTTGATTTCATACCAAGAAGGTTGGACTGAAGACTACGTCGATAACTTTATGCTAGCACGTTATGCAAATATGAGAATAACCGACCAGACTTTATATTATGCTGAGCAAAAAGGATATGGAAACAGACAAATGCAAATACTTTTATGGGAAAGCCTTGTAGCCACATTACCAACACCAATATTACGTTATTTAAATATTAAACTTGATAAGGGTAAAATGCAGTTTTCCCGAGGAGATTTCCTCTATGGTTCAGGTTTTGGCGGATATCGTGTAACCAGTCATGTTGGTGATGGGTTAGCCACGTTTAGTTATTGGTATTTTCTTATACAGTTTGTTGTTTTTTTTATAGTTTTCAAACTTTTAAACACGTTTGTCATAATAAGAAAAAATCAAATTATATATGCTCCATATGCTTTAATGAACATATTTATATTTTTAGGTATGTTTAGAAACGCAATCGGAATTACAGCAGATATCACTTTTATAATAAGGGGTTTCTTACAAGGTATAGTGACTTATTTAATACTTTTCTATTTTGTTAAAATTATATTGAAAGTTCTGATTCCTAAAGATTCAACATATAGCCATTAGGAAATAAAAAAATGAAAAAAAGATTTGGTGGTCTAGATATTTTAAAGCACATCCTTGCAATATTTGTGATAACACAACATATGCACTCTCAAAGTAGATTTTCTATTGAAGTTAATTTATATTTAACCGAAATAATAAATTATATAAATGGAGCAGTTATAACTTTCTTTATGCTTTCAGGTTTTTTCTTTAGCACAAAAGACTCAACTAAAGTAAGTATTAAAAGAATATTTAATAGAACTATTATACCATACACACTTTTTTCTATTATATATGGCGCTTTTTTAATCCTTTATCAAAATGATTCAATTATCAAACACTTATTAAGTTTTTTTACTCTCAAAGGAAGTGCTATGCAATTATACTTCCTTTCTTTCTTATTTTTAATATATACATTTTATATCCTTTACTTTAAAGCTATAAAACATTTAAAATTCAATAACAAATACGCAGAACTAATACTTTTATTATTACTAACATGCTTATCTTATTTTTTACCGACCGTAAGCCCTACAGGGAGTGATTATAAATTAATATTCCTGTATACCCTTTCTTTTGGTATTGCAATCCATTTATCTAATCTGCGAAAGCAAAATAAAAATAAGTTTAAAAAAACATCTATTGTTCTTATATTAATATATTTATTTTTGGGCTTAATAGATTTCAGGTTTTTTCATATTTCTAGTTCAATTTTCTTATTATCGATATTTTTACAATTATCTGAAAAAATAAAATATTTTAACAAACAATTTCCTGGAAGTGGTGGTGTTTTTTTACTTCATACACCAATTGTAAATTTCGTTATATCTATAATATTATTAAAACTTGGTTTTACAGAAAAATCAAATCTTTTTTCAGCAATTGTTTTAACTTATTTTTCAACATTAACTTTTACAATATTATTTATAAAAATTTGGCCTAAGCATAAATCTATTTTATTAGAATAATGTTATTTGTCACTATTTTTTTCGAAAAAAATTGTCAACACAAAAATATTAATGGCTCCAACCTATGTTTAAAAAATGGAAGTAGATAATAGAAATTATACGTTAGATTTCATTAGAGGATTAAGCGCATTAATAGTAATGGCTGGTCATTTAAGAATTGCAATATTCAAAGACTATTCTGAATTAATAAATTTAGAAAGTAGTTCTATATTAAATAAGGGGTTTTACTTTATTACTGGTTTGGGCCATCAAGCAGTAATGGTATTCTTTGTTTTAAGTGGTTATTTTGTTGGTGGATCAGTCCTTAAATCCTCCAAGAAATTTAGTGCTAAAAATTATTTAATAGCTCGAATTTCTAGATTATGGACTCCATTATTTCCTGTGCTAATTCTTACTTTTATTATCGACTATTTTATTGGAATTGTTTCTCCTGAGTTACTACAGGGTGATTATTACTCTATAATTAATTCAGGACCTAGAGGCGACTATTCTATCGGATTACAAACATTTATTAGTAATATTTTTTTCTTGCAAACAATTTATAGCCCAGTTTATGGCTCGAACGGCGCTCTTTGGAGTCTTGCTTATGAATTTTGGTACTACATTTTATTTCCTTTATGCGTAATAATTTTAAATTTTATTCCAAAGAGTAGGTCTTACAAAGTAGTTTCAACTATTCTCCTTCTACTAATTATTAATTTTATTGCTTCTAGCATATTTGAAGGGTTTTTAATTTGGCTGATGGGTGTCGCTGTTTATATATTCTCAGAAAATAAAATATTAAAAATGAAAAAATGGTTTATATGGCCGTCCCTAGTCTTCTTTATTTTTGAATTGATCGATAGTAAATTTATTTTTTTGGGGCATGATATTCAACGTTATAGTGATATTTTAGTTGGGCTAAGTTTTAGTATTTTTTTAATCATGTTGTTTGAAACAAAAATTTCTTCATTTCCCAATTCCAAGATGAACAAGATTTCGTACTTTATTTCTGAGATATCCTACACACTCTATATTGTACATTTTCCCATAGTTTTATTAATTTACGCCCTATTTTACTCTCAAAATCAACTAAGTTTAAATATAAATAGTTCAATACAGTTTTCAATTTGGATGATTTTAATAATTTTAATTAGTACGCTATTATGGTATATTTTTGAAAAGAACACATGGTTTGTCCGGAAAAAAATGAAAAAATTTTTCAATCGTGTTAATTAAAGGAAAATAAAAAAAATCATATTCTCATGAATGTAAAATTTCTGATTCATCAGAAAAATTCTTTAGGCTATAGCATGGCCCGTTACATTAAATTCATAAGTAACGGTATGCTTATAAGAGGTCACAATATTGAGGTTTGGGGACCAAAATTATATTTATCGGGAGGTAAAATACCAAACCCAATAAAAAAATGGTTGCGTTATATAGATCAATATATACTATTCCCGATTTGGTTTAAATGGCAAAGCAAAAAATATGATAAAGACAACCTTTATGTCCTAATAGATCAGGCTTTAGGCATCTGGACTCCATTAATCAAAAAAAAAAAACACATAATTCATTGTCATGATTTTATTGCTCTAAAATCTTCTCAAGGACTACTCAAAGAAAACACCACGAGCTGGACAGGAAAAATATATCAAAATTTAATTTTAAGTGGCTTTTCAAAAGCAGAAAATTTTATTTCAATTTCAAAAAACACGCAAAAAGAATTGACCCAATTCTTAACTAAAAAACCAGCAATCAATGCACAAATATATAACGCTATTGATGCTCAATTTAAACCTGAACCAATCGATGGTGCTAGATTATATATAAGTAAGTACATAAAATCTGATATTTCAAAAGGTTATATTTTACATGTAGGCGGTAATACTTTTTATAAAAACAGAAATGGAGTGCTTCAAATTTATTCCGCTTGGCGAAAACAAAGCACTCAAAAACTACCTTTAATTATGGTTGGCTCAGCACCAACAGCTAGTATGGTAACATTAAAAGAAAATTCGCCTTATGGTAACGATATTTATTTTTTAACACGCGTAACAGATACGACACTGATAAATGCCTACCAAGGAGCCAGCGTATTTCTTTTTCCTTCTTTACTAGAGGGCTTTGGGTTTCCTATTGCAGAAGCCATGGCATGTGGCTGTCCTGTAATTACAACCAATGAAGCACCAATGAATGAAGTAGGCGGCGAAGCTGCTTTCTACATTCCTAAATACACTTCTACAACTTCTGAAGAATGGGAAATAGAGGCTTCAAAAGTAGTAGAAAAGATAGTTTCCTTTAATTCTGAAACTAGAAATACTGCAATTAAATTAGGCTTAGAACAAAGTAAAAAATTTCAAGAAGATCTCATCCTTGATCAAATAGAAGAAATTTATCAGAAAATAAAATAGTAGTTTGTTTTTAATACCCCTCATTAATGTCAAAATATTCATCATCCAAAAAACTTAAATTCATCGGAATGCTTCTTTTTGCTTTCGGAATATTTTTGGTATTTCTTTTTAGTTGGAAAAGCAATCCTAACATTGGGGAATATACCTTCTTGCCCGAATGGCTTATTGATTGGGCTGACCAATATCGAAATAACAAAAAAAGAACAGCCGTACCCTTTGTTTTTTTAGGTTTCTTATCTGGAATATATTTACTCTATATTCAAAAGAAAAGTTTGCGATTTTGGTTTTTAACACTTTTAATTTTAACCATTACCGTTATTATTGCTGAACTAGGACAGTATTTTATTCCTTCTAGAGAACCCGATTTAAAAGATGTGCTTTGGGGTGTTATAGGCACTGCATTAGGTTTATTACCGCTTTTCGTATTTCACATATTAATGATCATAAAAAAAAGTAGCTTTTGGAAAAAGTAGCAAAAAAAAATATTTTATTCATCGGGTATAATTTTTCACCAGAGTTAACAGGTATTGGCAAATACTCGGGTGAAATGATGCATTGGCTTGCTGCACAAGGCCACCATTGTACAGTGCTTACAGCCTACCCTTATTATCCATACTGGAAAGTACAAGAGCCCTATCGAAAAAATCGTTTTTGGTATAAAAAAGAGGTTGAAAACCTTCCTTCTGGCGGAAAACTAACCGTAGTTCGATGCCCTATGTATGTACCGACAAATCCAAGTGGTGCTAAGCGAATGCTTTTAGACACCTCTTTTTCTACAGCTGCTTTTGCCGTGGTATTTACAAAACTATTTCAAAAAAAATACGATTGGGTTATTTCTATAGCGCCTTCATTTCAATTTGGCCTTTTAGGGGTCTTTTATAAAAAATTAAAAGGAGCAAAACACTTACACCATATTCAAGACCTTCAGATTGAAGCTGCTCAAGATTTAGGCTTGATAAAATCACCAACACTTTTAAAGATGTTGTACGGTACTGAACGCTTTATATTTAAACATACTGACATTGTGAGTAGCATTTCTGACGGAATGATGGAACGTATTGAAAAGAAAGCAAATAAACCTTTATTGTTTTTTCCTAATTGGACAGACACTACAAGTTTTTATCCTTTAGAAAACACAAATGAATTAAAAAAACAATTTAGACTCAAAGCCGATGATTGGGTTGTACTTTATTCTGGTGCGATAGGAGAAAAACAAGGTTTAGAAGCAATTTTACATGCAGCGGCAGCATTAAAAACAAAACAAAATATTCAATTTGTAATTTGTGGAACCGGACCTTATAAAGAAAAATTAATAGCAATGACTAAAGAAATGAACTTAACAAATATTCATTTCTTACCCTTACAACCAATGGATGCTTTTAACGCTTTTTTAAATATGGCTGATTTACACTTAGTGATACAAAAAGAAAAAGCAAGCGACTTGGTAATGCCTTCAAAATTAACTACTATTCTGGCTGTTGGTGGTTTGGCTTTAGTAACCGCAAACTCTAATGCCAGTCTGCATAAGTTAATTGCCAAGTATGGAATGGGCATATTGGTTGATGCAGAAAACCAGGAAGCTTTAAATCGTGGAATTTTACAAGCATTTGAAGATACAAACACATCAAAAATGACTGATGCAGCAAGAGCTTATGCACAACAATTTTTAGCGATCGAAAACATTATGACTTCTTTTGAAAACCAACTCTGATTTTCAAGAGATTAAACCTTGCACTTAGTCGATAAAATACACAGCCTATCTATAATTATAAAAATACCTTAGTTTCACAATGTATCTTTATAATTAAGGGGTTTGTGAATAAAAGTTCTAACCAAACTACATGTTTTAAAATCATATTCTATTTTAAAACAGCTAAAAAAAAACGAATAATACATGGGGAATAGCTTAATTGAAGCAGTTTTTTCGTTTAAAACAAAAATTTTAAATCCAAAACTAAACCGCTTACATCAAAAAACGAAACAAAACTTAAACCAAACAGATTTAGAAACCTTAAATTTCGAAAAACGTCAAGCACTTTATAATCATGCCATAAAAAACTCACCGTTTTATCAAAAAAAATATGCTGCGTTATCCATCTCAAAAAATGGCCTCATAAACAACGAAGATTTTTTACAGCTGCCCCCACTGTCAAGATCTGAACTTCGTGAGAATTTTGAACAGATTAAGTCTAAAAACATTTCATTATCTCAATGTAGAAAAGCAAGTACTTCAGGCAGTACAGGTTCACCTATAACCGTTTTACACGACAAAAGGCAACCCGAAACTCCTATTCGCTGGCGTATTTTAGATTGGTGGAATATTAAACCTTGGGAAAATCAAGCCTTTATCTATCGCTATAAAAGAACATTTTTTAAACGAATGGGTAATGCTCTTATGTGGTGGCCTACGAAACGTATATTTTTAGCAGCTGCCAACCCAAGCAAACAGCATTTAACTAAATTTGTAACTGATTTTAATCGCATTAAACCTACCTTATTACAAGGTTATGTTGATGTTGTTTTTGAATTTGCGTTATATCTGTTAGATAATAACATCAAAATTCATTCTCCAAAAATGGTTTGGGTTACTTCTGCCCCATTGTTTGAAGAACAACGTGAAATAATGCAAAAAGCCTTTGGTGCTCCTGTATGTGATCAATATGGGAATACCGAAATTATGCTAATTGCAGCAGAATGTCCTAAGCAAAAAGGATTACACATTATGCAAGATACGGTTCATATCGAATTTGTTGATGAAAACAATCAACCTGTACCGCCAAATACTACTGGAAGAATACTGTTGACCGATTTGACGAACTATGCCTTTCCACTAATTCGTTATGATATTGGGGATGAAGGAAAATACATGAATCAAATATGTGATTGTGGCAAAAAACTGCCACTAATGGAAAATGTTCGTGGCAGACAAGCACATAACATTAAAACACCTTCAGGTTTAGCTATTAAAGGAGAGCACTTGATGGCTATGTTTAATGGTTACATAAAACCCTTTAAAGAAATTCAATTGCGCCAAGAAGCAGATTACTCAGTTTCTATTGATTACGTTTTAAGATCATCTACTCAAAATAATCATAACGTTAAAAAAATGGCTGAATTATTAGAGCAACGTTCCCGATCAGAAATTAAGGTTACGACTAAAAAAGTACAAAAAACACAGCAAGTTGGGCGAAAAAAGCCTCTGATCGTAAGCCTCATTAAATAATTTAGAATCTCAACTTTCATGGGTGTACTTAAAGAATTTACGAAGGCAAATATTGAAAAACTAGAAGCTTTCCGGTTTCATAAAATTTCAAATGCGATAGCCACTTCAACACTTCAACACTTAACAGAAGAAAAGGGTATATTCTCCCCTCTTCTTAAAAAAAGAGCTGATGAATATGCTTTGGACGTATTGGGCTGGAAAGGCTTTGCGCCTTGGTTATATGTGTACAGTCATTTTACAGGCGAATTTAGAGAAGGTTGGATACCTGATAACTATTATGCTAAAATCGTCATTCCTAAAATACAAGGTGATTATGGTCAGGTTTCTATGCTAAAACCTTTAACAAATCGATTATTTGAACAACGGATTACCCCTGATTTAGGTTATTATATTAATGGAAAATGGTTTGATGCTAATTATTATCCCATTCAAGAAAAAGAAGTGCAAAGCTTATTTTTTTCTGAAGCAGATAAGGTAATTTGTAAGTTAGATAAATCGTATCAAGGTAAGGGCATCTATATATTAGATAAAAAAAACTTTAAGACCTCAACGATTAAACAACTAGGAAATTGTGTCATTCAAAATTTTATACAGCAGCATAATTTTTTTAATGACTTCACTCCCAAATCTGTTGCGACAATCCGATTAACGACTGTCGTTGAAAGCGACAATAAAATTAGCCTACGAGCTGCATATTTACGTTTAGGGCGTAAAAACAATACGCATGTAGCCTCTGAAGATCATATACGCATACCAATTGATATGACTACAGGAACACTTGATGCTATTGGTTATTTGCCAAACTGGCATCAAATTGAAACACACCCAGACAATCAAGTGTCTTTCTTAAATAAAAAAATTCCAAACTTTCAAGCCTGTATCGCTTTAACACAATCTCTTCATCAAAAAATGCCAATGGTAGTTTCCATTGGATGGGATGTAGTTGTTAATGATAAAAATACTCCTGTAGTAATGGAATGGAATGGCTATAGTAATGATATTAAATTTTCAGAAGCAACCCAAGGGCCCTGTTTTAAAAATCTAGGCTGGAATAAACTACGTATATAAACTATGATTTATTCCCTTAAATTACAACCTTCAAAAAAACATCAATACATTCATGAAGATTAACTATTTTTTCAGGCATCCAAAAGTAGGCCATTCTATACAGCGAGTATTTAGAACCCTAATCGATGAAATAAATAAATCTACAGAAGTCTCTATTTTTGAAGTTCCTAGTAAATCATCGATGCCATGGGATATACTCGAAAACAGTGTATATGTTTATAAAAAAAGAGATAAAAAAGCTGTACATCATGTTACAGGACATATACACGATGTGTTATTAGCTTTAATTGGTGTTAAAACCGTCTTAACCATCCATGATTTAGTATTTATTGACAATTCAAAAAACCCTATTAAGCGATTCTACAAGTGGTTATTCTGGCTCTATTTACCTATAAAAATAGCCAACAAAGTAGTTTGCATATCAAATCAAACAAAAGAAAATATTTTAGGTAGGCTGAAAACAGATAAACTTGTAGTTATCTATAATGCAGTAGATCCAAGTTTCACTTTTTCAGAAAAAAACTTTAATAAATCTAGTCCTGTGATATTACATGTTGGTACTGGTTGGAATAAAAATTTAGAAAAAACCATTAAAGCATTAGCAGACATACCATGTCACCTTCGTATTGTAGGTAAATTAAAAGAATCACAACTCCATTTACTTCAGAAGTATAACCTGAACTATTCTAATGGACTAAACCTTACGGATAAAGAAATAAAAAAAGAATACGAAAATTGTGATATCGTTAATTTTCCGTCTGTATATGAAGGCTTTGGAATGCCAATTATTGAAGGGCAACAAACAGGTCGAATAGTGATTACTTCTAAAATTGAACCAATGCTTGAAGTTGCTAATGAAGCTGCAATATTTGTAGTTCCTGATGATGAAAACTCTTTAAGGCAGGCCTATCTAAAAGCGATACAAGATGATGCTTTTCGGGATACAATAATAAAAAAAGGATATATAAACGCACAACGTTTTTCAGTAACAAATATTTCTAATCAATATTTAGAACTTTATAAAAAATTATTGCAAGCATGAAAATACTTAGACTAATCTCTAGCATGGACCCTGTAAGTGGTGGTCCGTGCCAAGGCATTCGAAACGCCATTCCTGAATTAGATACGTTAGGTACTTATAATGAAGTAGTGTGCTTAGATGATCCTAATGCTGAGTATTTAGGAAAAGATTCTTTTGTAATACATGCCATCGGAGCGGCCGCAACACCTTGGGGTTATCAAAAAAACTAATCCCGTGGTTGTTAGCTAATTTTCAACGATTTGATGTTATTATAGCTCACGGTTTGTGGCTGTACCATACTCATGCGGTTATTAAAGCCATTCTTCAGTATCGAAAAACAAATGACACCTCTCCTAAAGTATATGTTATGCCTCATGGAATGCTAGATCCCTATTTTCAAAAAGCTAAAGAGCGTAAGCTAAAAGCCTTGCGAAATGATGTGTATTGGAAACTATTTGAAAATAAGGTAATTAATGAGGCTGACGGCGTACTATTTACATGTGAAGAAGAATTACTCTTAGCACGTACTACATTCCCCAATTACAAGCCTAAAAGAGAAATAAATGTCGGTTATGGTATACAAGCACCACCAGCCTACGAGAATCAAATGAAACTAGCTTTCATTAACAAAGTGCCTGAATGGAACAAAGAACCTTTTTATTTATTTTTGAGTAGAGTTCACCAAAAAAAAGGAATTGATCTTTTGATAAAAGGTTATTTAAAGCTTGAAAAAGAATTTAAAACCATACCACAACTTATAATTGCCGGACCTGGCCTTGAACATGCTTATGGTAAAGAGATGCAAATGTTA
The DNA here is from genome assembly GCF_019021925.1 of Cellulophaga sp. HaHaR_3_176. Taxonomy (NCBI): domain Bacteria; kingdom Pseudomonadati; phylum Bacteroidota; class Flavobacteriia; order Flavobacteriales; family Flavobacteriaceae; genus Cellulophaga; species Cellulophaga sp. HaHaR_3_176. The sequence goes on from NZ_CP058990.1 coordinate 2,919,672, forward strand.
GCTAGTGCTTCTTCAAACATACTATTTCCTGGAATGTTAAGTGGTGATGCAAAGTGGGGTGCCTTCTATGAAAGTCAAGCCTTTATTTTACCTAGTCACCAAGAAAATTTTGGAATTGCAGTAGTTGAAGCCTTAGCTTGTAATAAACCTGTATTAATTAGTGATAAAGTAAATATTTGGAGAGAAATTAAAACTGAAAATGCGGGCTTGATAGCAAAAGATAACGAAGAAGAAACGTATCAACTTTTACAAAAATGGCAAAACTTAAGTGTTCTTGAACAAGAAATGATGAGTAAAAATGCCTATAAAGCGTATCAAAAATTCTTCACCATTAAACAATCCGTCAATCAATTTCTAAAAAGCATTGAAAATGCATAATCAAGATACATACACAGGCGCTTCCTTTTCACTAAAAAATAGAATATCTAGAGTTATCTGGAATACTACATATCTCTTTTTGTTTAAATATTCTCCTAGACCTTTTCATTCATGGAGGTCATTTTTATTGAAATTATTTGGCGCAAAAATAGGAAAAGGGGTACATATTTATCCTAAAGTTAAAATTTGGGCACCATGGAACTTGGTAATACATGATGAAGTTGGTGTTGCTGATGGTGTAGATTTATATTCACAAGGTAAAATTACGCTAGAGCATAGAGCCATTATTTCGCAACGCTCCTATATTTGTACAGGAACTCATGATTTTAATCAAAAAGGACACCCTTTATACACCCAAGACATTTGTATTGGTAGAAATGCATGGGTTGCAGCCGAAGCTTTTATAGGGCCTGGCGTAACAGTTAACGAAGGAGCTGTTGTTGGAGCCCGAGCTGCTGTATTTAAAGATGTACCCTCTTGGACTGTTGTTGGAGGAAACCCTGCTAAATTTATAAAAAACCGCCAAACCTTAAATTAATGCATTCAATAACCACAATAATACTTACATATAACGAAGAAAAGCACATTGCTCGTTGCATTAAAAATGCACAGCAATTTTCTAGTAAAATTTTTTTAGTAGATTCATTTTCTAACGATAAAACAGTAGCGATTGCAGAATCATTAGGCGCTAAAGTATTCCAAAATAAATGGGAAAATAACCATGCCAAACAATTTAATTGGGGTTTAGAGAATTTACCCATCACCACAGAATGGGTTTTTAGATTGGATGCCGATGAATATTTGACAGAAGATTTGATACTCGAAATAAATAAAAAAATGCCAAGTATTTCAGAAAAAATCTCTGGTATCGTATGCGAGCGTAAAATGTATTTTTTAGGCACACTAATGACCAAAGGTATGGTACAAATGAATATGTTACGCTTATTTAGGTATGCAGATGGCATTTGCGAAGACCGTTGGATGGATGAGCACATTGTGCTTACAAAAGGTGATACTGAGCAATTTGAAGGGTATTTTGTAGATGACAACAAAAACTCGCTAGGTTGGTGGGTTGAGAAACACAACAATTACTCAATTAGAGAAGCCGTTGAATTATTAAACCTAGATTATCATATAATTACTCCTAAATCAGAACAAGCTATAGCGCATGAATTATCTGATGATGCGAAATCTAAACGCGAAAAGAAAAGGAAATATGCTAATATGCCATTATTCTGGCGCGCATATATTTATTTCGTCTTTAGATATTTTTTTAAATTAGGTTTTATCCAAGGCAAAGAAGGTTTTTTATGGCACTTTTTACAAGGTTGGTGGTACAGAACCTTAGTCGATGCAAAAATATATGAGGTTAAAAAAGCTTGTGGTACTGACCCTAAAAAAATGAAACAATTTATTTTAGAAAATTACAACTTAAAACTTTAACTTTTAGAGTTATTATAACGAATAAAAAAAGGGCATAATTTTAAAAATTATGCCCTTTTTTATATTATGCTTACAGCATACTTAAAATTAATCATATTGATAATCAGCCGTGAGCTCTACGGTTATTTCAACCTTTCCTGTATTATTAAAATCACCATCAGCATTTAAGTAAATATATCTATTGCCTATTACCTCTGTAATTTCAGCTATGGTTTTTGAAACAACACCTTGAGTTTTAGAAACAGCATCCATTAGATTATCAACTAATGAAGTGCTTGTACCTATAGAAACCTCAATACCAGAAGCTAAACCTTCTAAGGTATTAGCCGAAATATTTTGAACCATAAAACCTGATGGTATATTTATATCTAATTTTTGACTTGTTCCATATCCTAAATCTACTATTTCGGTACGAGTCCAAATATCTTTTTGAATATTATTAACCTGTTCTATAATCATGTTATTACTAACATCTGTTACTTTTGCATAATTAACATGCGTGTTACTTGAATTAGCAAATAACATTCTACAACTTTGACCATACACATCTTCATCTATATTCCGCCAACCATTTACTGTAATTTCATAATGGTTATTTGATCCATTTTTTAAAGTTTCTTCGTCATGATATATAAGACCCATATATAATTGTTCTGATGTATGTTCTTCAATACTTAAACTTGAATTGATGATAGTATTATTAGAGCCGAATATTCCAAAAAAACCTCCATGATTTGTATTTAATTCTTTAACAGATACTTGAATGTTATCCCAAGTAACATAATCGCCTGTTCCAAAATCTAGAGGATATATTCCTGAGATATCAGAGTTATCTTTTAACGTAATATTTTCCAAAACTGTACTAGTTAAAGGGCCTACAAACCGTAAACAATTAAATTTCCATTCCGAATTAAAAATATCAGAAGTGTATTCTCCATATAAATTTTTAAATTCCCCATTGGTGATATCACCTAAATCACCCAAACCATCTCTACGGTAAGAACTATAATTATCAACTAGCACGTTCTCTACCTTGCCAACCATTTTCAATGAATTACAATAACCACTTGCCCCCCTTGTATTAACAGTACCGACATATTCACCATAATCTATAATATTTTTTAGTTCAATATTTTGAGGAAAATGATCATTAATTGCTGAATCTGTATTTAAATAAAACAAATGAGGTGGTGGAAATCTATATGTATCATTACCTACAAATGCACCAAGATTACTACCATCTATATTTTGCATATCGGAATATCTATAAGATTTCAAGTTATTTACCACAAAACCATTAACATTACCTTGAACACCCATTAATGTACCATCAAATGTTATATTATTGAATGTAATGTTTGATGGAATAGAAGTTAGACCTATTGCTTCTGAATTAATTGTTTGATTAGCATTATACTGTTCTTTAAATTTAAAAACAAATTGCATAAACGTATTTGCCGTTGTTCCTTTAGCTTTAAAAATCACATTATCATATAAAATATTTTCTGACCCTTCTAATGAAAAAATTGTATGAAAAGAAGTAGTACCCTTAAAAATAGGATTTGTAGAGTTAAAAATAATTTCTCGTTTTTCAGACAAGTAATTTTCTAATTGTTGTTGATTTGTATGATTATCTGTTGTCAATGACCAATCATAACCGGCATCATATGAATTATCATATAAAAAAGTAACATTTTTTATTGTTATATCTTTTACTAAAGCCATATAAAATGCTGGTGAATACAAGCTATTTATAATGATATTAGCGCCATTCTTTCCCTCAATCCAGGTATTATCCTCTATAAATATTGATTTTTTTCCTAATTCTTCAACATCTAAAAAAATATTTTGGTCAACCATTATTTTAGCAGTAACGGCATGGGCTTGTGCTAGAGTTTCTACAAAAACATCACGATCATCAGTTATACCATCCATAACAGCTCCAAACCAGTAAGGCACTAAATATTGTTCTTCTATAAATGTGCCAGACAAACTAATCGTATTAAAGACTTGGTACTTTGTTTTAGAGATAACTTCACTTTCATCACCAGTTATAACCCCATTACGTAAAGAACCACCACTAAAATATAAAGTAACATTTTCTGGCAAAATGATAGTTTCTCCTTTCAAATCAAAGTCAAATTGAATATCCCAAATAGCATCACTAAACCCGTCTGGAATATTATTCCAATCGAAATCTTCAGAAATTACGAGTGTTTCTTTTTCTTCGATTATAATTTCTTCATCTTCAGAAGCTAAAATTGATTGAACAAATAAGTCACTACTATTTTGACAAGAAGTTCCTGAAAAAAGAATACAGACCGTTAAAAATACGGTACTCAACATAAATCGATTCATTTTATTTTATTTTGTAGGTTTTGCATTGTAATTAAATTGGGGTTTATCTACAACGTGAATATTTTATCGTTATAACGCAAAAATACAAGGTTAAAGTGCTCAATCCGAAATGTTTTTATCACAATTAAGACATTTACATTTTATTTTATCTCTTGAGAAGAATACTTCAAAAATTTTCTAAAATAGATGATTTTATCACATTAAATTATTCATTTTCAATACCATAAGCTGTTAACTTATACTTTTATATATAATATTTTATGCAGTATAAAATGAATATCACTTATGTTATAACTAAAACATAAAAAAATTAGAGCAAATAATAACATTACAACAAGCTAATTTGTATAAATATGTTACGGAAGTAAAAAAAAAGATGAATGTATTGTAACCACAGAACATACCTTTTAAATTTTTAAAAGCTATGAATGATGTTTGTGCACATACTATTACTACATATAGGGATGATGTTATTGGATATGCACTTAACATGCATCCGTTTTTTGGAGATAAAGTTGAAGTTTTAGAGCTATTATTTGAAATAATTAGTAAAGAAGGTATATTAATCAGTGAAAAATAGATAACAATGGGTCACAAGTTTACATCTCTAAAAACCATAGCAAAAAAGCTATAAGCTAAAAACTGAAAATGATTTAACTATATCGTATCATGCCTTATAATTGGCAACGTAAAATAAAGAGTAAAGAGCTTGCAGAAGTTATTGTGATACCTGAGGCAAACGTATCCATATTAAAACCTGGTAAATAGAGCTATTCATTTCTCTACACCTGAAGCAATCTGTAAAACTTTAGAATACTAACCTGCTGATATATATTAGAATACCAACCATAAAAAAAGCCATACATTTCTGTATAGCTTTTTAATATATTTGATTGTTTTAACTAATTTAATCTGCTAAAACAATAACCTTATTATCTTTCATTTCAACTGTACCACTTGAAATTGCTAATGTAATTGCACCGCTATTAGACTTGGAAAATTTAGCCTTATTAGCATCTGCTATAATAACATTATTTCCTTGAATTTTAACTGTACCCTCTTGCAACAATGAAACTATTGGTGCGTGATTAGCCAACATTTGAAACTCTCCGTTAATACCAGGTACCGTTACCGAAGTAACTTCTCCTGAAAATAATGTAGCTTCTGGCGAAACGATTTCTAAATACATAGTTATAAAAGTATTAAGTACTTATTTATAATATTATGCTTCTGAAAGCATTTTCTCTCCAGCCTCGATTACCTCTTCAATTGTACCTTTAAGGTTGAAAGCAGATTCTGGTAAGTGATCAAATTCACCATCCATAATTCTGTTAAATCCTGTAATAGTATCTTTAATATCTACTAAAACACCCTTAAGACCTGTAAATTGCTCTGCAACGTGGAATGGCTGAGAAAGGAAACGTTGAACACGACGTGCTCTACCTACAGCTAATTTATCTTCTTCAGATAATTCTTCCATACCTAAAATGGCAATAATATCTTGAAGCTCTTTATAACGTTGTAATAATTCTTTTACTCTTTGAGCACAAGCATAATGATCTTTTCCTAAAATTTCAGCTGTTAAGATTCTAGAAGTAGAATCTAAAGGATCTACCGCTGGGTAAATACCTAATTCAGCAATTTTACGAGAAAGTACCGTTGTTGCATCTAAGTGAGCAAACGTTGTTGCTGGTGCTGGATCCGTTAAATCATCTGCAGGTACGTAAACCGCTTGTACAGATGTAATAGAACCTCTTTTAGTTGATGTAATACGTTCTTGCATAGCACCCATCTCTGTTGCCAAAGTTGGTTGGTAACCTACTGCAGAAGGCATACGACCTAATAATGCAGATACCTCTGAACCAGCTTGTGTAAAACGGAAAATATTATCTACGAAAAATAATACATCTTTACCTTGACCTTCACCTGCACCATCACGGAAATATTCTGCAATAGTTAAACCAGATAAAGCAACACGTGCACGTGCTCCAGGAGGCTCATTCATTTGACCAAAAACGAAAGTCGCTTTTGAATCTTTCATTATATTTTTATCTACTTTAGATAAATCCCATCCACCTTCTTCCATAGAATGCATGAAATCATCTCCGTATTTTATAATACCTGACTCAAGCATTTCACGAAGTAAATCGTTACCCTCACGAGTACGCTCACCTACACCAGCAAATACAGAAAGTCCACCATGACCTTTTGCAATGTTGTTAATTAGCTCTTGAATCAATACTGTTTTACCAACACCTGCTCCACCAAACAATCCAATTTTACCACCTTTAGCATAAGGCTCAATTAAATCGATAACCTTAATACCTGTGAATAAAACTTCAGTAGAAGTAGATAAATCTTCGAATTTTGGTGCTTCTCTATGTATTGGAAGACCATCTTTACCAGATTTTGGCAAGTTTCCAAGACCATCAATAGCATCACCAATCACGTTGAACAAACGACCGTACACATCATCACCAATTGGCATTTGAATTGCACTACCTGTTGATAGAACCTCTGTTCCTCTACTTAATCCATCTGTAGAATCCATTGAAATGGTTCTTACTGAATTTTCTCCCACATGAGACTGAACTTCAAGAACTAAGATGGACCCATCTTTTTTCTTGATTTCTAGAGAATCATATATTTTTGGAAGCTCTGAACCTGATTGAAACTCAACATCAACAACCGGCCCTATTATTTGGGAAACTTTACCTGTAACTTTAGACATTACCTAAGTATTTATGTTTAGAATTAACACTTCTTAAAAACTCAATTGACTAATTTTTAGTCAACTATGTTTTTCAGGGTGCAAAGATATGTTTTTAGATTTTAAATAGAAATTGTTTTTTGACTTTTATGCATATAAAAAAAGCGTTATTAAAATAACGCTTTTTAAACCCTTAAATATTTGATATTCTATAAGTTAATACCCCATGATAAATAATATATAGATCCTATATTACCTGTTCCTGTTGCAGTAATATATTCTTCACCTAAAATATTAGACCCACCGATCTTAAAAACTGACTTAATACTTGGCACTCCATAATTAATTTGAGCATCTAAAACTGTATATGCTGGAATATTTCCATCAGCAAATGTTGCTTGCCAGAAATATGTATCTGTCCATCTGTAGTTAATGTTAAATCCGAAGTTTTCAAATAATGCAGTATTACCGAATGCAGCTTTCACCTTATGTTTAGGCGTATTGAAACTTGGTCTAAAATCTGGGAACGCATTCTGATTAAAATCAAAATCAGAATAAGTGTAACTCCCTCCTAAATCAAAATTACCAAAAACCTTGGTGTCAATTCCGATAGTTGCTCCGTAAGAGTCAATCGGCACTTCAGCATTTGTATAAGTTTGAAATGGTTGAAAATCTCCATTACTTAATGCAGCAAGTGCTAATGGTGTTGTCGTATTTGGTATTGTCTGAGTTCCCTCTACATCTCCATAATAAGGCGATACAACTGTTGTATTAGAAATGAAATTCTTATATCTGTTATAATACCCACTTAAATCGATACTTACTTTACCCAATTGAGCTCTATAACCAAGTTCATAAGCTGTAATTTCTTCTGGTTGAACTAAATCTGTTTTTACAACTTCTGGAGCTCCTGCTTCTACAGAACTTAATGTCCATGCATTTTCATAAGCATCTCTACCTGTAATTTCAGATGTAGAAGAACCTGTCAAGGCTTGACCACTTCCGTTAGGGTTATTTATTACTGTAGTCGAATACCTATCAAGATTTGTTGGAGATGAACCAACTAATATTGCTCTACCTGCATTCAACCCTATAAATAAATCTTGTGTACTTGGGTTTCTAAAACCTTGTTGAACAGATGCTCTTAGGTTATGGTTCCCGTTTTCTCCTAAAGTATATACAATAGAACCTCTTGGTGATACAAAACCATTAAAAAATTCATTTTTATCGTAACGAGCAGAACCTGTAAGCTTTAAACGATCATCTAAAAATTTCTTTTGAATTTGCATGTAAGCACCAAACTCACTGTATTTAATTGGACCACTGCTATCTGTAAAAATTGTTCCATTAGAACTCAATTCATACTCTCTAAAAGAACCTCCAACTTGGATATCTGCGAAATCTTTTGTTAGATGTGTGAAATTATAATTACCATCTGCATGACGTAATTTTGTATTGTCAATAAAACGAGCACCACCGTTAACTAAATCTCCACTTGATATTACTGTATTAAAAGCTGAATCAAATTCTGCCGTACCAGGAATAAGTCTACCTGTATCTGCAGCTTGCCTTGCTGCAGCATGTGCACTAGCCTCATCTAACTGAACACCTGTACCCACACCTAATCGAGCGCCAATAAATGTTGTTGCATAATCCGTAAACCAATCTGTATTCTCTTTCCATGCATTGTTTACATTTATTGCAGCAAAACGAGTATCGTATGAATCTCCAGAATCTTCACTTGTTATATAAGCACGAACAAAAAAGTTGTTATTTCGAACTTCAAATTTATGCTGTTGCATCATGAAGTTTTTTATAGAATATCTATTCGTCCCTTGATATAATGTGTTACCTCTTCCAATTCTACCATTATATACAATTTCAAAATCATCAGCGAATGGCTTATAATGTACAGAAAAATCTGTTTTGACACTCTGAGCTCCGTAATCTACAAGGTCACTTTCATTATATCCTGTTCTAGAAACTACCGAAGATCCTAAAGTACCTGAAGGTAAACCACCTGCCAATGCATCAAAATTTAATTCAGTAGATACTTCATCACCATACACGTTTAACCCATCGTATGCAGGATTAACCCTTGTTCCTCCTGGATTTGCAAGATCTTCAATGCTATTTGCATGCCAATCTTCACCTTCTAATATTGATAAGTTAACTTTTACCGCAAATTTATCACTGAAAGCATGTGCTGCGCGAATTCCGAAATCGTAATATGCATTATCACCTGCTGCTTGCTGAGATGTATAGCCTGTTTTAAAATATGTACTTATACCTTGATAGTCAAATGGATTTTTACTTGACATAAATAAAACACCATTAAATGCCCCTGCTCCATATAGCGCTGAAGAAGCTCCTGGTAATATTTCAACACTTTGCACCTCTAATTCAGACATACCTACAAGGTTACCTAAAACAAAGTTTAACCCTGGTGCTGAATTATCCATACCATCTACCAATTGCAAAAATCTATTATTTGCGAATGTTGCAAAACCTCTTGTATTTACAGATTGGAATGTTAAACTATTGGTATTAACATCAACACCTTTTAAATTCTGAAGTCCTGAATAAAAAGATTCTGAAGATGTGTTCTTAATTTCTTTTAAACCAAAACGCTCTACAGAAACTGGAGATTCAAATATTCTCTCTGGTGTTCTTGAAGCTGAAATAACAATTTCATCAAGCATGGTTTGCGATTCATTTAGTGTCGCTGTAATATTTTGATTGTTTTTAGTTACTTCTTCTGTACTAGATGAATAACCAACACTCGTAATTTTTAAAGTAAAAGGAGGTTTCTCAGAAGTTTGAAGCAAAAAGTTACCGTCAAAATCCGTCACTGTTCCAACGGTTTTTCCTTCTATAACAATATTCGCTCCTGGTATTGGCTGGTTGTTTTCGTCAACAACATTTCCTTTTATAGTAGTTTGAGAATATCCAAACACACCTATCATAAAAAAGAATAAATATAGTATTGTTTTCATTCGAGGGATTTAAGTTAATTTAGTTTGATTCCGAAGATACAGAATTTTTTAAACCAACTATAAGAAAATGAAAAAAATTATGCATGCATAATACTATTTTGATAAAATAAACCACTTTTTAGTTCGAAATACTCAAAAAAAATAGGGGTCACCTGAGAAGATGACCCCTATTTAACGTATAATTATGACTTTTACTCTACAGTAACTGACTTTGCTAAATTACGTGGCTGATCAACATTACAACCCCTCATTAATGCAATATGATATGATAATAACTGTAATGGTATCGTTGTTAATAGCGGAGTAAGGCTCTCTAAAGTTTCAGGAACTTCGATTACATGATCTGCTAATTCTTTTACCGTAACATCTCCTTCAGTAACAATAGCAATGATTTGTCCTTTTCTAGACTTAATCTCTTGAATATTACTAACTACTTTTTCGTAATGACCCTTTTTAGTTGCAATAACAAAAACAGGCATATGTTCGTCAATTAAAGCAATCGGACCATGTTTCATTTCCGCAGCAGGATATCCTTCTGCATGAATATAACTGATTTCTTTTAATTTTAACGCTCCCTCTAATGCTACAGGAAAGTTATAACCCCTACCTAAATAAAGGCAATTTGTAGAATCTTTATAAACTTCAGCAATTTTCTCAATTAAGTCATTAGAAAGCAATGCCTTTTCAACTTTAGATGGTATATTTTCTAATTCAGTTAAAAACTCACGATACTTACTTTCTGAAAAAGCACCTTTTGATTTCGCTAATTTTAAAGCAATTAATGTAAGTACTGTAATTTGAGTCGTAAATGCCTTAGTAGAAGCAACTCCAATTTCTGGACCTGCATGTGTATATGCACCTGCATGAGACTCTCTTGAAATAGTTGAACCTACTACATTACAAACACCAAATACAAATGCTCCTTTTTCTTTAGCTAATTTTATAGCAGCCAAAGTATCTGCCGTTTCTCCTGATTGAGAAATTGCAATAAGAACGTCTTTATCAGTAATTATAGGATTCCTATATCTAAATTCAGATGCGTACTCAACCTCTACAGGAATTCTAGCTAAATCTTCAAAAATATACTCAGCCACAAGCCCAGCATGCCATGATGTACCACAAGCAACTATAATAATTCTATTTGCGTTTAAAAATTTTTCGATATTATCATCAATACCCGACATTTTTATGAGACCTTGATCTGCCAATAATCGACCACGATATGTATCTAAAATAGCTCTTGGTTGCTCATATATCTCCTTCATCATAAAGTGATCATACCCACCTTTTTCAATCTCTTCAATATTTAATTGAAGTTCTTGAATCATAGGATAAACAACAGAATCATCTTTAATTTTACGAAGTTTAATTTCTTTCCCTAAACGTAAAATAGCCATTTCTTCATCTTCCAAATACATTGCATTATTTGTAAACTCTATAAATGGAGATGCATCAGACGCTATAAAAAACTCATTCTCGCCAATACCTATTGCTAATGGACTACCCAATTTAGCAACCACGATTTCATCTGGCTTATTTTTATCAAAAACAGCTATTGCATATGCACCAACAACTTGGTTTAAGGCTATCTGAACTGCTTTCCCTAATTTAACACCTTCTTTAGTTTTTACTTCTTCAATAAGATTCACTAATACTTCCGTATCCGTATCTGATTGAAAAGTATATCCTCTATTTTTTAATTCGGTTTTAATTGAATCGTAATTTTCAATAATACCGTTATGAATAATCACTAAATCTCCTGAATTAGAATAGTGAGGGTGAGAATTCACATCATTTGGTACGCCGTGAGTTGCCCAACGTGTGTGTCCTATTCCCAACTTTCCTTCTAAAGAAATTGTTTTTTCTGATTTCAATTTTAAATCTTCAACCTTACCTTTAGTCTTACTAAGGTTGATTGAATTTCCATCGTATAAGGCAATACCGGCACTATCATAACCTCGGTACTCCAAACGCTGTAAACCCTTAATAATGATTGGATAAGCATCTCTATGACCTATATATCCTACAATTCCACACATAATATTAAACTAAATGGTTAACAAATAAATTACCCCACAAAACTAAACTAGTATCAGGGTGATTTTTTAAAATATAGATGAATAACGAAAAATAACTGTAAATGGTATTTACAAAAGCCTATTTAATTTGGCTTTGTATATGAGATTTCTAGTTTTAATTGTTTATCAGAATTCGAGTCATCAACATTGTTTCCGAAAAGAACGGTTCCCAATGGATTTATAGTAGACATAACTGGCACGTTTACCTCACCAGAATTCAACATAGCACTTCCTACGCTTACAATTCTAATATCTGAAGTTAAAGAAAGACCTAAAGTTACATTCTCACCATCTCTGATAAGTAAATTATTTATATAATCTGTAATACGGATTTTATACTGAACCCCTTTACTACTTTCTTTTTCCAAAATTCCATCATAAAACAAATAAGAATCTAAAGACGACCCCGTTTGCAAGCTAAAATCTGTAGCGATATTATACAAAGGTTGATTTGTTTCCGTATTATACAAATACAAACGCAAAGGCTCTTCAACGTCTCCTGCTGCATCTAGAGTTTCTCTATCTACATAAAAAACTAAGCTCGCTTCATTAATAACCCAATTGTTAGATTTTAACTCATCAATGATACTAGCACCTATTGCATCATCTTCGCTAAAAAGTTTGATTTCAGCATAAGAACCCGCCCCTCCTTTTAAATATATTTTTTCAGCACTTTCTAATGAGTTATATGCTTCTGTTATTTCAACAGGATATTCTTCATTAATAAATGTATTTACAGCATTACCAACCTTAGTAGTCAATCCTCCTGTAGTTAAATCGATAGCACCACCGCCAACAAAACCTAAAACAAAATCTTCTTCTGCTTTTTCTAATACTCCATCTACTAATGAGTCATACTCATACGTAATAGTTACAGTAGCAGCTGATAAATTTAATAACATAAATATATCATCAGATTCAGAGATTGTAATATGTAAACCTCTTAAGAATTCTTTAAAATTTTCATTTGTAGACAACTCATTACTACCTTCTTTATCTAATATTCTTTCTTGGAAAAAAGCTGTATTATCTAATGAAACCCATATACCTGGAGCTATTGTCTTATCAACAGTAAGGCTTTCATCAGTATCTTCTGTATCAGCATCATCTTCATTAAAAAACAGAAGTTCAGTATCTCTTACTGTCTCTTGCCCTTCATGAATTAAATCGCCTATAAACTCAGGTGAAAACTCTTTATTTGAAAAGTATTCTTGAGATTGTTCGAAATTTGTATTAGGATCTAAATCACGTAAATAAAACTTAGATTCTTCAATTTTTATATTGAAAGCAGCATCTCTATTTCCAAAAATACTATCTAAAACGAATTTTTTAGGAAAAGCTATATTGTCATTAGTACTGCTTAATGGATTTGTACCAGCAATCCTTTCGTCATTATCAGAAAATCCATCACCATCAGAATCACTATTAGGATCTTCCGGGTCGACGTCTAAATCATCTACAACACCATCTCCATCTGTATCAATAGCATTTGTTACATATGGAATGAATAATCGAACTTCTTTTACGATCTCATTTTCCTCAATTAAAGTATCAGAAGTTCCTTCTTCTGATTCTGATATTGAACCAAAAATTGGTGCAGCTGAAGAAATTTGAAGCTGCGTTGTTATACTAGCAACTGTTTTCCCATATAAAGGATCATCAAAATTACCTAATTGGTATAATGGCAAACCGTTTGTTTTAACTGAATTGATTTTTTTGTTATATGCAAAAACATCAAAAACCTCAACTCCGGTCTCAAAAGGATTTTCTCCGATTACACCATCACCAATTGCCGTTAACTCTTCTTCACAAGAAGAAAATATTGCAACAGAAATAACTGCTGCAATAATAGGCGTAGCCAATCTTTTATAAAATGCCATGTAATTTATTTTAAAACTTCAGTGTTGTAAAAATTTGCGTATGCTTCTTCAAATTCATGAAAAGGAACATACTTTAGCACTGGTTTTTCAAGGTTGGTAATATGGTTACTCAAGTCTTCTGAGACTTCTTCTGCAGCTAAAATTACAGCATCAGAATAATCTACAGCTACTTTTAACAAATTATTATAATCAGGTTTCTTCAAAGCTTCAACGCTATCTTCTGAAATGCCATCAAAAGCAATTTTCTTAACCATTTCAGAACTTAACTCACCTTCAAACCCTTTAGAATATACTGAAGTAACTACTTTGCTTTCAGAAAACAATGGTTCATCAGCATAATATTTCTTTAAATACAATGGCACTAAAGATGCCATCCATCCATGTACGTGAATAATATCTGGAGACCAGTTTAATTTCTTAACTGTTTCTACAATTCCTTTTGCAAAGAATATTGCACGTTCATCATTATCAGGGAAAAGCGTACCATCTTCATCAGTAAATGTTGCTTTTCTCTTAAAGTACTCTTCATTATCAATAAAGTATACTTGTATTCTTTCCTTAGGAATCGATGCTACTTTAATAATTAAAGGCATATCCATGTCATTAATTACCAAATTCATCCCAGACAACCTAATTACTTCATGCAATTGGTGGCGGCGTTCATTGATGTTACCGTACCTAGGCATAAAGATTCTTATCTGGCCTCCATTTCCGTTAACCATCTTTGGTGTCTCGTAAGACATTAAAGAAACTTCGTTCTCGGGTAAGTAGGGTACTAATTCTGAAGATACAAACAATATCTTTTTACCATTCATAAAAGCTATTTTTTATTTATTTTCTCGGCGTGGGTGCAAAATTACAAAAATTATGCAGATTACCAGTAATTATATAAGTTTGCGGCTTGATAAATACTTATTAATGCAATTGATAAACACAAAAAATGAATTAAAAGACACTTTGTCAGTAATTCTTTCTCAATCAAAAACCCTTGGTTTAGTCCCAACAATGGGAGCTTTACACAAAGGGCATCTCTCATTAATCGAAAAAGCTTTTAATGAAAATGACTCTTTAGTTGTTAGTATTTTTGTTAACCCAACTCAGTTTAATAACAAGGAAGATTTAGAGAAATACCCTAAAACTTTAGAGAACGACTTGTCTTTAATCACTTCTGTTTCAGATGAAATTATTGTTTACACACCTTCTGTTGAGGAAATTTACGCAGCTAATGTAAAAGCTGAAGTATATAATTTTGAAGGTTTAGACAGAGTTATGGAGGGTGAATTTAGAGATAATCATTTTAATGGCGTTGGAACAATTGTTGAAGAATTACTAACATCAATAAAACCAACAAAAGCTTATTTTGGCGAAAAAGACTTTCAACAGCTGCAAATAATCAGAAAATTAGTTGCTATAAAAAATATTCCTGTAGAAATTATCGGTTGCCCAATTGTTAGAGAAGCTAATGACCTTGCAATGAGTTCTAGAAATGAAAGACTGCCAAAAGAACTTAGAGAAAAAGCTTCTTTTATATACCAGACTCTACTAGAAGCTAAAAATAAGTTTGGCACAAAAAGTGCATTAGATGTAATTAAGTGGGTTGAAAATGAATTTGAAAATAATCAGAATTTTAAATTAGAATATTTTCAAATTTCAGATAGTGAAGATCTAAAACCCGTTATTTCAAAAATTAAAAATAAAAAATACAGAGCTTTTATTGCTGTTTTTGCAGACGAAATTCGTCTTATAGATAACATTGCTTTGTAATTTATTAACTTTGTACTATGCTAATAGAAGTTGTAAAATCTAAAATTCACCGTGTAAAAGTCACTGGAGCTGATTTAAATTATATCGGTAGTATTACTATTGATGAAGATTTAATGGATGCTGCTAATATCATTCGCGGAGAAAAGGTTCAAATTGTAAATAACAACAATGGTGAGCGTCTTGAAACGTACGCTATACCTGGACCAAGAAAAAGTGGCGAAATTACTTTAAACGGAGCTGCATCTAGGAGAGTCGCTGTTGGTGACATTCTTATTTTAATCACGTACGGACAAATGGATATTGAAGAAGCTAAAACCTTCAACCCATCATTGGTATTCCCGAATGAAGAAAACAATTTATTGAACTAAGTTGAAAAAAAATATAAAAAAGAATTTAAAAACAATACTCCCAATAGCCTTGGGAGTTTTTTTGGTTTGGTATTCTTACAACTCCACATCACCTGAAGACAGAAAGCAAATAATTTTTTACATTAAAGAAGCAAACCTTTTATGGGTAGGCTTATCTGTTTTCTTAGGAATTCTAAGTCACTTCTCAAGAGCAATTCGTTGGAATTATTTATTAGAACCGTTAGGCTACAAACCAAAAATAGCCAATAATGTTTTAATAATTTTAACTGCATACTTTGCCAATTTAGGTATTCCTAGGTCTGGAGAAATTTTAAGAGCAACAGCTTTAACAACGTACGAAAAAGTACCCTTCGAAAAAGGGTTTGGTACTATTGTTACAGAACGAGTTATCGATTTAATTATGCTGCTTAGTATTGTAATAACTACGTTTTTTTTGCAAACTGATATTATTTTAGATTTTTTTAAAACCAAAGGCTTTAACATAACCAATATCATCATATTACTTAGCGTAGGTATTGTTGGTGCTGCTATTCTATTTTATATCATAAAAAAATCTACACACCCTTTTTTAATAAAAATAAAAGAGTTTGCTACAGGTTTAATACAAGGCGTGCTCAGTATTTTTAAAATGAAAAATAAGTGGGCTTTTATTTTTCATACACTTTTTATTTGGGCCGTATATGTTGGTATGTTTTGGGTTATAAAATATACTGTTCCAGAAACAATAGAATTATCTATTAGTCAGCTACTGGTTGCTTTTGTATTTGGAGCATTTGCCATGACCGCTACAAATGGAGGTATTGGCTTATACCCTATCGCCGTAAGCAGTGCACTTGCTATTTTTGGAATTAGCAGTATATCTGGAGATGCATTTGGTTGGATAATGTGGATTTCACAAACTTTAATGGTTGTTGTGTTTGGTGCAATATCTTTTCTTGTATTACCGTTATTAAACCGTAATCAATAAAAACACATTAGTCAAAAATATATTCATGAAACAATTACTTCCCGTATTTGCACTTTTACTTTGTTTTAGTATTAATGCACAGGTTACTCAAGAAATATTTGAATCTTATAAGCTTCAAGAACGAAGAGATCTTCAATATTACGTTCCCGAAAACTATTCTAAAGAAAAAAAATACCCACTAATTGTTGTTTTAGATGCTGAATACTTATTTAGCACCGTTACTGCAACTGCTGAATTTTATAGCAGATTTCACGGAATGCCAGAGGCAATTATTGTAGGCATTAATCAATCAAAAGATGATTTAAGATATGAAGATTGCGGATTTGATGATGTATCAGGTTTGCCAACCGAAAAAGGAAAGTTATTTTTCGAATTTTTAGGTCAAGAAGTAATTCCATATTTAGAGACAAGTTACAACATAGCTCCACTTAAAATGATTATCGGCTATGATATTACAGCAAACTTTACTAACTACTATCTATTTAAAGAAGAGTCTTTATTTAACTCATACGTTTCAATTTCTCCGACATTAGCCCCTCAAATGGAAACAAGAGTTCCCGCGAGATTAAGTGCAACAGATAAAACATTATTTTACCACCTTATTACTGACGGCGAAAATTCTAAAAAAGACAAACAAATGCCTGTTTTAAATACGGGAATAAAAGCTATCGAAAACGAGTCTCTTCATTACTTTTTTGATGAATATGAATCTGCAGATCATTTATCAGTAGTTACTTATGGTATTGGAAAAGCGTTTGATAATGTTTTTAATATGTTTAAACCAATTAGTACAGAAGAATATAAAACGCAAATACTTACTAGCCAAGAACCTGTTATTGATTACCTGACTACAAAGTATGATATGATTGAAAAGCTATTTGGGTTTAGAAAAAATGTGCATTTAAATGATATTATGGCAATTTATGCTGCTACTCGTAAAAAAGAAGAGTTTGAATCATTAAAGCCATTATCAGATTTATGCAAAAAAGAATATCCAGAAACGATGCTAGGCTTCTATTTTGAAGGTGAATATTATGAGCAAATTGGCGAACCTAAAAAAGCTTTAAGAACTTTTGAAAAGGCTTTTGGAATGGATGAAATAGATTTTTTAACTAAAGATATGGCTTTAGAAAAAATCGATGCCCTAAAAGCTGATTTCGGATTTTAAAAAACTTAAAAAAACAGATTCGCTAGTTACATCATTTCTTTAGCTAGCGAACCTAATTTTTTTAAACCATTTTCAATTTCATCACTCCACTCCATTGCATAGCTTAATCTCATGCAATTATGGTATTGATCTTGCAAAGTAAAAATATCACCTGGCATAAATATTACATTACACTTTTTTGCTCTTTCATAAAGCGTTTTTGTTTTTATCTTTTTGTTTAGTTCTACCCACAAAAAAAAACTCCCTTTTGGTTTACTTACTAAGGTATCTTTCGGAAAATAATCACCAATTGCTCTAATATATTTTAAACTATTAGCATGAAACGTGTGCCTTAAATTTCTCAAATGATAATCATACCTTCCTGTCGACAAAAACCCTGCTATTGCCTCTTGTTGTATTGTTGTTGTTGATGAGCTTAAATACAGTTTAAGCTTCATAATATCAGATTTAAATCTTCCTGGCGCAATCCACCCTATACGGTAACCACCCGCTAAGGTTTTCGAAAAAGATCCCAACCACATTACAAGCCCACTATCATCATATAACTTACATGTGCTAGGTCTCTTTTTTCCATAATATATTTCCCCACAAATATCATCTTCAATTAATGGTATTTGGTGCTGCTGAATAATACTTACTATTTCTTTTTTATGCTCATCAGGCATAAGACTCCCTGTGGGGTTACTAAAATTTGGAATTAAAACAATTGCATTTATTTCTTTAACCTTTAGCAAGTTTTTTAAAGCACCTATATCCAAACCATAATTGGGGTCAGTAGGCAATTCTATCACCCTAAGTTTTAAAGTGTTTGCCAACTGCAATATTCCAAAAAAAACAGGGCTCTCTACAACAATTGTATCTCCTGCTTTTGTAACTGCCATTAATGCTAACAATAATGCATTTGTACACCCAGCTGTAATAACAATATCACTCTCGACTAAATTACCTCCCCATAAAAGTGTTCGTTGTGCTATCTGTCTTCTTAAATTTTCACTGCCCTCTATATTGTCATAATAAGTACCACCTGCTGGCAGTTTTATTATGGTTTCGTGCATCGTTTTATTAAGTTTTGCAATAGGCAGCAATTCTGCTGAAGGCACACCTAACGATAAATTAACCAAACTTTTATTACTCAAATGATGATAAAAATCGATTATCATATCTGTTACACTACCTAAAACCGCATTTTGCTTTGGGTTTGTTTTTTCAGGATCTTCAGGTCTATTTTCTGAACAAAAAACAACATAATAACCAGACCTAGGTCTAGGCTCAACAAGGCTTTTTGACTCTAAATGATAATATGCTTGCAAAATAGTGCTCACACTTACTCCATACTCATTTTTTAAAATCCGAACTGATGGCAATTTATCACCTGTTGCTAAAACACCATCATAAATTTGAGATTCAATTTTTTGAGCAATTTCTAAATATAAAAAGGTATTCTTCCTGCTTTTCTTTATTTCCATAAATCACATCTGTACTGGTCAAATATACAAAAACTGAATCTGTTATGTTTTAACTATTTTAAAGATCTTTGGATACACGAGTTTAGTCATTCTATAAGTTAAGCTATATGAAAGTAATTTTGGACAGAATTAAAATTCCAGCACAATTAAAAAATTATGTGGCTTACGTATACTCAAATTCTACCATAAATAATTTTCCTGATATTGAATTACCCGATGGGTTACCTGAAGTTTTATTTATTATAGACGGGGGAATAAAAAAAAGACCTCTTTCTTCTACTGAAAAACCTAATACTATAAGTCAATCATCTATAATAGACTTACAAGAAGATGCCTGTATGACAACCAACCTTGGCAATTTAAACAGTATAGGAATTAAATTTACACCAATAGGGTTTTACCTTTTTTTAAGTAGTTTGGGTATCCTTAAAACCAATAAACTTATCTCAATTTCAGAAATAAAAAATAAATTTTTATCAACTTTAAATAACGAAATACTTCTTAGCAAAAACTCAAATGAAGCTATTTTGATATTAGAAAAATTCTTTGAAAACATTCAATTAAAGTTTAAAGAAAAAGAGAGTGACACGACTGCTTTACTTTCAGATTGCATAACACTAATTAAAGCTTCAAAAGGAACAATTAAAAAAAATCAACTTGCTAAAAAAGTCAGTATAAGCACCGATAATCTTGAAACATATTTTCAAGACTACTTAGGCGTATCTATCGAAAAATTAATCGCTATTTTAAAAATAGCAACTGAAGATAAAATTAAGCCATTTGAACCAATCCTTGATGAAATTTCTATTTCAGATTTAATGAAAGATGTGCTCAAAAAATAAAGCTTCACAAATAATAAAGCTATGAAACAAAAAACATCAATACAACAAAAATTACATAGCGATATTGACAACAAGAAAGTTTTTAAAAAAGCATTTAAATACGGCTACAAAAACCTAATAAACATATTTAATCGTAATGTATACCCTACTAATACAGCTATAAAAAATTTAAATATTTTTGATGAAAATATGCCATCCGAACCAACAGATGCCGTTTCCGTAATAGATATTTTAAATACATATGGAGCCCCTGCAACAGTAGCCACTTTAGGAGGTAGATATTTTGGTTTTGTATCTGGAAGTTCAGTACCTGTTGGACTTGCTGCTAAAAACCTTGCAACATTTTGGGATCAAGCACCTGCTATGCACGTGCTTTCCCCTATAGGGTCTAAGCTCGAAAGCGTTGTAGAATATTGGTTAAAAGAACTTTTTAACCTCCCTAAAAAAACGGTAGCCGGATTTGTTAGCGGAACATCAAGTGCTAATTTTTGCGCACTAGCTGCTGCTAGGTATAGATGTCTCTATAATTTAGGCTGGAATGTGAATGAAAAAGGATTATTTGGCGCACCGAAAATTAGAATAGTTACTGGCAAGCATACACATTCTACAATTTTAAAAGCGATTACCCTAGTTGGTTTTGGAACAGAAATTATTGAATGGGTAGATGTAGATGAGCAAGGAAGAATATTACCTGATTTAATACCTGAACTTGACAATAGCACTATTTTAATTTTACAAGCAGGTAATGTAAATAGTGGCTCTTTTGATGATTTTGAAACCATTTGTAAAAAAGCAAATAAAGCAGGTGCTTGGGTACACATTGATGGTGCCTTTGGATTATGGGCAGCCGCAGTTTCGAAATTAAATTATCTAACAAAAGGAATCGAAAAAGCAAACTCTTGGGCTGTAGATGGCCATAAAACTTTAAACACACCATATGATAGTGGCGTACTACTCTGTAATGACCCTGAAGCCACAACCGCTGCTTTACATATGGCAGGTAGTTATATTGTTACTAGCGAAGAACGTGATGGTATGTTTTACACTCCTGAAATGTCTCGAAGAGCAAGAGTTATAGAGTTTTGGGCAATTTTAAAAAACTTAGGTAAAACAGGTATTGACGAAATGATTTTAGGAATGCACGAAAGGGCAATCCAATTTTCTAAAGAAATTAACGAAATTGAAGGTTTTCAAGTTTTAAATGATGTTGTCTTTAATCAAGTATTGGTTTGTTGTGCGACTGACGAATTAACACTAAAAACAATGACTAAAATTCAAGAGCTTCGAGAATGCTGGGTTGGCAGTTCTGTTTGGCATAATAAAAAGGTAATTAGAGTAAGTATTTGCTCATGGGCTACAGATATAAATGATATAAGCCGCTCTGTTCGTTCTTTTAAACAAGCGTTAAACGAATCTATTTCATAAACAATCTTTGGTTTTTAATCTTTGCCGCAATACCTTTATCCAAAAGGTAAAAACAGGTAATGGCTAAAACTAAAACAACTTTCTTTTGTCAAAATTGCGGTACACAACATGCCAAATGGGTAGGACAATGTTCTGGCTGCAAAGAATGGAATACTGTCGTTGAAGAAGTAATTCAGAAAGAAGAAAAATCAAGTTGGAAAACCCCTACTAACACAGCCAAAGTAGTTTCTAAACCGCTTAAAGTTAATGAGATTAGTACTGAAAAAGAACTTAGACTTAATACCTTTGATCTTGAATTTAATCGTGTTTTAGGTGGTGGACTTGTGCCTGGATCACTAACCCTTTTAGGAGGAGAACCAGGCATTGGAAAAAGTACTTTATTACTTCAGATTGCTTTAAAGTTACCTTATAAAACATTGTATGTCTCAGGTGAAGAAAGCCAGAAGCAAATAAAAATGCGTGCCGATCGTATTTATCCAAATAGCGAAACCTGCCTAATTCTAACAGAGACTAAAACACAAAATATTTTTAGGCAAATTGAAGCTACTGAGCCAGATATTGTTGTTATCGATTCGATACAAACATTACATTCTGATCATATAGAATCGGCTGCTGGTAGTATTTCACAAATTAGAGAATGTACTGCTGAGCTTATAAAATTTGCGAAAGAAACGAATACTCCTGTAATCCTAATTGGTCACATCACCAAAGACGGCTCTATTGCTGGACCAAAAATATTAGAACACATGGTAGATAGTGTTCTTCAGTTTGAGGGCGATAGAAACTATGTATATCGAATTTTACGTTCATTAAAAAACAGATTCGGATCTACATCAGAACTTGGTATTTACGAAATGCAAGGCAGCGGTTTGAGAGAAGTGAATAACCCATCTGAAATATTAATTTCTAAAAATGACGAAGGGCTTAGCGGAACAGCCATAGCTTCAACAGTAGAAGGTATGAGACCTTTAATGATTGAAATTCAAGCCTTAGTAAGTACTGCTGTTTATGGTACACCTCAACGTTCTACAACAGGGTATAATGCCAAAAGATTAAACATGCTATTGGCTGTTTTAGAAAAACGTGCAGGCTTTAAACTGGCTGCTAAAGATGTTTTTTTAAATATAACAGGTGGTATTTCTGTAGATGACCCAGCAATAGATTTAGCGGTTATTGCTGCAATACTTTCTAGCAATGAAGATATTGCTATTGAAAAAGGAGTGTGTTTTGCTGCCGAAGTTGGTTTAGCTGGCGAAATAAGACCTGTACAACGTGTAGAACAACGTATTTTAGAGGCTGAAAAATTAGGCTTTCACACTATTTTCGTTTCTAAAAACAACAAAATCACTCTAAAAAACACTGAGATTAAAATACAATTAGCTGTAAAAATCGAAGATATAGCGAATTATTTATTTGGATAATATATTATTAGACTTAAGGCGCAGGATTAGGTATTTCATTATGAATTTTCTTAATGCCATCTAAAATTTCATTAGTCAAAACCACATCAATACTACCAATATTTTCTTCTAATTGGCGCATTGAAGTTGCCCCTATTATGTTACTCGTAACAAATGATTGTTGATTAACAAATGCTAAAGACATTTGGGCTAATGATAAATCGTTTGCTTGTGCTAACTCGTAATATTTTTGGGTTGCCTCTGCCGCTACTTTACCGATATACCTACTATACTGAGGAAATAAAGTAATACGAGCATTGTCAGGCATTCTACCTCCTAAATATTTTCCACTTAATACTCCAAAACCTAAAGGCGAATATGCTAATAACCCAATATTTTCTCTATGTGCTACTTCAGCCAAACCCGTTTCAAATTCTCTATTTAAAAGGTTGTATGAGTTTTGAATTGTAATCATTCTTGGTAAACCTGCGTGCACTTTACTCTCTTCTAAGTAACGCATTGTACCCCATGGTGTTTCGTTAGAAATACCAACTTGTCTAATTTTTCCTTCTCTTACTAAATCTCTTAGCGTTTCTAATATTTGATGAAAATTATCTTCCCAAAAATCGGTAGCATCATGCACATAGCCACGTTGCCCAAAATAATTGGTTTTACGCTCAGGCCAATGTAATTGATACAAATCTATATAATCAGTTTGTAAACGCGACAAACTACCTTCAACAGCACTAATTAAAGCTTCTTTACTAAAACCTGTGGTTCTAATAAATTTAGTCATGTCTGCTCTACCAGCAATTTTAGAACCTAAAATCACTCTGTCTCTATTTTTATTTTTCTGAAACCAATTACCAATTATAGTTTCAGTAACAGAATGCTTGTCTTTATTAGCAGGTATTGGATATAACTCTGCCGTATCAAAAAAATTAATTCCTTTATCTAAGGCATAATTCATTTGTTCATGACCTTCTTCTTCGGTATTTTGGATACCCCAAGTCATTGTTCCTAAACAAATTTTACTGACTTCAATATCGGTATGTGGTAATTTAGTGTAGATCATAAAAACAATGTATTCTGAAAATTGTTAAAATCAAATTTCAGGGTTTGTACTAAATATGTAATCTTTTATTAAAATAAATATTAACTCAATTCAACTAAAATCGGACAATGATCACTATGCTTTGCTTCAGCTAAAATAACAGACCTTTTAAGTCTACTTTCTAAAGGTGTACTTACTAAGCCATAATCTAAACGCCAGCCTTTGTTATTATTCCTTGCATTTGCACGGTAACTCCACCATGTATAATTATCAGCTTCTTTATTAAAAACACGGAAACTATCTATAAATCCGCTATCCATAAAATCACCTATCCACTCACGCTCAACAGGTAAAAACCCTGATGTATTTTTAAGTCCTACTGGGTTATGAATATCAATAGCCTCATGGCAAATATTATAATCACCAAGTATTATAAGGTTAGGATGTTTTACTTTTAAATCATTTACATATTCCTGAAAATCGGCCATGTATTTAAATTTAAATTCCAATCGATCAGAATTTGTTCCTGATGGTAAATACATACTCATAATAGATACATCTCCAAAATCAGCTCTAAGGTTTCTACCTTCAAAATCCATATACTCTATACCCGTACCAAACTCGATATGATCTGGCTTTGTTTTCGATAAAATAGCAACACCACTATATCCTTTTTTTTGAGCGCTAAACCAGTAATTATATTTATAACCCGCATCTTCAAACAACGTTAAATCTAACTGATCTTCTTGTGCTTTTATTTCTTGCAAACAAATAACATCGGGGTTTACGCTTTGTAACCATTCTATAAATCCTTTTTTTAAAGCAGCCCTAATTCCGTTTACGTTGTAAGAAACAATTTTCATTCAATAAATTTTCATCGAAAATAAGGAATGTTTGCTATAAGATAAAATATAGGAGTTATAATTATATCAAATTAAAGCAACCCTTAAACTTCAAAAAACATCCTACAGAAGCATAAGATGCTCGACTTACATTATTTTTAAATACTTATTTATAAGTAGTAGTTTCTCAAACCCAAATCTAGAAAAAACCTTAACACCTAATAGCATTACAAGCCCTGATATTAAAAGGAAACATGTACCAATTACGAATTGGGGACGCTCCTTAATTTTGATAACAAAACTCCAAATTAATATGGCTGTTTACTGAAATGGGTATAAAAATGTATTGATTGTAGAGTGTATAACCGATAATCAATACATAGGTGAAAATGAAGTCAAAACAAGACATCAAAATATTGAAATTGCTGTCAATTATTTTTTTACAATTTCTAAAAAAATAAAATTTAATCCTTTTATAAATCACGCCTACAACCATCACAAATTTGTAACGTTTACTCATACTAACGAAAATTTTTCAGGCATACAAGCCTCGCTTTTTAATAACCATTCTTAGGGCATCACACATCAATATTTTGGTGATGCTAAACCACATTATTACCCAAGCAACAACCTTAATTATTACGAAGTTTTACAACACTGCCACATTTTGTAGTTTTTATTCTATATTTTATTATAAATAGATAGTATATTTAGCTGCAGTATAGGTATGTGCATATTTTAAAAAAATTATGCTACTTCCCACACTTTATTTGCAAATTACTGTGAGTAGATATATAAAATACCTTACCCATAGGATATGGAATAATTAAACATAAATGAAAAGATACCATGTTATGCAACCTATTTCTAATGGCGTAAATGATAAAGCTAAAATCGAATAAAACCCACATACAGTAACAAAAATACTTATTCAAATCGTTGGCACTATAAAAGCTCAACACAAATATTTAAATAAAACTAATAAAGTATATAATCAATTTAACTAGCTTTTAAGTTTAGGAAAAAATTATGAATAAAATAAATACATTAGCATATGTAGGGATGTTTTTAAACATCTTAATTCTACTTTTTATTGGGTTATCACCTGAGTACGCTACTCTTTTTATAATGACATTAATTGCCTATATCTTCTGTATAATAGGCCTCATTCTAATAATAAGCAATCAAATAAAAATAGGTAGTATAATTTTCTACATTGCGAGTATTCTTTTTATACCCATTGGCATTATAGGAATAATGGGGATACAAAAGAAAATTAGCAACATAGAAGAGTCTAAATTTAATAAAGAAAATTATGGAAAATAAAACTGAAGAAATAGGATTAAGTTGGAAAGGTAAAAATCAATCTTTTGTTGTAGCAGGTATTTTTATTCTTGGGACGCTTATTTTAACAGCTATGAGCAAAACGCTAGTTTTAATGCCACTAATTTTGGGAGTAGTTTTTATTATTATAGGTTTCTTAAAAATGAATATCAAAACATTTACTTTTTTTGAAAAGCATTTTGTTTTTCAAGTAGGTATGAATAAAAAACTTATTTTAAATAAAGAATTAGAAAGTTACGATATTCAAAAACGTAAAATCATTATAAATTATAAAAAAAATGGTGAATTAAAAAAAGTTATGTTTTTAAAAGAAATAATTACTGATGAAGATGTTACATTCTTGAAAAAAAAATTAGATAGGTTGCTTCATAAATAAAGCACCTTTTCAGAACAATAAAAATCACAAAGCTAGAATCGAATAAAAATGAAAAAATTAATACTCATTACGATAACTATATTTTCAATAACTTCTCTTTTAGGGCAGGCAAATGACAATTATTCAGATGAGCTATTATCATCATCTTTTAAATTATATCGAGAAGCTGATATAGAACTATCTTTCCATATATTCCCGTTTCTTAAAGAAAGATTTATTAAAGAGCTGCAAGATTCTACAAGTTTTTATAACCCTTATGATAGTTTAGCTAAACAAATAAATATTAAACACTCGCTTGATGGAGTGCTAAAAACATATACTTGGGAAAAAAGAGATAGTGGTTGTTGCCATTCTTCAATTAACTACGCTCAGTACAAAACAAAATCAGGTGTCATAAAATCTTTAGATTTAAATTATAAAGGACCAGGGTATGAAGAAATTTTTATTACAGACTTACAGTTTATAGAAATAGATAATAACCCTTATTATTTAATGCTGGGCTGGGGCACTTGCTGTGGTGGAAAACATTACAGTACAGTTACCTTGTATAAAATAGAAAACGAAACACTAGTTAAGTGTGATACTAATATATTTAATAACAAAGCGGACCTTTATATTGGAGCCAACAGAGGTGATAAAATCAATTTAAAATACTCACCTGAACTTAAAATACTATCCTATAATTATTATGGAGAACTCGATGATACAGGGTTTTACAATCACAAAGGGAAAGTTATTGAGTGGAAGCTAAAAAAGAAGGGGTTTGAAAAAATAAACTTATAACAAAAAGTTAAAAACCACTATAAGTCCGTTTTAAGTTGCGCTATGTTAAATTGTTTTCTAATATTGTAAATTGATAAAAAGTTTAATGAAAGAAAGAACAGTAATAGGTAAAGCTATAGCTTCGGTATTTTTACTGAGTGCCTTGCTATTTCCTTCTGCTATTCAGTTCACTCATGCTTTTGAAGGTCATGAAGATATTTCTTGTAAACAGAAAAGCACTCATATACACCAAAAAGTATCAGAATGTCATATTTGTGACTTTCATTTCTTTTCTTTTAATTATGATATTATAAAATATCAAGAGTTTGCGAAAATAAGCATACCATCAAAAATGGTTACTAGTTTTACAACTCAATTTTCCAATTTATTAAATAACAATAATACTTCATTAAGGGGCCCTCCCTGCATTCTTGCTTAATTAAAAATCTTTTTATTATTATTTAATCAAGAATATCTATGCGCATTTATGCACTGATGGCTTTGCTATTTTTTAGCATTGTTTCATTTTCGCAAAATTGCAATAATTCTCTATCCGGAAAAGTAATTGACTTACATGATGGTACAGCTCTAGTTGGAGCGATGATTATTGTTGCAGGAACCGAACAAACTGTATTTACTGATAATGAAGGAAAGTTTATACTTCCTGAATTATGTAATGAAATGTATGCCCTACAAATTTCACATCCGTATTGTTTAACAAACGGATACAAAGTGAATGTAGATGGCAACATTAATAAAACCTTTTATTTAGAACATCATCTAGAAGAATTAAATGAAATAGTACTTAAAGGCCACACAAAGCATAAGCTTAATACGGTGTCTGAAAATAAATTATCTAAAGAAAAAATAGAGCAATTTAGTAATGGATCTTTAGGTGATGCCTTAAAAAGTATTTCAGGTGTAAGCTCATTAAATACAGGTAGTACTATTATTAAACCTATTATTAACGGGTTACATAGCAGCAGAGTTGTACTTATCAATAATGGCGTTCGTATGGAAGATCAAGAATGGGGAGTTGAACACGCCCCTAATATTGATATTAACACAGCTGAAAATATTACACTAATTAAAGGTGCAGGTGCTATACAATATGGAGGCGATGCAATTGCAGGAGTAATTATAACTGAGCCGGAAAAGATTTTTATTAAAGATAGTTTATACGGCAAAACACTACTTAGCGCTAGTTCTAACGGAAGAGGTTCTACAGTAACATCAAAACTCACTAAAAGCTATGACAATGGCTGGTTCGGAACTGTACAAGGAACTTTAAAACGTTATGGCGATTTTGAAGCACCAGACTACACACTAAGCAATACTGGCACTTTTGAGCGCAATGCATCATTACGTTTTGGACTTAATAAATTTAATTATGGCATTGAAGGATATTACTCTTTTTATAAAAACGAAATAGGAATATTATCAGCGTCTCATATTGGTGGTGCAGAAGACCAAGTTCGAGCTATAAATAGCGATATTCCATTAGTTATTAACGACTTTACTTATGCTATCAATAACCCAAGGCAAGATATTACGCATCATTTAGCTCGCATAAAAGCTTTTAAAAAGTTTGATGGTTTTGGTAAGATAGACCTTCAATATGATTTTCAACAAAATCAAAGATTAGAGTACGATATCCGTATTGGTGATGCTGCTGATACACCTTCATTAGATCTTGTTTTAAAAACACATACGCTGTTATTAGATATTGATAGTAAATTATCAGAAAACACTACTTTAAAATCTGGTATAATAGCTAGGTATCAAGATAATTTTGCGGACCCAAGTACTGGAGTTCGCAGGTTAATTCCTGATTATAAAAAATATGATTTAGGAATCTACGGTATTAGTTCATTTCAATTAAAAGAAAATTGGTTAGTAGAAGCTGGTGCTAGGTTTGATTACACCTATATGGATGTCTATAAATTTTATAGAACATCGTTTTGGGAAGACAGAAATTATGATGAGCTTTTTCCTGAAATAGTGGTTGAAGAATTTGACAATCAAATTTTAACAAATCCGGAGTATAATTTCAATAATATATCAGGTACACTAGGTTCAACATATTCTTTTAAAAACAATTATAAATTGTTCTTAAATTACTCTTTGGCATCTCGCGTACCAAACCCATCAGAACTATTTAGTGAAGGCCTGCACCATTCTGCTTCAAGAATTGAGTTAGGTGATTTAAGTTTTACAAGTGAAATTGCCAATAAAGTAGCTTTAACATTGCAAAAAGAAGGTGCTGTTTTTGGGTTCTCAGTTCAACCCTTTATAAACAATATTAACAATTTTATTGTTATTGAACCTACTGAAGTAGAGCAAACCATAAGAGGTAATTTTCAAGTGTGGGAATATAGGCAAACCAATGCTCAATTATTAGGGGTAGATATTGATGCTTCATATGCATTTACTAATAATCTCAAATTGAAACATCAATTTTCATTAGTAAAAGGATATGAGCGCAGTGAAGGCGAACCTTTAATCAACATGCCTCCAGCAAACACAACCAATGAAATTACTTACGAAAATGCAAAAGTTAACAATTTAAAATTAGCATTACAAAGTGAGTTTGTATTTCGTCAAAACGAATATCCTAACAATAATTTTGAAGTTTACATTGCTGAATCTGAAACTTTCGAATTAGTTGATGTAAGCACACCTCCTGACGCGTACCATTTATTAAATTTTAGATCAAGCATGGATTTTCCCATAAATCAAAAATCAAACCTGACGCTAGGTTTGAGTATTACAAACCTTTTAAACACAAGTTACAGAAATTACTTAAACAGCCTACGTTATTACGCAGATGATTTAGGCAGAAATATTTTATTCAATCTTAAATTCAATTATTAATCTATTAAAACAATTAAAATGAAAACAATTAAAATTTTAAGCTTATCTGTATTAGCAAGTCTTGCATTTACTGCATGTTCAAACGATGATGATGATAATATACCAGAAATTGTAAATGAAGAAGAGATAATTACAACATTAACCGTTACACTTACACCACAAGATGATGGAGAAACTATAACCCTACAAACACAAGATTTAGATGGTGATGGATCTAATGATCCTGTTATAACTGTATCAGGTAACTTAATAGCAGGTATGGTATACGATGGTGGTATTGTTTTATTGAATGAAACAGAAAGCCCTGCAGAAAATATTACTGAAGAAGTTGAAGAGGAAAGTGATGAGCACCAATTTTTTTACACAATAAGTTCAGGACTTGATGTAACTACTGAATATGCAAATTTTGATGAAGACGGAAACCCTCTTGGTACTGCCTTTACATTAACAGCAGGAGA
This sequence comes from Cellulophaga sp. HaHaR_3_176, assembly GCF_019021925.1. Classification (NCBI taxonomy): domain Bacteria; kingdom Pseudomonadati; phylum Bacteroidota; class Flavobacteriia; order Flavobacteriales; family Flavobacteriaceae; genus Cellulophaga; species Cellulophaga sp. HaHaR_3_176. The sequence goes on from NZ_CP058990.1 coordinate 2,950,625, forward strand.
CATAAGCTCAGGTACTATTACCTTTACATTGCGCCATGAGCCTACTAAGCCTAATGATGGTATTGTTGATGCTGGAGGAGAAACAGATGTTCTTGCGACTTTTAGTATTGCTGTAGAGTAAGCAATTAAAAATGAAAACGTAAAAAGGGGTGACTTAGAAATAAGTCACCCCTTTTTTAATTAAACTAGACGATATTATTTATTGTTAATGAAAAAGGAATAAAAATATAAAGTACTAAACCTAGTTCCTTTTGTATATTTATAAAATCACAAAAATTGATTCGCTTTAAAAAAGTTAGCGTCTTTATATGAGCTGCGTTTCACACTTAAATCGTTAACAACAAAATTAAAAATGAAAATAAAAATATTAAAATCAGACTTTCAATTAGAAAATGACAGGGTATTACTTGTTCCCTTTGATAATGAAAGAAATGAAGAACTCAAAGAAATAGTTTTTGATAAGGAAATTTGGAAATTTATGGGAATGAACATAAATAACGAACAAGGCTTAAAAAACTACATTGCAAAAACCATTAAAGATAAAAACAACCGCCTGTGTTACCCTTTTTTAATTATTGATAAAGAGACAAACAAAGTTGCAGGTTGCACAAGATATGGTAATGTAAATACTGCAAATAAAAAATGTGAGATTGGATGGACTTGGTACGGAACCGAATTTCAAGGCACAGGCTTAAACAAAGCTTGCAAGTACGAATTACTAAAATTTGGTTTTGAAAATATCGGATTTAAAAGAATACAATTTAGTACCGATAAACAAAACTTAAGATCGCAAAAAGCAATTGAAAAATTAGGCGCACAACAAGAAGGTGTTTTCAGAAACAACTATATTGCCCCAAATGGAGAAAGCAGAACTGATGTTTACTATAGCATCATAAAGGAAGAATGGGAATCGATTAAAAATGAAAAATTTTCTGAATTTATAACTTATTAAAACCATCGTTATTTATAATATAAGCCTATAAAAGTGGACACAGAGCAATTAAATAATGACTTTAAAAACGATTGATAAAATATGATTACGAAATCGTAAAAGAAGATAGTTATAGATTATATTTTAGACATCAAAATGAAGATTTTGGAACAGCCTTGTTAGCCAAAAGAGCACTTTATTTTACTGCAAATTGGAATGAAAATTCAATTTTTGAAATCGGAATGACAGCTTCTGAATTTACAGACACAGGAGAGTTTGCTAAATTTGATTTCCAAATTGGAAAATGGGAAATAGAAGAATGAATAATAAAGAAATAATCGGACAGCTAAATAAAATTGGGAAACTACCTACTTCTGAAATTTCAGATGAAGTAGATTTTCCGCTTAAAGAGTTTGATAATTTGCTACAGAAATTCACATTACCAATTGATTATGAGACAGCTGTAAATTTGGTGAATCTTTCACCACCAACTGATGAAAGTTGCTACGAAGTTGAATGGGCTTTAGTCCATTTAATCGAAAATATAGATATTAACGAATTACAAAAAGTATTAGATAATTCGAAAGAAGGAGAAGTTAAAAGAATAATTCAAATTAGACTTAATAATTACAATGCAAAAAAAACAGTTCCTAACAATGTGCGTAAAACCTAGTTAACAAGTTTTAAACTAAAAAAATTATGTAGTTGCTTACTTGGACTGAAATAATTACGGTTAGATTCATGAATGGATAATGAAAAATTAAGGAATTGATTCTTCTTTTTTGTCATCAAATTAGAAAAAGTATAAAAACACTACTATATAAACCTATGAAAAACACTCTCCTCATTTTTATTTTGATTTTTATTAGCTGTAAAAGTGACCCTAAAGTAGAAATAAAAACGGGAAATGAATCCAACTTAGAAATTGAAGAAATACAAGAAACGGAGCGTGGTATAGATAAAACTGTTTATGAAATGTGGAAGAACTATACTGAGGCAAATCCTGAATTTAGAGATCAGCAAATGCCAATGTCTGACTATTTTCATGATAATAAAGAAGATGCAGATCGATTAGCTGAATTAGCTTTAAATGGAAAAAAGAAAGCTTCTTCTAGCTTATATTTTTTATACGAACAGTATGGTGTTGATTTACCCGAAGTCGGAAAAAAACAAATAGTAACCGATTTTGATGGTAAAGCTCAAGCAATAATAGAAACTAGTCGTGTAGATACAATTGCTTTTAATAAAATATCTAAAAATTATGCTCAATTAGATATGGGAACCGATATTGAACCACTCAAAAAATGGAAAGAAGAACATTTGAACTTTTTTAAGACTGTAGTACCTGAAAGAGAACAAAAAGAAACTGATAAAATGTTGATTGTTTGCGAGGTGTTTGATGTTATATGGACAAAAAATAATTAATAATAAAGCAGTGTATAACCATGGCTAGAATTTATATATTATTCATTTTTTTAGGTTTTTTTTCCTGTAAGAATAACAAAACACAAGAGAAGAGTATAGAACCTCAAATTTCTGAAGTTATATCAGAAAACTATGAACTTTACAAGCCCCTTAAACAAGCTAAAGCAGTTTTAATACTATTTGGTGGTTACCCAGAAAATATTGAAGATATTAAAAGAGAGTTTAAAATACTTGAAGTGTCAAAGGAAAATGACATTGCTGTTCTTTATTTAAATTACAATAAAAAACTTTGGTTAGAGGAAAATGAAAAACACCTACTTGCAGAAATGCTTCAAGAAATTATAAAAGAAAACAAATTGCCAAATGATGCTATTTTCATTGGTGGGTTTTCGAGTGGCGGCGTTGTAAGTTTATCGATTAGCAATTATATATTAAGTATGGACCAATTTAATATTAACCCTAAAGGTGTTTTTATTATAGACTCACCTATTGATTTAGCAGCATTGTATTATTCATCAGAAAAAAATATTGAAAGAGATTTTTCTAAAACCGCAATACAAGAAAGTAATTGGATAATAAAAACTTTAGAAAATGCTTTTGGAAATCCTAATGACTCATTAAGCAATTACGAAAACAAATCTTTATTCACTTATAAATCAAACCATACATTAAACTTACAGAATTTAAAAAACACTAAAATCAGGCTTTATACAGAACCTGATACAATTTGGTGGAAAAAAAATAGAATGGCTGGTTTTGACCAAACAAATGCTTACTACATCAAAAATTTAGAAGTAAGTTTAAAAGAGCAAAAATTTAAGAATGTAGAATATATTGCTACAAACAATAAAGGTTATAGAGCAAATGGAGAAAGACACCCGCATAGCTGGTCTATAGTTGATAAAAAAGATTTAATAAACTGGATTTTAGAAAAATAAATAGCATATTAAAATTAGTACTATTTAAAATAACTTTAATGAAAAACTCACTATCAATTTTAGTAGCAATTATAGCTTTAACAACATTATCATCTAGTAATTTTTCTAACGATGAAATTGAATGGAAAAAAATTGATGAAGGTCTGTTTTATACAGAATATCTAGCGCCTAAAAAATCCACGCTTGGAGATAGTAAAATTTCAATTCTTAAAATTTCTCCTAAACTATATAACTTTAATATACACAGTGCAAAAGAGCATAAACAAAGCGTAAGAACTGCTGCAAATTGGGCTAAAGAAAAAAACCAGATTGCCGTAATTAATGCAGGTATGTATATGAGAGATTATGCCACTAACCTCGGTTACATGAAAAATTTTGATTTTGTCAACAACAATCGATTAAATAGCGATAATACAATTGCTGCTTTTAATAGAAAAAATGATAGTGTACCTGAGTTTCAAATTATTGATCTAAAATGTCAAAATTGGGAATCTTTAAAAAACCAATACAACTCATTTACACAATCTATTCGTATGATGGATTGCAATCAGACAAACAGATGGGGCCAACAGAGTAAAAAATGGAGCATGGTTGTAATTGGAAAAGACAAACAAGGTAATGCCCTTTTTATATTTGTCCGATCTCCTTACTCTGTACATGATTTTATAGATATTCTATCAAAATCTTCTCTTGATTTATATAACTTAATGTATTTAGAGGGTGGACCAGAAGCCTCTTTTTACTTGAACCACAACGGAACCACGGTAGAAAAAATGGGCAGTTATGAAACAGATTTTAATGAGAATGATGACAATAATCAATACTGGGGTATCCCAAATGTAATCGGGATTTCTAAAAAATAGAAACAAATAGCATTTACATATACTTCTTGTAATGTTATTTTAAAAACTGGATTTTTTTCTTAAATCATTGTAAGTAAAGAAACTTAATACGCTATTACACACTATACTCAATATACATTACGTTAATAATTACAACCAAACCAATGACGGAGTTAATATCCGGAGTATAAGTAATTAAAAATGAGCAACCAGAGTAAACGAATGCGAGTGGGTCAAGGGCGGATTAGTGGAGCTATATCGGTATTTCTTGGTCTCTTATCTTTAATTGGCATTTTATGCTTCAAATTTCCTGAACAATTAACAACACCTGAATTTAGAGAGGTTTACACGGCAAATATGGTCGAGAATCTTTTATTGGGCGCAATCGTTGCTACATTTTTATTTGCTCTAATTAGTGTATTACTAAATAAGACTAAAAAAAATGCTGTTATAGGAGTTATTTTAGGAGTAGCTACAATTGCCGTAGGTGGTTTTTCTGTTGAAGGTAGAGCTGTAGAAAAGGTAAATTGGAGTATTGGTCTTGACTGGCTTATTTTAGATTTGTTTATTATGGCATTATTATTTGTGCCTATAGAACTCGCTTTTCCAAAAAATAAATTGCAAACCAAGTTTCATGATGAATGGAGGACAGATCTTATCTATTTTGGAATAAGTCATTTAGCTATTCAGTTATTTGGTATTTTAACTAAAAAACCTGCTGTAGCTTTTTTTGGTTGGATGAATTTAGAACAAGTTCAAGAATGGGTATCAGGTTTGCCTTTTGTTGCTGAACTACTCATGGCTTTATTAGTTACTGATATATTTCAATATTGGGCACATCGTTTCTTCCATTCGCATCATTATTTATGGAGATTCCACTCCATACACCATTCAACAGAAAACATGGATTGGCTCGCAGGATCTCGTACTCATTTTATAGATATATTCGTTACTCGAAGTGTGTCATATATTCCACTATACGTATTAGGTTTTTCTACTTTAACATTTAACGTATATATTGTTTTTATTGCTATACATGCTGTTTTGATACATTCTAACACAAGTATTAAATTTGGTTTTTTTAAATATATTATAACAACTCCTCAGTACCACCACTGGCACCATTGTGAAGAGCCAGAGCATTATGGTAATAATTTTGCAGTCGTGTTTCCTTTTATTGATAAAATTTTTGGAACATACTACTTGCCAGGAAATGAATGGCCAAAAGGAACCGGTTTAGTTGATGCTACCTTTCCCAAAGGTTTTGCCAAACAACTTGTTTTCCCTTTCACGAAAAACCCCTTTAAAAATGATCTTTTACCCGAGGAGCGGAGCAATAGATAGTTTGATTTATTACCGCTAAACTTGCCCACTTTTATGCTATAATTAAAATAGTTGTACTAACCAGACTAAGTAAAGCAAAATCTTTACTATCTGAAATAATTTAGCTCAAAAATCTATATACTTAAAGTATATAAAAATAAAAAGGTGGTCTATAACAGACCACCTTTTTTATTATACATTATAAATTTTAATTACTTTTTTAAATCGTAACGATCTAAATTCATCACTTTAGTCCAAGCTGCAACAAAATCTTTAACAAAACGATCTTGTCCATCATTTGCTCCGTAAACCTCAGCAATAGCTCTCAATTCAGTATTAGAACCAAAAATTAAATCTGCACGAGTTCCTAAAAATTTAGATTCTCCTGTCTTACGGTTAGTACCTTCAAATACAGTATCATCTTCATCAATAGCTTTCCATGTGTATGTAAAGTCTAAAAGGTTAGAGAAGAAATCGTTTGTTAAACTACCAACTTTATCTGTAAATACACCATGTATTGATTGATTGTAATTAGTACCTAACACACGCAGACCACCGACTAAAACAGTCATTTCTGGTACTGATAATGTCAAGAGGTTAGCACGATCAATTAATAAATCTTCAGCTGCAATTTTTAAACCTGGTTTGATATAATTTCTAAACCCATCAGCTAAAGGTTTTAAGTAACTAAAGCCTTCAACATCTGTTTGTTCTTGAGTAGCATCTCCTCTACCAGCTGTAAAATCTACTTTAAAATTATAACCAGCATTTTTAAGTGCTTTTTCAACACCTACATTACCTGCTAGTACAATTAAATCTGCTATAGAAATTTCAGCTTTAAAATCAGCTTTAATACCTTCTAAAACTGTTAACACCTTATTCAATTCAGTTGGGTTGTTTACTTCCCAACTTCTTTGTGGCTCTAACCGTACGCGTGCACCATTTGCTCCACCTCTTTTATCTGACCCTCTAAAGGTTGATGCAGAAGCCCATGCTGTACTAACCATTTGTGATATCGTTAAACCTGAATCTGAAATCATCCCCTTTAGGGTAATCACATCATTTTCACTTAAAGCATATTCAACTGTAGGTATTGGATCTTGCCATAATAATTCTTCTTTAGGAACCTCAGGTCCTAAATAACGAGAGATTGGCCCTAAATCTCTATGCGTTAATTTATACCAAGCACGTGCAAAAGCATCTTCAAACGCTTTATGATCTCTATGGAAACGCTTAGAAATTTCTAAATAAGCAGGATCTTCTTTCAATGCAATATCTGCAGTCGTCATCATTAAAGCCTGCCTTCCGTTAGCATCACCTGCTTTCGGCGCCATTTTAGCGTTAGATGCCGCTGTTGGTGCCCATTGGTGTGCACCGGCCGGACTTTTAACTAACTCCCAATCGTAATTTAATAATACGTCAAAGTAATCAGCATCCCATTGTGTTGGGTTTGGCGTCCAAGCACCTTCTATACCACTAGTAATTGTATCATCTAATACACCTGTACCGAAACTATTTTTCCACCCTGTACTCATTTCTTCAATTGGAGCACCATGCGGTTCTTTACCAACATATTCATTAGGATCTGCTGCCCCATGTGCTTTACCGAAAGTATGACCTCCTGCAACAAGTGCTACAGTTTCTTCATCATTCATTGCCATTCTTCCAAAAGTCTCTCTAACATCATGTGCTGAACCTAATGGATCTGGGTTTCCGTTTGGTCCTTCTGGGTTTACATAAATCCAACCCATCATAACAGCTGCAAGAGGATCTTCTAATTTACCATCATCATAACGTGCTTCGTTTGCACCCCATTCGGTCTCACTTCCCCAATATACATCTTGTTCTGGCTCCCAAACGTCTTCACGACCACCTGCAAAACCAAACGTTGGAAAGCCCATAGACTCTAACGCACAGTTACCAGCCAGAATCATTAAATCTGCCCAAGAAATTTTGTTGCCATATTTTTGTTTAATAGGCCATAATAATAAACGTGCCTTATCTAAATTTCCGTTATCTGGCCAGCTATTAATAGGTGCAAATCTTTGATTACCTGCCCCTGCTCCACCACGACCATCACCAACTCTATAGGTTCCTGCGCTATGCCAAGCCATACGAATCATAAACCCTCCGTAATGTCCATAATCTGCAGGCCACCAATCTTGAGAATCTGTCATTAAGTCAATAACCTCTTGCTTTAATGAAGCAAAATCTAAACTATTAAAAGCTGCTGCATAATCGAAATCGTCACCCATAGGGTTAGACTTTGAAGCATTTTGACGCAAAATATTTAATTTCAATTCGTTTGGCCACCAATCTCTATTTTTAATACCACCACCAGAGGTTTGGTTATTAGTACCGCTTAAAAAAGGGCATTTTGCTGCACTTTCATTTATATCAAAATTTTTCCCGTTGGGTTGTCCACTTGAATGAGGGCTGTTTTCCATTATTATTAATTTTTATATTCTTTTATCGACCACTAAATTACCAAACTTTTTTTTATCAAAATCTTTTTTTTAATAGATAAAAACTATGCCTTATATTGATTTTTGATACTTATTGAAAATACAAAAAAAATACCAGTCATAAAACAAAAAATTATTTTTGTAGGTAATAGATTACAAAAACGAAAAAAACTCGTAATTATTATGAATCACGAGTTTTTTATTTTTTTTTGAAATAAGTTGTTACATTTTCATCAACCATTCTTTCATATCCACTTCTTTACCTATAATAGCTTTTAAATCTGCTATTGCAACTCTTTGTTGCTCCATTGTATCTCTATGTCGAATAGTTACTGTTTTATCTTCTAATGATTGATGATCTACAGTTATACAGAATGGTGTACCGTTAGCATCTTGCCTTCTATAACGCTTACCTACAGCATCTTTTTCATCATAAAAAACATTAAAATCCCATTTAAGATCTGCTACAATTTCATTAGCAAGCTCAGGCAAACCATCTTTTTTAACTAAAGGAAACACGGCTGCTTTTGTTGGTGCTAATACTGCTGGTAATTTTAAAACGGTTCTTGTTGTTCCGTTTTCTAATTCTTCATCTTGTAATGAGTTAGAAAAAACAGCTAAAAACATACGATCTAATCCTATTGAAGTTTCAACAACGCATGGCACATAACTTTCTTTTAAATCATTATCGAAATATTGAAGTTTTTTACCTGAGAATTTCTCGTGTTGTGATAAATCAAAATTTGTTCTTGAATGTATTCCTTCTAATTCTTTAAAACCAAACGGGAAATTAAATTCAATATCAGCAGCAGCATCTGCATAATGCGCTAATTTTTCGTGATCATGAAAACGGTAATTATCAGCACCCATACCTAAAGATAAATGCCACTTCATTCTATTTTCTTTCCACTTCTCGTACCAATCTTTTTGTGTGCCTGGTTGTATAAAAAATTGCATTTCCATTTGTTCAAACTCACGCTGACGGAAAATAAACTGCCTTGCGACAATCTCATTTCTAAAAGCCTTACCAACTTGAGCGATACCAAAAGGAATTTTCATTCGCCCAGTTTTCTGAACATTTAAAAAGTTTACAAAAATACCTTGAGCTGTTTCTGGACGCAAATACAAATCCATAGAACTATCTGCAGAAGCACCTATTTTTGTGCCAAACATTAAGTTGAATTGTTTTACATCTGTCCAGTTTTTAGATCCTGATATAGGACATACAATATCTAATTCATCAATTAAATTACGAACGTCTGTTAAATCTTCGTTTTCTAAAGACTGACCTAAACGTTTTAATATTGTATTTATCTTTTCTTGATAATCAACAACACGCTGATTCGTTGCTAAAAATTGTTCCTTATCAAATGAATCTCCAAAGCGTTTTGCTGCTTTCGCAACTTCCTTATTAATCTTCGTTTCTATTTTAGCCGTATAATCTTCAACTAAAACATCTGCTCGATATCTTTTTTTAGAATCTTTGTTATCTATTAATGGATCATTGAAAGCATCTACATGCCCAGAAGCTTTCCAAACTGTAGGGTGCATAAAAATAGCAGAATCAATCCCCACAATGTTGTCATTCATCTGAACCATGGCTTTCCACCAGTATTCGCGAATGTTCTTTTTTAGTTCAGCGCCATTCTGAGCATAGTCATATACAGCACTTAATCCGTCGTAAATTTCACTAGATTGAAAAACATATCCATACTCTTTAGCATGAGATATTACTTTTTTAAATTGATCTTCTTGATTTGCCATTGGGCAAAAATAGAATATTAGCCTAAATTGAAGAATTTATTTTAACTGAAATTCAGTTGAGCTAAGTAATTTTTCGTTTTCGAAAATATTAAGGGTGTAAAGTCCGTTAGGTAAAGATCCTTCAGGAACGGCAATGTATTCACAAATTTCTAATTTATTACCATCAAAAGCAAACTCAACTTTTCTACTATACGTGTTCCCGTTTACGTTTATAGTATTTGCATTGTGGCTAATAACACCTTTATTAGGGTCTAAAAATTGAAAGTATAATACTTTATCTTCCTTAGTTACCGTTAAATCTTGCTCTACCACCAAACAACCTCGTATTCTTGAAATTGTTGACGCTTTGTTTGTTTGTATCGGATTTCCACTTCTTAATCGATACCCTAAAGCTTCAGGAGTACTTAACCTCAAGTAACGCTTAATCTTTAGTTCTTCGTTTAATAATTTATTTTGTTTTCGTAAAATAGATTCTGCTTCTTCTAATGATACACTCTTGTTTTCTAAAGCATCCATTTTAGCCTTAGTATCATTATATTTTTGTGAAACTATAGAGTTGTTGTAACGTAAGGAATTATTTTTAAGCTTAAGACTATCGTGCCTTAACTCCATTAAACGGAGTTCTTTTTTATACTCTCTTAATTTAGCAATATCGAAATTAAGAGTACCAACGGAATCCAGTAATTGATTAATTTTATATTTAGAATCTTCTAATTCAATTTCATTCAATTCACTTGCAGACTCTAATCGAGTAACTTCCGCTTTCATTAAAGTAATATCCTTAACTAAAATTTCTTTCTCATCTTCTAAAAAATCAATTTGACTTTGACTTCTTGTATGACTATAGTAAAATGCAATTAAAACACCTATGATAACAGCAAATAATGCTGCTAAAAGTATTTTATAATTGAATTTAGTATCTTGAGAATTCATTTTTGGTTTAAATCGGTTAGCGTAAGCTGGTTTTAAAAATTTTACTTATGTTTAATAGGGTTTCAAAGATACTAAATGATATTAACAGAATCCTAGTACCTAAGGGGTGTTTTGGTTGTAATGCACAATTGAGCATGGGTGAACGGCAATTATGTACACTTTGTCGTAATCAACTTCCACTCACCGAGTACACTTATAACGTAAAAAACCCATTTGATAGTATTTTCTTTGGTCGTGTTTTAATAAAAAAAGCTAATTCTTTCCTTTTCTTCTCTAAAAATGGAATAGTTAAAAACTTAATACACAACTTAAAATACAAAAATCAAGAACAAATTGGTGTTTTTTTAGGTGATTGGTGTGGCCAAATTATAAAAGAGAACAACGAATTAGAAAATATAGACTTTGTTTTTCCTGTTCCCTTACATAAAAAGAAACAAAAAAAGAGAGGCTACAATCAAGTATCTCTTTTTGCGGATAGAATTGCCTACCATATAAACTCTAAATATATAGAAGATGTTTTAATAAAAAATAAAAACACAAAAACACAAACTAAAAAAGATCGGTATTTTAGATGGAAGAGCAATCAAAATTTATATTCATTAAACTCTAACTATATCCTTAAAAACAAAAATGTTCTTTTGGTTGATGATGTGGTAACTACTGGTGCAACTTTAGAGGCTTGTGCTAAAGCATTAGAAAACATAGAGGGTGTTTCTATTTATATTCTCACAATGGCCATTGTACCTAAAGCTTAACACTTTGTTGAGTTTTTGCTTTGTTTTACTACTTTATCTTTATTAAATATGTTGTTTCTTTGTTATTTATTTTTTCAAGTAAAATTATGGCCAGAAAAATATTAGCTTTTTTATTTTTGTTTTTAGCTACGTTTTCATTTTATCAATGTGCTAAAAAAGGTACACCATCTGGTGGAATTAAAGATATTATTCCTCCTAAGTTAGAATATGCTGAGCCCGCTAATATGACAGTGAATTTTAAATCTGATAAAATTCGATTGTATTTTGATGAATATATAAAACTTAATGATGTTCAAGATCAGTTAATTATTTCCCCTCCTTTAAAAAACAAACCTATTATCAAGCCTGCTGGCTCTGCTAGTAAATTTATAGAGATACAATTAAAAGATACCTTAAAAGAAAATACGACTTATACTATAAACTTTGGGCAGAGTATTGTTGATAATAATGAAGGTAACCCAAACAGTTTTTTAACCTATACTTTTTCTACAGGAAGTTATATTGATTCGTTATCATTTAAAGGAGTTGTTGAAGATGCTTTTAAAAAAAAGGCAGAAACTTTTATTAGTGTTATGCTTTACGAAATAGATAGCGCTTATACAGACTCTACAGTTTATAAAAAACCACCCAATTACATTACAAATACATTAGACAGTACTGTGATTTTCGAGTTGAAAAATTTAAAAAAAGGAAAATACGCTTTGTTCGGTCTTAAAGACGATGCAAAAAATTACACGTATGATCAAAAAGTAGATAAAATTGCTTTTTTAAATGATACCATAATACTACCTACCGAAGATATTTTTTTACTTACCTTATTTAAAGAGCAACCTGATTATACTATTTCTGTACCTAAATACGAAGCAAAAAATAAAATTGTTTTTGGTTACCAGGGTAACTATAAAGATATTGAAATAGAAACGCTGAGTATTTTACCTGATACAGTTAAAACTAAAATTACAAAAGAGAGAGATAAAGATTCTTTAAATTATTGGTTTACACCTTTTGAAGTCGATTCTCTCATCTTTAAAATTAAAAATGAAAAACTGAAAGCAATAGATACTTTTATTGTTAAAAAAAGAAAAGTAGATATTGATTCGTTAGTTTTAAAGCCAACCAAATCTGGTAGCATAGGTTTTGAAGATCGTTTTTCAATTAATGTAAACACTCCAATTATTAAGATTGACACTAGTAAAATAGAATTAATGAATAACGATTCTATTCCTGTAAAATTCTTGGCATCATTAGATACTATTGATAATAGTATTCATGTAGATTTTGAAAAAGAACCTAAAGAAAGTTATAACTTAAGAATACTACCCGATTTATTAGAGGATTTTTTCGGGAATACAAATGATACTTTAGTTTTTAAACTATCAACAAAGAGCTATGCTGACTTCGGGAATTTAGAGTTAGAACTAAGTGGAGAAATTGAATACCCTGCCATAGTTCAGCTTACTGATGAAAAAGGAACAGAAATAAAAAGAGAAGTATACGCAACAGCACCAAACCCAATTTATTTTAACAATATAAACCCTGGTAAATACTCTATAAGGGTAATTTTTGACACTAATAAAAATGGGAAATGGGATACTGGAAACTACCTACAAAGAATACAACCTGAACGTGTAAGCCACTCTCCTAAAGTTATTGAAATGCGTGCTAATTGGGAAGAGAAATACAATTTTATTCTATCAGAGTAAAATTATCTTTATCTGCTAAAAATTTTAGTTTACCTCTAATTAAGTCAATATGATCTTTTTGTAAAGTGGTATAAATAACTTCATTTTTATCAGAAAAAGAAAGAGTTCCTCCTAAACCATCGTAAACAGCAGAATGGCCTGAGTATTTTAAACCAGTATCATCTGTACCAACTCTATTAACACCTACACAATAGGTCATGTTTTCTATGGCTCTTGCTTTTAAAAGAGTATCCCAAGCTTTTACTCTTACTTCTGGCCAGTTTGCTACATATAATAAAATGTCATAATCTTCTACATTTCTAGCCCAAATAGGAAAACGCAAATCATAACAAATAAGAGGACAGATTTTAAAACCTTTAAAATCTATAATTAATTTTTCACTTCCTTTTTTATATATTTTATCTTCTCCTGCTAAAGTAAAAGTATGTCGCTTGTCATAAGTATCAATTTTTCCGTTTGGTTGAACAAATAATAAACGATTGTAATAAGAATCATTTTCAAAAAAAGCTACACTACCTGTAATTGCTAGTTGTTTTTCGCTAGCAATTTTAAGCATCCAGTCTATTGTTTTCTGTCCTTCATTCTTATCTAAAACACTAGGCTTCATTGTAAAACCAGTTGTAAACATTTCTGGAAGTATAACCAGGTCTACCTGAGAAGGCATTTCATTAATTTTGGCTTCAATTAAATTCCTGTTCTTATTTGGATTCTCCCAAATAAGCTCTGTTTGAACTAATGCAATTTCTAATTTTTTAGCCATATTAAGTTTTATTTCAACAAATCGATAATTAAAGGGTTTCCTTGCATTTTAGCATGGTCTAATGCCGATTTACCTCTAGCATCTTTTATGCTTGCATCTGCACCACATTCTACTAATAGTTTTACAATTTCATCTTTACCAAAAGTAGCAGCGTATATTAATGATGTTGCTCCCATACCATTTTGGTTATCCACATTTGCACCTTTATCAATTAACAAGGCAGCCAAATTAGTAAATCCTTTAAAACAAACTCCCATCAAAGCAGTATTTCCTGATGAATCTTTTGCATCTATATTAAAACTAAATTCTAAAAATAGTTTAACAATCTCTTCTTGCTGATAATATGTAGCCAATATTAAAGGTGTTGATCCTCTAGCATCTTTTGTTTTTAACAACTCTGGCATTTCATTTAATAAACTTGAAACCTCTGACAAATTACCTTGTCTTATTTGCTCATAAAATACTTCTTTTTTATCCTCCATATATTAAGATATTACAGTTATACCAATTTTATAATTTACTCTATAAACCATAAAAACTATTATTTATAAACACATAAATTAGCTACACAAATTTAACAAAGAAAAAGACAGTGTTATAAACAAACCATATTATAAACAGATCAAACAATAAGTTTTAACTATAATCCTTCTTTTTAAACGGCTAATTTGCATGAAAATTAGTTATAAAAACACACGCTTTTCCTTTTTTAAATAAAACTGAAGTTAATTTTCTTCTTTTTCTGTATATTTACTTTTAAGTGAATAAGTAAATTCTTACTTATTTTTAAAAGCTTTAGCACAATTCTATAATTTAGATGACCCCAAAAAAATATGATTCAAGAATTTCCAATTGCTACAGCAATTATAGATTTAAATCTAAAAATTAAACATTATTCAAAAATATGGTTAAAAGAATTTCCTACAAATAACTCAACAGAAAATTCTGATGTTTATTTTAATGACATACCAACTATACCTGAAAAAGTAAGGTCAAGTGTAAAAAGTATTTTATCTGAAAATAGTGTTTTTAAAAAAACATTAGAAACAAAAGATGAAAATAGTATCTGGTTTGAGTGGAAATTAAATGGCATTAAAGACAAAAATAACAAAATAACTGAGGTTATAATTGTTGCCGAAAATATTACAAAAAGCAAGAAAAAAGAAGAGTTATTATTAAAAGTAGAAAGCGTATCTAACATTGGTGCTTGGGAGGTTGACATATTAACAAATAATATATTTTGGACTGACACTACAAAAAAAATTCACGAAGTACCTTTATCATATACGCCTACTTTAGAAGGAGGTATAAATTTTTATAAAGAAGGCGAAAACAGAACTAAAATAACAAATATTGTTACTGAAGCCATGAGTAACGGAACCCCTTGGGATGAAGAGTTACAAATAACAACATCGACTGGTAAAGACCTTTGGGTTAGAGCTAAAGGTGAAGCTGAATTAATTGATAATAAATGTGTTAGGATTTTTGGGACATTTCAGGATATTGATAATAAAAAAAAAGAACAAATAAAATTCAAAGAGATTTCTGACAGGCTAGCAATTGCTACTAGCTCATCAAAAATTGGTATTTGGGAATATGACTTGTTTAATGAAAAACTTATTTGGGATGATAGTATGTTTGAAATTTACGATGTAAAAAAAGGTTCGATAAAAGATATTAATGATTATTGGATAAAAAGTTTACATCCTGATGATAAAGAAAGGTACCTAAGAGAAAGAAGGTCAGCCACAACTAACTCAAAAGGTTTTGATTCTGAATTTAGAATTTTATGGCCAAATGGCGAAGTCCGGTATATAAAAACCAATTTCACCCTTCAAAAAGATAAAAAAGGGAACCCTAATAGATTAATTGGCACCAATTGGGATATTACAGAGCTGAAAAAAACACAACTTAAACTTACAAAAAACGAAGAATCGTTTAAAGGCGTTTTTGAAAACTCGGCTATTGGTATGGCTTTAGTAGGTTTAGATGGTAGTTGGTTAGATGTTAATGATAGTATTTGCAACAGTTTAGGGTATACAAAAGAAGAATTGCTACAGTCTAACTTTCAAGAAATAACACATAAAGATGATTTGAAAAGTAATTTGAATCACCTTTCTAAAATTTTAAAAGGAACAACTAAAGATTATCAGGTTGAGAAAAAATATATACATAAAAATGGATCAATTGTTAATGCTATAGTTACAATAACACCAATCAAAGATTATCAAGAAAAAACAACACATATTCTAGCCCAAATTATTGACATAACCTCTAGAATAACAGCAGAAAATGAAACTAAAAATTTAATCTCAATTACTAAAACCCAAAATAGAAGTCTATTAAACTTTGCTCATATCGTTTCTCATAACTTAAGATCTCATTCTACAAATTTATCAATGCTAACCACTTTTTTAAATGAAGAAGAAGACAAAACTGAGAAAAAAGAAATTGAAAATATGCTTATTGATGCTTCTGAAAGTTTAAATGAAAGTGTGCACCACCTTAATGATGTTGTACAGATAACAACAACTATTAAAGAAAAAATTAAAGAAGTAAATATTTTTAACTCTATTAAAAGGGTTAGAAAAAATATAAGTGTACTGTTAAAAGAAAAAGGGACCATTTGCAACATTGATATGCCTATAGATTTAATTATAGTTGCCGTTCCTGCTTATTTAGATAGCATATTGCTTAATTTATTTACCAATGCTGTAAAATATAGTGCTAATGATAAAACTTTAGAAATAAATATAAAACACAAGATTAAAGACAACAAAACTGTCATTTATTTTTCTGATAATGGTTTAGGAATAGATTTAAAACGCCATGGCAAAAAACTTTTTGGCATGTATAAAACTTTTCATAAACATGAAGACTCTAAAGGTATTGGCCTTTTTATAACTAAAAACCAAATTGAGGCAATGAATGGCGAAATTAAAGTAAAAAGCGAAGTAGGTGTCGGAACCACTTTCATTTTAACTTTTATGAACCAAAAAACAATTTAAATTATGACTGAAATAATAGACACTTGCGTAATTGATGATGATCCGATATGCGTATTCGGAATGAAAAGAGCTATGAAAGGATTAAATTTCAGTAAAAACATCTCTGTTTATACAAATGGTTTAGATGCAATTAACGGCTTTAAAAAAATATTAACTGAAGGAAAAAAACTACCATCAGTTGTTTTTTTAGATTTAAACATGCCTATAATGGATGGGTGGGAGTTTTTAGAAGATTTTGTAAAAATACCAAACCACAACAGAGAAGGTGTTAATATTTATATTATAAGCTCATCTGTAGACCCAGCAGACATTTTAAGAGCAAAAGAGATTAGTGCGGTTACCAATTATTATATAAAACCTATTACTTCAAAAGGGTTAAACGAAATTTTAGAAGAACTGATTGACTCATAATTCATTTATACAAAAAATAACTAAAAACTCTTATATAAAAAAAACTTAAAGTATTAACCTAAAATGTACTGCATTGGATTTTTCTAGAAAAATTAAAATGAATCTTCTAATGGAAGATGCTCATGAAGTTGCCAGAACGGGTGGCTGGGAAGCCGATTTAATTACCAATGAAATCCTTTGGACAAAAATGGTTAATATTATTCATGAAGTTCCTTTAGATTATATTCCAAAAACGTTTGAAGAGTGTTTTGAACATTTTAAGGAAGGAGAACACCGTGACAAAATATATGCGCTTGCAAATAAAACGATTTCTGATGGCACCCCTTGGGATGAAGAAGCTATAATGATAACAGGCAAAGGCAAGGAAATCTGGATACGTACAAAGGGTGAAGCTGAGTTTAAAAACGGTGTTTGCACACGTCTTTTTGGAATTTGCCAAGATATAAACGATTTTAAATTAGCCCAATTATCCTATAGAGAATCTGCCACTCAACTTAAAAGAGCTGTTACGGCATCGAAAGTTGGGTCTTGGGAGTATAATTTAAATAACGGAGAAACTGTTTGGGATGAAATGTGCTACGAATTACACGGTTTAGACAAAAAAACGGCAATAGAAAACCCGTATAGAATATGGAAAAAGGCAATACACCCTGACGATTTTGAGGCTGTAAAAAACGAACTTTTGCTTTATTATAAAGGAATTGGGTTAGGCACAATTGAATATAGAGTCATTTTACCTAACAAAACTATCAGATACATAAAGGCAACGGTTACGTTTTTAAACGAGTCAAATAATAAATACTATAAAGCAATAGGTATTGCTCAAGATGTAACCAAAGAAAAAACATCGGAGAAGCAACTGAAAGAATTTGCAAATTTAACTGGAGAACAAAATAATAGCCTGACTAATTTTGCTCATATGGTTTCTCATGATTTACGTTCACATTCTACAAATTTATCGGTATTAACATCATTATTAATAGATAAAAAATATTCTGAAAGTGAAAAAAGCGAGATACTAGAAATGCTTAAAAAAGCTACAGAAAGCCTAAATAGCACTGTTTGTAATTTAAATGAAGTTGTACAATCTAATAGTCAAGAAATTAAAGGAAAATTAGTTTCTGTAAATCTGTTACAAGCTATTACTACTGTACAAAATAACATAGGAGTTATATTTAAAGAAAAAAAGGCTATTTGTGTTTTAGATATATCATCAGACCACAAGGTAACTGTTGTACCAGCCTATCTTGATAGTATATTACTCAACTTATTTACAAATAGTTTAAAATACTGCTCTCTTATCAAATCCCCTATTATTCAAATTACTACCGTTAAAGAAAAAGATACTTTAGTGATGACATTTGCTGATAATGGAAAAGGGATAGATATTATTAAACACGGTAAAACAATTTTTGGAATGAATAAAACTTTCCATAGAAATAAAGATGCCCGTGGTGTTGGGTTGTATATTACTAAAAATCAAATTGAAGCAATGGGCGGCTTTATATCAGTAGAGAGCGAAGTGAATATCGGAACTACTTTTACAATAACTTTTAAAATTTAAATCATGTCAGAAAAAAATAAGAAAGTCTTTTTTATAGATGATGATTCTATATTTATTTTCGTTTCAACAAAACTTATTGAAGAAGAGGATTTTTGCGAAAATCTTGAAGTTTTTGAACATGGAAAAAATGCAATAGAAGCTCTTGTAGACACAAGTAATTCAAATCAGAGTCTACCTGAAATTATTTTTTTAGATTTAAGCATGCCTGTCATGAGCGGCTGGGAATTTTTAGATAGTTTTCAGGCTGCTCCAATTTTGAACAAAGAGTCTATAAAGATTATTGTTATGAGTTCATCCATTAACCCATCAGAAATAGACATGATAAAATCATACCCTATTGTTCATGATTATATCGTTAAACCATTAACTCCGGCTGATTTAAACAAAATTAAAAATTCTTAATTAGCTTCTTAATTTTGCCCTGGATTAAAATCTTGTGGAGCATTTTGGGGCTGGTTTATAGTTCCTGAATCACCTGTATCATTATAAATAATCCATTCATTAAAATTGAAAACAGGGTTAGCTTGCACTATATTAAATTTACGAACAGCCTTACCATCTTCAAACTCATGGTTTGTACTTGATCCATCTTCACCAACTACGCCAAAAATATCTATAATTTCACCAAAAGGGTCTATTAATACAATTGTATCATCTCCATTAGAATCTGCAGCACTACCAGTACCCCCAATTATATCTGCTGAAAATCCATACGTATTTTCAAATTCACCACCATTTGATGCAATAACAAGTGTAGCACCTGGTTCTAAGTCATTTTCTGATAAATTTATACTAGAACTAGTTTCTGTATTTGCATTTGTATACCTACTTAAATTCCAATTTTTTAAACTTATGGTATTTGCTCCACTATTAAATAGTTCGACAAAACGAGCTTTAGAGTTATTATCAGGATCAGCAATCTCTGATATAAAAACTTCTCTAGATGTAAATTCATCAACTAAATCTTCACAACGGTCTTCTATAAAATATATATCGTTTAAACTTCGTATTCTTAAAAAAAAGTCATCATTTTCTTTTGTCAAAACAGCAGTAACACTTCCTTTTTTAAAAGGTAAAATAGAATTTTGAAAGTCTGAAAAACCACTATTCAATAAACCTATTTTTTGATCATCGCAATTCGTTAATGTTCTTAAAGTTTCCTCTCTTGTTATCGCAAAAGACAGGCCTAAATCATCACCAATAAATTCTATCTTATTTATAGATACTAAAGTGTTTATGTAATTATTTAAAGAATCATTTAGTGTTATAACTTTAGGGATAACATTAACAACTTCACCACATGATATAGAGATGTGTTGCTCTAATACTGAAGCTGGTAATCTGCCGACAGACTGATTACCGAAAGAAGCAAAAACACCACCAACTTTATAAACACCTTTACTTTTACCCAAATAGAGCCCCTTTAGGTTTAAAATAATCTTTCTTCCTATCGGATAAATTAAATGTGTTTCACGAGCATCAACTTCTATTTGAAACCCTTCGGTTGGGTTATTTGATTTATCTTGAAAATATAACTCACTAAAAAAATTACCAGCTTCATCAGAAGAAATTACATACCCTTCAATAATTAAATCTTCCTGAATTTGAATTGTTTTATCAACATACAAATCTTTTACATCGGCATAAGAAGCATTCGCTTTTAATGTATTTGAACAGTTTGTTTCTTGGCTTTTAAAATCTCTGTTTTTAACACAAGAGTATAATGTTGAAATTAACAAGAATATCCCAGAATAAAATCTAACAATTTTACTATTTAGCTTCATAACATTATACATTTAAAAGCTTATAGCCAAGTTCAAAAAATAAGTTCGTCCGTACCCGTACCAATATTTGGTACCGAATGAAGGCGTACCACTTAAATTATCTTGTTTCAATTGCCCATAATTTCCGTTTCTACTCTGTTCGTATCCACCTGATCTATATTTTACATCAAACACATTATTAATACTTACAAAAGCACTTACATATTTGCCTTTTTTTAGCCATGATTTACCTCCTATTAAATTCAATAAATAAAAATTATCTAAAGGTTTTTGCTGTAATAACTTTAAAACATTTTCTTTTGTAGCATCAGGGAATTTATCACCTGTTTCTGGATCAAAGTAAAAACTTTCTGTTCTTGTTATTGTCGATATATTCGCATAATTATTAGCTAAATAATTTGCCGTTAAACCTGCCCACCAATATTTTGGATCTCTATAATTTATACCAATAGCAAATGCCTGTTGAGGCCCTTGTGCTAATTTGTAATCTTTAATTTTTGCTTGCCCTAAATTTAAATTACCTTCTAAATTTATCAAATCTTCCTCTGCTCCTGCTGTATCAAAATTAATTGAGACATTAGGGTTGTTTGCATATACATATTTACCTACACCAGCTGCTGCTGTTAATTTTACTGATGATGAAAGTTCGTATTCCAAACCCAACTCAATACCCAAATGCCTTTTATCTAAACTTGTTAGAACTTCTTGCACAAAATCAGAACCTACACCCGTATCCACAAAAAAGAAATTTACATCAGTAGTATTTTTAAACAGTGTATGAAAACCTGTCAACCTACCTACTAATTTTGGTAATCTAACAATATAAGATGTATCAAAAGTCTGAATGTTTTCTAACTTCAAATCTGATACAATTTTGTTGTTTTCTCTTGGGTTTATAAAAACATTCTGTAAAATTGGTGCTTTATTAATATGTGCAATATTGATTGATAGCCAATTTCTTCCATCAACTTTATATAACACCCCACCTTTTACACCTATTCCTAAAAAACTTAACTTTTCACTTTCCCCTTTTGAGTTGTCTAAGAATCTTTCATTTGTAAACACGCCTTCCCTTTGGTAATTAATTGCAGACTGATTCACTGCTAAAAAAGCATTCCAGTTTTTTTTATGCATCTGTAATTGCACAAAAGCATCAAATTCAGAAGCTCTGAAAATGTAATTATAATTAAAAATTTCATTCTCTCGCTTCTCTAAATCACCATCTACATTATTTAATGTATTCGAAAAAACATCTATATCTTCATGAATATTAGCTCCAAACAAATCATTAATTAAAGCATAGTTTTTTGAGGTTAAATTTTTATAAGAAAAACCAAGGTTTAAATTCAAAATGGGGTTAATGTTTAAACTGGCATTTGTATTAAATAAAAACTGTTGGTCTTTATTAACATCATCATACAATACATAAGCGGCTTTATCTTTATTATTTGCGGTATAAATAGTATTCCAGTTTAATTGTGGGTTTTCTAAAAATCCATCTTTTGCTTGATTAGCACTTAAAAAATTTGCTCCTATCGGGCTGTTTATATAAAAACTAGGTAAATATCTATAATAAGTAGGGTCAGGGTTTGGGGCGTTATAATACCCCAATCTACTTTTTGAATTTATTCCTGTTTGATATGCTAACCCTGTGTGAATTTTTATTTTTTCTGTTTCATGATAATAATTAAGCATTAGTATTGGTTCAGCAATTTTTCGTTCTCTAGAGTTTCTAATTTCACCATCTTGCTCTCCCCAATATGGATTATACCTGTTACCTAAAAGCTCAAACACCTCTTCAGTAACTGCTGAAGATCGACCTCTTCTATTAGATGCCATAATGCCTGTTAACATAATAGTGTTTTTTGTATTTATTTTATATTCAATTACCCCAAAAAGAGAATATGCATCATATAAAGTTCCATCTACATACCCTTGTTTAGACCATCTTCTAGAACCTGAAAAACTATATGTAAATTCACTATTTTGTATTGAAGAAGTATACGTTGCCATTAATCTGCCACCGTAAGTACGGTTTGAAGCTGAAGTAGAAACCCGAAAGCCAGGTCGCATTTTAGAGGGTCGTGTATCTATATTTGTTACTCCTAAAACACCTCCAAAAGTGTATGATGAAGCCTCTAGGCCGTTTGAAAATTGTTGATTTCTTGTAACATCATTCAATCCTCCAAAATTATTCCATTGCGGACGACCGCCATAAAACTTATTCATTGAAAGTCCATTAACTAGAACTTTTCCATTTTGAGAATCGTAACCACGTACTTTAAAAAATGCTTGACCAAAATCGAATGCAGCTTTAGTTAAATAAATATCTTTTGTAGCTTGCAATAAACCTGACGAACTTGAACTTATTTCATCATCAAACAACTCAGAATCAGTCAAAGAAATTAAATTATCAGTTTGTTCTATTTCTATATCTAATTCTAGATAAATAAGCCCTAAATCAACATCAACACCATCTAAAGACAATGGTATTCTTTTTATGCGATAATTAGGCGCTTGAATAAAAAGTATATTATCAATTAAATTTTCATTTTTAAGACTGAAGTTACCAAACTCATCTGTATCAGCCGTTATTAACCCTCCTTCAAACTTAACGGAAACACCTGTTAATATTTTTTTTGATTCACGACTTACAATCTTTCCTTTAACAAAAAGAGTACTTTGAGAAAACATGTTATTTGGCATAAATACCAAAAATAACAGACAAATTAAAACATAAATTTTTAAATTCTTAATAACACATAGAGTTAATATTCTTCATAATATTAACTATTTAACGATTATAATCCTAAAAAATACGTATATTTAATATTGATTATGTAATTTAAAGAACTGTAAATGAGAATAAGCATCCTTTTAATAATGATTTTATTCTATAATTACAGTGTGTCACAAAAGAAAACATATCAAGTTAAAACAATTGCTTTTTATAATGTTGAAAATTTATTTGACATCACAAATGATTCTCTGACTTTTGATGACGACCGAACACCTGACGGGAAAGATAATTGGACAAAAAAACGATATGATAAAAAAATAGAAACCATATCTAAAGTATTATCTGAAATAGGTTTTGAAACATCTAATTCATCTGCTGATATCATAGGTTTATGCGAAGTTGAAAATAAACAAGTTGTTGAAGATTTGATACATCACCCCAACCTACGCCAAAAAAATTACGGTATAGTTCATTTTGACTCTCCAGATGAGCGAGGTATAGATGTTGCCTTACTTTATAAAAAATCGGCATTCATTCCTAGTTCTTTTAATAGTCATAGATTATTACTTTTTAAAGATGACGGTTTCAGAGATTACTCTAGAGATCAATTGGTTGTTGGCGGGTATTTAGGTGATGAATATTTCAATTTTATCGTTAATCATTGGCCTTCAAGAAGTGGAGGTGAAGCCAGAAGTAAACCAAACAGAATTGCCGCAGCAAAACTAAATAAGAGAATTATCGATTCTATTTTAAGAACGGATATAAATGCCAAAATAATTAGTATGGGAGATTTAAATGATGACCCAACTAGTGATAGTTTAAAAAAGATTTTACGAACAGAAGGTAAAATAAAAAACATCGAAGAAAATACACTTTTTAACCCTATGGAAAGGCTACATAAAAAAGGTGTTGGATCATTAGCGTATAGAGATAAATGGAATTTATTTGATCAGATTTTTTTTACTAGTAACTTAGTTAATACAAACAGAGAAAATTATACATTTTGGAAAGTTGGAATCTACAACCCAACCTATCTTATTGATCAAAAAGGTCGTTATAAAGGTTATCCATTAAGAACTTATGCAGGCGGTAGCTATGTAGGTGGCTACAGCGACCATTTTCCTGTATACATGCATTTATTAAAAGAAAAAAGAGCCGAATAGGCTCTTTTAATATTTTGTAAAATTATGTTTTATGCAAACCACTGACTCCATGGTAAACGACTTAAAATAAGCAGAAGTCCTATTCCATAAAAAATTGCAATACTTTTAAACTTTTTGTTTCCTTCCATAAACTTCTTATGTCTAGACCAACCAATTGTAATAAACACTAACGCTATTATATTTATAAAAGGATGCTCTACAGCTAATAATCGTGATGCAGAAGTTAAGCCTCCCATACCAAGCTGTTGAATAGCGTTAAAACCTTTTGGAGATACAAAATATAATATTAAACCTACAAGCAATTGCAAATGAGATAATATCATTGCAAAAAGACTGATTCTGAAGTCTTTTTCTAAATTGAATATTCTTTTACTCATTAAACCAGAAACAGCGTTAAACACTGCTAAAATAAGCATAGCGAGTACAGCATATGCAAAAAAGGAATGTAGGTTATAGATAATTTCGTACATGTTATTTGTTTTAGTTTGAAAGCCAAAAATACTAAATTTTAAGCATAAAAAACCCTGCTAAAAAGCAGGGTTTTAAAAATTATAAATTAAGCATTAGTTAGAAACTATATCTAAGACCTAATTGCATTTGCCACCTTGAAGAATTCAATCCTGAATCATCAATAATGTTTTTTGTATCTGGAGCACTATCATCAAAAGTAAATGTAGGCGTAGTTCCATCTGCTTGAAAACCTTCAAAATTTAACAACTGAACTTGATTGAAGTTTGTAAAAGTTCTTACACCCCATTTCTTATTCAATAAATTTGTGAAATTGAAAATATCAGCCGTAAACTCTATTTTATTTAAAGTTTTTCCTGTGTAAAAACGGAATTCTTGTGCAAACTTTAAATCAACAATATGAGCCCAATCCGAACGAGCTGCGTTTCTTTCTGCAAATTGTCCTCTTCTTGAACTTAAATATTCATCACCTGAAATAAATGCGTCAAGAGATTCCCATTGCTGAGCAGCTGTAATAGTAGCGTCTCCACTTGTATAAGGAACTAATTGCGCTTCAGCTAAAGTTGCAGGAACATATGCTAGAGCAGAGAAAGAGCCTGTATCAGACAATAACCCACTTCCATTATAAACATAACTAAAAGGAGAACCTTCTGAACCTTCGTAGAATACACCTAAACGAGTACGTAAATTATCATTCCATTTAAACTCAATAGTTGAATTTGCAATAATTCTATTTCCTGGAGAGAAATCAGACGTTGAAAGATCTGGTCTGTTAGAACCATTAACAGTTTCTAAATTTCTCCACTGAGAACTATTCTGAGAAGAAGTAGCATCAAATATACCATCAGAATCACCATAAGAGTAAGTCACATGAGATGTTACATCCACTTTAGTTGAGTAAAAATTCTTACTCAAACCTCCACTAATATTATAAGAACTTCCCTCTCCTGTATTTGATCCTAAATAAATAGCACCATATGTATTATCTAAAGTTCCAAAACCATAGTTAGGTCTAGAACCAGCACCAGTTGTTAAAAAACTTGGAGTGTTAGGTAAATTTAGATTTTCATAGGTAACTGCTGTAATATTATCATTCCAAATAAAGTCTCCTGAAAATACAATTCCACCAGGTAATTTTTGATCTAATGCTATATTAAGTTTAAATACCTGTGGTAATTTAAAATCTTTTGCAAAAACATTTATATCTCCTCCTAAAGCACCTGTACCTGGAAGTGGATCTGCAAATTGATTATTAACATCTGGATTAAATACAGGAACATCAGCACCTGTTAATTCAACAGAACCTGCAGTAATACCATTATTATTATATGCACCACCTGGCCATACTAAAGGTATTCTTGACGTAAAAACACCAAGACCACCTCTAATTTGTGTAGAACGATTTCCTTTAACATCCCAATTAAAACCTACTCTAGGAGAAAAGTGAGCAGTAGCATCTATACCTTGACCAACACGAGCGCCTTGTAAGTCTTTACCATTAGCTTCAAGTAAAGCTACTGAACGAGTGTTAAAATCTTCATTTACTAAACCATCTGCCCAGTAAGGAACATCTATACGCGCACCCATTGTAAATTTAAAATTATCTGTAACATTTACTTGATCTTGAATATAAACTCCAAATTGAAATAAATCAAAATCAGCAGCTCCTTGAGAATCATCTCCACTACCACCTAGTAATGAATATCCATATCTATATCTGTTACCTTGAGCTCCACCCAAAAAGTCTTCTAAACTGTTATATCTATAAGCACCGAAGTTGTTTCCAAAAAAAACATTATAAGCAGAAGATAACTCACTGTTAACACCAACTGTTACGGTATGTCTTCCTGAATAAATTTCAAAATTATCTGTAACAGTAAATACATTTTGCTCTAGCAAGTTAGCTGTTGAAAATGCTTCAGAACCAAAATAGATAGAAGATCCTGAAGAATCAAATATTTGTACATTAGGAAAAGGGCTTCCAGCAGGACCACGATCATCTCTAACACTTGTATAACCTACAACTAAGTTATTTGCAAATTTATCTCCAAATTTAGAACTCAGCTCTAAAGCTGAAGAGTTCGTAATAGACTCAAAGTTAATTGCATTATTTACAAAGTTAATTGCTCCTTGATTTGATCCATTTGCGTTAAACTGAACTGCTTTAACATAACTATGTTTTAAAGATAATTTATGATCTTCATTTATGTTCCAGTCAATTTTCGCTATTAATTTATCACTTTGTAATGTTGAAGTATTATTTTCATACCCTCCTGCATCATAGTTATAATTAGTACTTAAGAAATCTGAAAGTTGAGACAAATCATCTGCTGTAACACTACCTCTGTATGAAGAAATATCAAATGGTTGTGGTGTTTCATTATCTTGTCTTTCGTAATTCACGAAATAAAACAATTTATCTTCTACTATAGGACCGCCAACACGTAACCCATAAGTCTGTGATGAAAATTCTGCCAACTTAGTTCTTTCATTACTTCCTGCAAGACCTACAGGTGTTTTACCTGACAAATCTTGATTTCTATAAAACCCGTAAACAGAACCTTCAATTTGGTTTGTTCCTGATTTTGTAACAGCATTAATACTACCTCCAGCAAAACCTGATTGTCTAACATCAAAAGGAGCTACATTAATTTGAAAAGATTCAATCGCATCTAAAGAGATAGGACTAACCCCTGTTTGACCTCCATTGGTACCATTACCAGCAAGACCAAAAACATCATTATTTACAGCTCCATCAATATAAATAGCATTGTATCTATTATTTTGACCTGCAATTGAAATAACATCATCACCTGAAACCTGAGCTTGAGGAGTTAATCTAGCAAAATCAGCAATATTTCTAGAAATTGTTGGTAATGAGCTAACTTGCTTTTGAGAAACATTTGTTCCTGCTCCAGTTTTACCTGAATCAAACAAACCGTTTGATTGTGCAGTTATCACTATTTCATCAAGTTCATTTGCAGACTCTCCAAGTTTTACACTAAACCTTTGAGCATCTCCTAATTGAAGATATAAATCTTCTTTCTTGTAGTCAACATAACCAATATAAGAAATAGTTAACTTGTAAGGGCCACCTACTCTCATGTTAGATACTCTATAGTATCCATCAAAATCTGTTGCGGCACCATAAGTGGATCCAGAAGGTGTGTGAATCGCAACTACACTTGCCCCTGGCAAAGGTTCTCCGGTCTCATCAGTTACTTGCCCTCCGATTGCAGAGGTTGTAACCCCTTGTGAAAAAGCAACTGCCGTAAAAAGTAAACCGACAATTGTGAAATACAATTTTCTCATTTTTAAGTGTTTTTTTAGTTTTAGTTTTTCGCTGCAAAAGTGGAATATTAATTACACTTGAACATTAACAAAACGTTAAATTAGTCTTCACAAATTTAACATAAAAAAACACTCGCAATACTTGAAGAACAATAAGTTATCAAATTCCTTTAAGAAATAATAAATTCCTTAATTATTTCTTAAATTTTTGCAAAAGTTGCAACGTTGATGAATCATGACTACTTATTTCTGAATTCTCTATATCCTTTAAAATAGTTGTCGCTAGTTGCTTTCCTAACTCAACACCCCATTGATCGTAGCTAAATATGTTCCAAACGATGCCTTGAACAAATATTTTATGTTCATACAAAGCTATAAGTGACCCTAAACTTTTAGGGGTTAGCTTATTTATAAGAATTGAATTTGTTGGATTATTACCTTCAAAAACTTTAAAAGGTACTAAATCTTCGATGGCATTTTTATCCATTCCTTTTTCAGACAACTCACTTCTTACCTCATCTGCTCCTTTACCATTCATTAAAGCTTCAGTTTGTGCAAAATAATTTGCCATTAGCTTATTATGGTGATCAGTATCACCATGTAAAGAATCTTTATAACCAATAAAATCTGTCGGAATCAACTTCGAACCTTGGTGTATTAATTGAAAAAAGGCATGTTGAGAATTTGTACCTGGCTCTCCCCAAATAATAGTTCCTGTTTGGTAGCTTACTTTTTTACCATTTCTATCTACAGTTTTACCATTACTTTCCATTATACCCTGTTGTAAGTATGCTGAAAAACGACTTAAATATTGTGTATAAGGAATTATGGCTTCTGTTTCTGCTCCATAAAAATTATTATACCAAACACTTATTAATGCTAAAACAACTGGAATGTTAGCATCAAAATCAGTTGATTTAAAATGCTCATCCATCTCATTAGCTCCCACTAATAAATCATCAAAATTTTTGAAACCTACTGCTAAAGCTATTGATAGCCCAACTGCGCTCCATAATGAAAAGCGACCACCAACCCAGTCCCACATCGGAAATACGTTTTCAGGTGCAATACCAAATTCTGCTATTTTTTCTGTATTTGTTGATACTGCCGCAAAGTGCTTAGCAACATCTGCTTGTGTAGCATGCTTTAAAAACCACTTTTTTATAGTTGTAGCATTACTCAATGTTTCTTGAGTAGTAAATGTTTTTGAAACTACTACAAATAAAGTTGTCTCTGGATCAAGGTGCTTTAATGTTTCATATACATGATCACCATCTACATTAGATACAAAATGCATTTTTAAATGGTTTGCATAAAACTTCAAACCTTCAGTAACCATTGCTGGTCCTAAATCAGAACCTCCAATACCTATATTAACTACATCTGTAAAAGCCTTACCCGTAAAACCTTTCTTATCTCCAGAAATTACACTTTCTGTAAAAATCTTAATCTTTTCTTTTACTTCGTATATTTCAGGAACAACATTCTCACCATCCACTACTACAGAATCTGTTTTTTTAGCTCTTAAAGCGGTATGCAAAACAGCCCTACCTTCTGTCTTATTTATAATATCACCCTCAAAATATTTACTAATAGCATCTTTTAAGTTTACCTCTTTAGCTAATTCTAAAAGTAATGTTATCGTTTCTTTCGAGATTCTGTTTTTCGAATAGTCAACTAAAAAATCATTCCATTTAATTGTAAAATCACCTGCTCTACTTGCATCTTTAAGAAATAGATTTTTAATCTCTGTATTTTTTGAATCATCAAAATGAGATTGTAATTTTTTCCAAGAATTTGTTGTTGAAGGGTTGCTATTCTGTAGTGCCATTTTAGTTCTGTGTTATCTGTTGTTCTTCTTCTTTTTCAATAATTGTATACTCAACATTATCCAATTTAGTTTTAATTGGATTAATAAATTTTAAATAGTCCGCTCTTAAAGAATCGACTATAGGGTCTGCTGCTGGTAATTTTTCTTTTAAAGGATCGACTTGTTGGCCGTTTTTCCAAAAACGATAACACACATGTGGACCACCTGTATTACCCGTCATCCCAATCCAACCTATTACATCACCTTGTTTTACAAAGTCACCCTTCTTTACATTCTGATTTTTCATATGTAAATACTGAGTACTATAGGTGCCATTATGTTCTATTTTAACATACTTTCCGTTTCCTCCTCTTCTAGTAGACTCTACAACGGTACCATTTGCAGTTGCCAAAATTGGCGTACCCAATGGCGCTGCATAATCAGTACCTTTATGTGGGCGAAGTTTATAACCGTAATATTTGATTCTTCTATTAAGATTAAACCTAGATGATATTCTACTAAACTCAACCGGTGCTTTTAAAAACGTTCTTCTCAAGTTTTTTGCTGCATCATCATAATATTCAGTAATATTTTTTAAAGAATCGACTTGATACTCGAAACCATAAAAAGATTCTCCATTGTGTTCAAAATAAGCCGCCTCTATAGGTTCTGCACCTGCGTAAATAGAATCATTGATATACTTTTCTTTATAAATAACCTTAAATTTATCACCTTTTTGAAGTCTAAAAAAGTCAATAGACCACGCATATATTTCAGAGAGATTATTGGTAACCATATAATCTATCCCTTGTTCATTAATTGCAGTTGATAAATTAGACGTAATTACACCTGATGCTACCCTTTCTACATATTTCACATTTTTCTTGCTTCTATATGCTACTACAGAATCTCTTAAATCAACCACGGTATAATTTATTCTGTCGTTTTCATAAACAAAATATTGTGTTGTTTGTGTAGTGTCTTTTGATTTTAAAATAGCATATGGTTTCCCTATTTGTATTTTTCGAACATCAAAAGTATCTTTAAGCTCAGTTGATACTTTAAAAATTTTCTGGTAATCAACCTTATTTTGCAACATCAACTCACCAAAACTATCTCCATTTCGGACTGTGTCTCTAACAATTTCAAAATCGGCAATATTAAAGCCATAAGCTTCAATAATTACAGGTTTTTCAATTACTTCTACTTTTTCAATTTTTTCATTAGCAGTTTTTTTATCTCCACATGAAAATAAAAGAAGACTGCTTAAAATACCTAAACAAAATTTTTGTGCTCTCAATTCTATAAACTTTTCTCAGGGTTAAAGATATGGTCTACCCATTGTTTTCCCCAATCATTTAACTCATCTTTAGTGTATAATTCTGGAAAGAAGATAATTTTCTGAAAACTTGGCGGCAAATATTCTTTCCAATTTGTACCTCCTGTTGCATCTACAGGTTTTTTATCTTTTGCTAAATATCTATAAGCTGAACCCATATGCATTAACGGCCAGTTTACATTTGCATTAATATCTAATTCCTTCAATGCCTTTATCAGCTCAGGGTTTGCTTGTTCGTCTTTACTAAGGTTTAAATATTTAGAATATATAGTTTTGTTTTGCACTTGCTTTGCAATTCTTATTAAACGAGGTGTATATCGATATTCAAACTGCTTAAGTGTTAATGTTTTCTCGCCAGTTTCTTTATCTGTAGCTCCTTTTTTCCAATAAATATTTTCATATAGATCTTCAATACTGTTTTCAGATGAAAACACTTCTCGTTCTGTATGGTGCACCAAATACTCTAATGGAGTAGAATGTATCTCAATCATTCTATATTGAGCAGACTGAAAACCACTTGCTGGCAATAAAGCCATTCTATATTGCAAAAATTGCTCTCTTTGCATACCATTAATCATGATACTGAACGAAGATATTAAAGCTCTATAATAGCTATTTATTCGAGTTGCTTTTTCTATAAAAAAATCAACAGCTTGAGTTTTATCATCAATCAGCTGTTTTTGTTCGTGCAAAATCAACTTAAAATACAATTCTGTAATCTGGTGATACATGATGAAAATTTCTTCATCAGGAAAATGAGTTCTTGGTATTTGTAAACTCAATAAGGTGTCTAAATGAATATAATCCCAATATGTTAAGTAGCGTTGGTATAAAAGACCATCTAAATAAGAGCTTAGATCTTGACCCGAGTTCTTATACTTTTCTTCTAATTTGGAGATCTGTAAATCAATTTTCTCTTTATTTTTCAAATGAAAAAATTTTAATTGGAGATTAATTATAAAAATATGTTGAATACAAAAATAGGATAAAGTATTTACATAAAATTATTTATGCACAAACAACACAAACATTACCAATTATTGGTGAATTTTAATTAATCCATAATTATTTTAAACTGATTTTTAAGCCCATTATAGCCATCTAAATCTGCTTTTATTGAACCAACAGCTATATCTGCCTTTATTCTTATTGGAATTTTATTATCATCATTAGAAACCCACAATGACAAACTCTCTTCTTCTTTAAAAATTCGACCTGACTGCACATAAGGTCTAAATTTTAAACACTCAACTTTGCCGTATTTTGTTTTCAAAATTTCTTTGCCAACATATTTTAATTTAAATTGATATACCCCATCATCATCATATAACATATCTAACTTTATATACTCACCAATTACCAAATCTGAAAATTCATAATTTTTTCGGATATGGTAAAATGCAGAAATCAAATCTTGAACACCACTGTTAATATCAAAAGTGAATTTTTTGTCACTTTTTTTGTCATTTAAGATTGCCTTGTTTTTTGAATAGTCAAAATTAATCTCAACATCTTTAGTATAACCTCCTTCGTTAATATTTCTAACAAACTTATACGGTCTACCATCTACCTTGTCAAAGTAACTTTCATAAACATCTTCTACTTTAAAAAAAGCTTTAGCTAAACCAGTAGTTTTACCTTCTCCTCTAACTCTATAAACATTTTTGCCGTCTACCTTATCATTAGTTATGTGTAATGTAGCAATGCTTGCATTAAAAATACCATAATGAATTCTAAATTTTAACCACTCACCCGTTTCAAAAGATTCTTTCTTTTCTTGAGCCGATGCTATTGTGGTAAAAATCAACAATAAAGCTATTAGGTATGAATTTACTTTTTTCATGCTATTTCTTTTTATGCCTTATGAGCATTTGTGCCAAATTTAAAAGTAGCCTTTGTAAAATTAAGAAAAAGGGAATCACAAAATGTACTTTACATTATGTTAAACAAAATTTATTCCAAAGTATTGTTTTAAATTAAAAGTATAAAAAAAGCCCAGTGTTTCCACTGGGCTTTCCCTAAATAACCAACCAAACTTTAAATTATGAAAAACAATACTTAAAGTTAATAAGGGAACCACCCCTTATTTGATTTCAAAATTACAACAAAGCTTTTATTTTAAAATCAGTTTTAACGTACTTTAACTATAGCGTTAACAGTAATTTATATTTATGGTTAGAAATTTAAACTTTTATTAAGAAAAATTACAATTTTAAAGAGTGCCTCGAGCTTCTTGCTCACGCTCAATAGCCTCAAAAAGTGCTTTAAAATTACCCACACCAAATGATTGAGCTCCTTTTCTTTGGATAATTTCGATAAACAAAGTTGGCCTATCTACAATAGTTTTTGTAAAAATTTGCAATAAATAACCTTCTTCATCTCTATCTATTAATATACCATGCTTTTTCAGCACTTCTACATCTTCATCTATATTACCAACACGCTCTAGCAAATCGTCATAATATTCCTCAGGCACATATAAAAACTCCACCCCTCTATCTCTCATTGCCGATACAGTTGCCACTATATCATCAGTAGCCAAGGCCATGTGCTGTACCCCTGGTCCATTATTAAAGTCTAAATATTCTTCTATCTGAGATTTCTTTTTCCCCTTAGCAGGCTCGTTTATTGGAAATTTAACTCTCCCATTTCCATTACTCATTACTTTACTCATTAAAGCAGTATATTCTGTAGCTATATCATCATCTACAAAAGACACAATTTGAGCAAAGCCCATAACCTCCCCATAAAACTTGCACCAGGTATTCATCTCATCCCAACCTACATTACCCACCATGTGGTCAATAAATTTAATACCTGTTGGTTCTGGATTATAATGTGATTCCCATTTTCTATAACCTGGTAAAAATATGCCATCATAATTTTTACGCTCTACAAATATGTGAACTGTTTCGCCATACGTATATACACCTGAACGAACAACTTTACCGTTTTCATCCTCCTCTACTGTTGGTTTTAAATAAGGCTTAGCCCCTCGCTTAGTAGTTTCCTCAAATGCCTTTGCAGCATCATCAACCCATAAAGCAACAACCTTTACTGCATCGCCATGTTCATCAATATGCCTATTAATCTCACCACCTTTACCCAAAGGTGTAGTCAACACCAATCGTATTTTATCTTGCTTTAAAACGTAAGAAACCCGATCCTTAACACCCGTTTCTAGCCCCGCATAAGCCTCTGATTGAAAACCAAACGCTGTTTTATAAAAATGCGCAGATTGCTTTGCGTTACCCACATAAAGCTCTACATAATCTGTTCCTAATAAAGGAAGAAAATCTTCTGCTTCTTTGAATAATTTTTTAAGAGAGTATTCTGTATTTTTTAAATCTTTTAAGTTTTTTATTTCTGCTGCCATATTATTTTTTTGATTTTTAATTTGTAGAAAAGTAAAGTCACCCCTCTTGAAAAAGAAGGCTCAAAAAAAATTACCACATCGCCCTAAGGTGGGCTGTAATATCAACTCTATATTGTAGCATAACACAAATATCGTAAAATTAACTTTAACTCTCTACTATTTAGTATACACCTTAAAACCAATACCCTATACTGAAAAATAATTTATTTTCTTTACCCTCAGGAGACCAAGAATATACTACCTGAACAGGACCTATAAATGACTCCCAACCATAGCCGACTCCGTAACCTGAAAATTTTGGCACTTTAAACCACTCACCCGTTCTAAATAAATCATCATCTACATTTGCGTAATTTGCCATAAATGTAACATGGTTTTTAGCAACGAATTCATAATCTAACCTTGCCGAACTTTTTACAAAACTATTTCCTGGAAGCCCTAAAAAATCATACCCCATAAAAGGTACAAAATTATTGAATTTCGCAGCTCCGAAACCTCCCAGAACAAAATCAAAAGAAGATACAGGCGAAATCCCTAATTTAAAACCACCTTCTGCTTCTATATTTAATGACAGTTTGTTTATTAATGGAAAAGCAGCACCCATTCGGGCCTGAGTTACTGAAAAATCTTTAAAATTATTATTAAAATCTGAAGAGGCTACGTAATAATGGAAATCTCCATTAAAATACACTCCTTTAGTCGGAAAAAACTTATCATCATATGTATCTAGTATTAATTTACCATATACACTATAAAAATTACTTTTTTCTAAATCAAATCTTTCACTAGTTGAACTAGATTCTTCGCCCAAAGTTTTTGTGCCAAATTTTAAAAATTTATGCTCTATACCTAAAGTAAAAGCAAACTCTTCTTTTACTTGTGTTTGCACATAAAATTGGTTTGTAAAGTCTGAAATATCAAGACTCACTGTGTTAATATTCTGACCATTAGGTACATCAAAATTTGACTCAAATAAATCGTAATCAATTTGCTGACTAAAACCAAAATATCTAGAATTAAAACCAAAACTCCAATAGGTTCCTTTATCTACATAATATTCTAAATTATAACGAACATTGTCGCCTATTATAAAATCTAAAGACCCAACATCATCACCAAAAAATATTTTCTTTTTTGTAATATTAACTAATGCAGCAGTATTCAATAAATCATCATAATGCATACCCATTTTTATATAGGTATTTACTGGATTTTCGTTTAATTTTATTAGCAAATCTGCCTTATCATCATTTGAATGTAATTGATATCGTATGGTTTTGAAATTACCTGTAGCTGCTAAATTGCTAACGCCTTGTTGAAGCCTTTCAAATGATAAACTATTATCTGTTGGCAACCTCAATTTACCCTTTACATATCCTCTCGAATAATGATCACTACCTAGTATGCTTAAATTTTTAATAGTAAGCATATCTTCAATTTTAATTCTGCTTTTAGGCCTCTTCTTTCTTTTTTGTTGATTAGCTAGCTCCTTTAAGGCTATAAAATTTTCTCTCGCAGCAACTTCGCCTTTATCAATTATTTCATTTAACAAACCAAAATCGATAACCGAATATTTTTCAATGTCTGGTTTTATATAAATATCGGTGTTTTTTGATTTTTCAACCATATCCTTCACCGTTCTGTAGTTGTTAATTTGCAACAAAACTTCTGTTGCTGAAGAAAGCGTTTCTCTATCTGACAAACCATGCTGAACATCTACACCAATAATAACATCAGCTCCCATTTTCTTAACCTTCTCTACAGGGTAATTATTCACAACCCCACCGTCTATCAATAAGTTATCACCTATATCTGACGGCTCAAATAAAGATGGAAATGTACCACTAGCCATAATAGCCTCTGGTAGATACCCTTTATTTAAAACTATTTCCTCCCCCGTCTCTACATCTGTTGCTATACAGAAAAAAGGAATTGGTAAATCGTTAAAATCATCTACATCTCTTACATGATATAAATAACGAACCAATACATTATAGATACTCTGACCACTAGAAATTGCAGCAGGAAACGATACTTTGAATTTTTCAAACGGTAGTGATAATGCATATCTTTCTGAATCTTCTTTTTCATAAAAAGTTTTAGCATTACGCGGTATATCACCTTGAATAAGTTTACTAAAGTCTGTTTTCCTGAAAATAGAATCTAGCTCTGCTGCAGAATACCCCGAAGCGTATAATGCACCTACAATAGCACCCATACTTGTACCACCAATATAATCGATTTGAACACCTGCTTCTTCAATAACTTTTAAAGCCCCTATATGTGCAAAGCCTTTAGCGCCTCCTCCACTAAGTACCAAACCTACTTTTATATCTTTTTTTGAGTTCTTTTTTTGAGAAAAAAGGCTAGAAAAAGAGCATAAAACAAGTAGTGTTATTAAAACTTTATTCATGTGTTATTTTATCAATTATTAATGGAAAGCATCAAAAACTTTTTTAGCTCTCGCCATACCAACGATTTCAGCAATGCTTTCAAGCGATGCTTCTTTTACCCTCTTCACTGATTTAAATTTTTTTAGTAGATCTTCAATTGTTTTCCCTCCTATACCTTCAATACTTTCTAGTTCTGAATTTATAGCACCAATACTTCTTTTAGTTCTATGAAAATTTATACCAAAGCGGTGTGCTTCATTTCTTAATTGCTGTATTATTTTTAAACTTTCAGACTTTTTATCAAGATACAAAGGAATAGTGTCTCCTGGAAAATAAATTTCTTCTAATCGTTTTGCTATACCTATAATTGCAATTCTACCTCTCAACCCTAAAACATCTAAACTTTTAAGTGCTGATGATAATTGTCCTTTACCCCCATCAATAACTATAAGCTGTGGTAAAGACTTTTCCTCTTCAAGCAATCTTTTATACCTTCTAAAAACAACTTCTTCCATGGAGGCAAAATCGTCAGGACCAACAACTGTTTTTATATTATAATGACGATATTCTTTTTTTGAAGGTTTTCCATTTTTAAAAACAACACAAGCAGCTACAGGGTTTGTCCCTTGTATGTTTGAGTTATCAAAACACTCAATATGCCTAGGCTCTTCAGACAATCGCAAATCTTTTTTCATTTGCCCCATTAACCTATTTGTATGGCGATCTGGATCAATAATTTTTATTTGATTAAAACGTTCTTGCCTATGCAGTTTTGCATTACGCTCAGACAATTCTAAAATTCTCTTTTTATCTCCTAATTTAGGAATAGTAATTTTTAAGTCTAATTCTAAATCCACTTTAAAAGGAACATAAATTTCTTTTGAAAGAGAATTAAAACGCTGCCTTATTTCTACAATTGCTAATTCTAGTAATTGTTCGTCTGTTTCATCTAGCTTTTTCTTAATTTCAAGTGTATGCGACCTTATAATTGAACCATGTGATAATTGAAAAAAATTAATATAGGCAAAAGCCTCATCTGAAATAATCGAAAACACATCTACATTTGTGATTTTCGGGTTTACAACAGTAGATTTTACTTGGTAATTTTCTAAAACATCTATTTTTTCTTTTATAGCTTGCGCTTCTTCAAACCTCATATCTTCAGCCAACAATTTCATTTGCCGTTTAAAATATTGAAGTGACGATTTAAAATTTCCTTTTATAATTTCACGAATATCATCTACCTGGTTCAAATACTCTTCGGAGCTTTGCAAGCCCTCACAAGGTCCTTTACAGTTTTTTAAGTGATACTCTAAACAAACCTTATACTTACCTGAACCAATATTTTCATCAGAAAGATCGTAATTACAAGTTCTTAATGGATATACACTCTTTATTAAATCTAACAAAGTTCGCACGGTTTTCATACTTGTATAAGGTCCATAATATTCTGAACCATCTTTAATATGCCTACGTGTTGGAAAAATACGCGGAAAACGTTCATTTTTAATACAAATCCACGGGTATGACTTGTCGTCTTTAAGGAGTACGTTATATCGCGGTTTATATTTTTTAATTAAATTATTTTCTAATAACAGCGCATCTGACTCAGTGGGAACAACGATATGCTTAATACTTCTTATTTTTTTTACTAAAACTCGAGTTTTACCTACTTCGTGGTTTTTAGTAAAATAAGAACTAACTCTTTTTTTTAAATTCTTTGCTTTTCCTACATATAATATCTTTTCATCAGCATCATAAAACTGATAAACTCCAGGGTTATTCGGAAGCGTACTAAGTTGTAATTCTAAAGAAGGTTCTTGCATTAATATCTATTATCTTGATGTAATTTTAGATACGGTTAAATTACTGTGTTTTTAGCAAAAGCTATAATTTTTGTAGACAATTAACTAGATTAATTGGTTTGTCATTTTCTCAATTTTAAGTCCTTAAAATCATAATTAACCAAAATTAACGCCTCAAAATTCATTAAAATTCATTTTAAAAAGCTTTCGAAAGCTACTTTAAAAGCGCTTTTTAAAAATTTAACATTTTTTTAGTATAAAATTTAAAAACACGAAATAATTTCGAGCTAAAATTAATACTTTGATTATCAATTATTTATAAATAAAACAAACAAATCAATTTCTTTATTTTACTGAAATTTGTTAAAAAAAATCATATTTAAGTGTATTTCGTCGGTTAAAGTATACTCTTTGTAGATTTGTATTGATTTTTTATTTACATTTAGATTATACAAAATTAACATACAAATGGAAAACTATATAATCACTTTAGGAACATATTTAATTTTAATGCTTTTCTTCAAAATTTATGTAGCAGTTGCTGCAAAAGAATAGTTTTATAGAATTTAATTACTAACTTTTTTAATTTAGTCAAGACTTTACATGTTTAAAAAAGATCTTAGATTAAAGTTTTCCGCACAAAGAAATTTACTTTCCTGTTCAGAAATATCTGACTTAAGTTTAGAAATAGCAAATAAGCTTTTAAAGCTCTCTATTTGGAATTTAAATTATTTTCACACCTACTTACCAATAGAACAAAAAAAAGAGGTAGATACCAGTTATTTACTTTCTATTCTGCAAGGAAAAGATAAGAATGTGATATTATCTAAAATGAAAGATGAAACAAACTTGATTCATTTTTTACTTACAGATAACACATTGATTAAAAAAAATATATGGAACGTTCCTGAACCTGTAGATGGTATTGAAATAAACCCTAACAAAATAGACGTTGTATTTATACCGCTGTTAGCATTTGACACGCTTGGTAATAGAGTTGGCTACGGAAAAGGATACTATGATACATTTTTAAAAGAATGTAGAGATGATGTTATCAAAATTGGATTATCATTCTTTGAAGCTGAAGATTCGATTGATGATATTTATGAAAATGACATTCCGCTAAACTATTGCATTACACCAAAAAAAATATATAGTTTTAATTAAGAATCTGTTTTAGCAAAAGCTTTTTTATTAAATACTAACAGTATACCTACCCCTGTACTTATAGCCATATCTGCAATATTAAAAACTGGCTCAAAAAAACTAAATGTTTTTCCTCCAAAATAAGGAACCCATTCTGGCCACATTGCATTTTCAATAAAAGGAAAATGAAGCATATCTACTACTTTACCATGAAAAAGGCTACCATAAGGCTGGTCTGAAAAAGCTGTTGCAATAGCACCTCCATAAGTACTTTCGCTAAAAATAAGGCCATAAAAAACAGAATCGATAATATTACCTAATGCACCTGCAAAAATTAGAGAAACTGCTATAATTAATGTTTTAGACAATCCTTTTTTTACTGTGTCGTAAAGCCAATAACCTATTCCAGCTACAGCAAATAGCCTAAAAACGGTCAATATCAACTTCCCTGTATCTTCAGAAATAGGTAAAAAATCGCTTAACTTGGTTCCCCAAGCTGCTCCAGAATTTTCTATAAAAACTAATTTAAACCAAGAAAAAACCTCTACAGTTTCATTGTATGTGAAATTCGTTTTTATATATATTTTACTTATTTGATCTACAAGTAATATAATTATGACAAGAAATATAGACTTTTTTAAATTCATTCTTATTTTATAATATGCGATGCAAAAATAGTTATATTAATTGGTTTTATAAATATGGATATTACCCGTTACAGAACTTAATATAAATTGACTGTCACCTTTTAAAACTTCATCCGCAACAACTTTTCCATATTTTGATGTTGCATTAATTTTTCCTGATTTCGTATACACATCAATTGCCCCGTTTTGAGTAACAACCTCAACATTACTTATTACATCTTCCAATATACACTTACCGTCATTTAAACTGATATTTAAGTCTGCAAATAAACCAGTAAGCTTCACATTAGAAGATGTTCCATAAAGCCTAACACGCATATATTCTGGCAGACTAACTTCTAAAGTAATTGATACTACTTTATGAGCCGCTAACTTATCATTAGGCATTTTAAAACTTGGAATAAACTTAGTATCAATAATTAAAGTATTCCCCTCTTCATGTAGGTTTAATGAAATATCATTCCCATACTCCCCACTCATTTTAGCCTCTACCCTTACTTCATTTGTAGTATTCGTTTTCACATCTACAAAAAAGCAATTATCTGTATTTATCTGTATAGCAGTATCTCTATTATCTGAAATTGTTTTTTGAACCACTTTTTGAGCAGCTAATTGACTAACCAAAACCATTAATATTATCGATATATACTTTCTCATAAGAAGTAAAGTGAAAACAAAAAAATCTGCAACATTTATACCTAAGGTACAAATATTACAGATTCATTATCTTTTAAATCAAGTACTCTATTGCATATTCTTAGCTTCGATACTAAGCGTTGCATGAGGTACTAATTTTAAACGTTCTTTATTAATAAGCTTACCTGTAACTCTACAGATACCAAAAGTTTTATTTTCAATTCTTGATACTGCATTTTTTAAGTCACGAATAAACTTCTCTTGACGAATTGCCAATTGCGTATTTGCTTCTTTACTCATCGTTGCAGAACCTTCTTCGAATGCTTTGAATGTTGGTGAAGTATCATCTGTACCATTATCACCATCATTCATATATGAACTTTTTAAAAGCTCTAAATGACTTTTAGCCTTTTCAATTTTATCTAAAATAAGCTCTTTAAACTCCGCTAAGTCTTTATCAGAGTATCTAACTTTTAAATCTTCAACCATAACTTTAATGCTTTTGAATAAACAATTTGGTATTTACCTCATCAAAGGCAATATCCGTACCATTTTCTAATTCCTCTTCAAAATCTAGTTCTGCAGTCAGCGTTTCTGTTTTAATATACGTAAGATTACTCTTTACCGCATCTTCTAAGAAAGCATCTTTCAAAATTTTAATTTTAATCCTATCAGTAACTTCAAATCCAGATTCTTTTCTAATATTTTGAATTCTATTTACCAATTCTCTTGCAATACCTTCTTTTCTTAAATCTTCATTAATTGTAACATCTAAAGCAACTGTAATTGCTCCTGATGTTGCCACTAACCAACCCTCAATATCTTGAGAAGAAATTTCTACATCTTGCAGCTGTAAAGTAATACTTTTATTACTAATTTCAATAGATATTTCGCTGTCTTGCTCAATTTTCTGGATATCTTCCTGATTAAATTTCGCTACTGCACTGGCAACCAACTTCATATCCTTTCCAAACTTTGGCCCTAAAACTTTAAAATTAGGTTTTATTTGCTTTACCAATATACCAGAAGCATCATCTAAAAGCTGAATCTCTTTAACATTCACCTCTGATTTTATCAAATCTGATACTGCTATGATCTCTTCTTTCTGTTTTTCATCTAAAACAGGAATCATTATTTTCTGTAATGGCTGGCGTACTTTTATCTTTTCTTTCTGACGAATAGATAGTACTAAAGATGATATTGTTTGCGCCTTTGCCATTTTACTTTCTAGTTCCTTATTTACAATACTCTGATTATAAACTGGGAAGTCTGCCAAATGTACACTCTCAAAATTTTCTTTACGTGTTGTATTTGTTAAATCCTTGTAAAGTCTGTCCATAAAAAATGGAGCTACTGGCGCCGATAATTTAGCTACAGTTTCTAAGCATGTATATAGCGTTTGATATGCTGAAATTTTATCTTTTTGATAATCACCTTTCCAAAAACGTCTTCTACTTAAACGTACATACCAGTTACTTAAATTCTCTTGTACATATTCTGATATTGCTCTTGTAGCCCTAGTAGGCTCATATTCTGCATAAGCTTCATCAACAGTTTTTATCAATGAATGTAATTCAGACAAAATCCACTGATCTATTTCTGGTCTTTCTTCTAAAGGAACTTCATCTTCGGAATAACTAAACCCATCAATATTTGTATATAATGCAAAGAAAGAATAGGTATTATATAGTGTGCCAAAAAACTTACGTTTAACCTCTGCAATACCTTCTACATCAAACTTTAAATTATCCCAAGGATTAGCGTTAGATATCATATACCAACGCGTAGCATCAGCGCCATGAGCATTCATCGTCTCAAAAGGATCAGCTGCATTGCCTAATCGTTTAGACATTTTTTTACCTTCTTTATCTAAAACTAAGCCGTTAGATACTACATTTTTATAAGCAACAGAATCAAAAACCATTGTTGCAATAGCATGCAGAGTATAAAACCAACCTCTAGTTTGATCTACACCTTCTGCTATAAAATCAGCAGGAAAAGTTTTATTCTCGTCTATTAAATCTTTATTTTCAAAAGGGTAATGCCACTGTGCATAAGGCATTGAACCAGAATCGAACCAAACATCGATTAAATCACTCTCTCGTTTCATTGGCTTGCCTGATACCGAAACTAAGGTTATTTGATCTACAATATTTTTATGTAAATCGATTTTATCATAATTTTCTTCAGACATATCACCCACTACAAAGTCTTCAAAAATATCTTTTTCAAGTACTCCAGCAGTTAACGCTTTTTGCATTTCTTCTTTTAGTTCAGCAACAGAACCAATCATAATCTCTTCTTTACCATCTTCTGTTCTCCAGATTGGCAAAGGAATACCCCAATAACGTGAACGTGATAAATTCCAATCATTAGCATTTGCTAACCAGTTACCAAACCTACCTTCTCCAGTAGCTTTTGGTTTCCAATTTATTGTTTGATTTAAATCAAACATTTTTTCTTTTACATCAGTTACTTTAATAAACCAAGAATCTAATGGATAATATAAAATAGGCTTATCAGTACGCCAGCAGTTAGGGTAACTATGCACGTACTTTTCTACCTTAAAAGCTTTATTTTCTTCTTTTAACTTAATGGCTATTTCTACATCAATTGAACGTTCAGGCGCTTCACCATCATTATAATATTCGTTCTTAACGTATTTACCACCAAACTCTTTTAATTCCGGTCTAAACTTACCCTGTAAATCTACTAAAGGAACAGGGTTATTGTTTTCATCCAATACTAACATTGGTGGAATTTCTGGTACCGCCTGTTTTGATACTAAAGCATCATCTGCACCAAATGTAGGTGCCGTATGCACTATACCTGTACCATCTTCGGTTGTTACAAAATCACCAGCAATAATTCTATATGCATTTTCAGCATTTTGGTATGGCTGTACATAATCAATAAGTTGCTCGTAAGTAACACCAACTAAATCTTTACCAACTATAGTGTCTAAAACTAAGTATGGTATTTTTTTATCTTCTTGTTTGTATGCTTTTAATTCTTCATCATTTTCTACGGCAATAAATTTTCCTGAAAATTGTTTCCCAACTAATGCTTTTGCTAATACAACTGTAATAGATTCAAAAGTATATTGGTTATATGTTTTTACAACAACATAATCAATTTTAGGACCAACAGTCAGTGCCGT
Source organism: Cellulophaga sp. HaHaR_3_176 (assembly GCF_019021925.1). NCBI lineage: Bacteria > Pseudomonadati > Bacteroidota > Flavobacteriia > Flavobacteriales > Flavobacteriaceae > Cellulophaga > Cellulophaga sp. HaHaR_3_176. The sequence continues at coordinate 2,995,205 of NZ_CP058990.1, forward strand.
GTTTGATGGTAATGTCCAAGGTGTTGTTGTCCATGCTATAAAGTAAATATCTCCTTCTATACCATCAAAAAATTCTGGTAAGGTGTTTTTATTTGCTTTAAACTGCGCAGTAACAGTAGTATCAGTAACATCTTGATATGTACCTGGCTGATTAAGCTCATGAGAACTTAAACCGGTACCCGCTTTTGGCGAATACGGCTGTATTGTATATCCTTTATATATGAGTTTTTTATTATAAATCTGCTTTAACAACCACCAAACAGATTCCATGTACTTAGACTTATAGGTAATATACGGGTCTTCCATATCCACCCAATATCCAACCTGCTCAGTCATTTTATTCCAAACATCTGTATAACGCATCACTGCTTTTTTACAAGCTGCATTATATTCTTCTACAGATATTTTTTTTCCAATATCCTCCTTTGTTATACCAAGTTCTTTTTCAACACCAAGCTCAATAGGCAAACCATGAGTATCCCAACCTGCTTTTCGTTTAACTTGAAAACCTTTCATGGTTTTATAACGAGGAAAAATATCTTTAATAGTTCTCGCCATTACATGGTGAATACCTGGCATACCGTTTGCCGAAGGTGGACCTTCAAAAAACACATAGCTTTCCTTTCCCTCTCGAGTAGAGATACTTTTCTCAAAAATATCATTCTCTTTCCAGTACTTTAAAATTTCTTCAGCAACTACTGGTAAATCTAATCCTTTGTATTCCGCAAACTTCATAATAACTACTTCTGGTACTACATTTTAAGGCTGCAAAATTATAAATTTAGATTGAATAAATAGGTGTTACTTTGAAATGATATTCACACAAAATTTTTATATATAAATACTATCGAAATCTAAAATGATTTTTTAGCCGTATATTTATAGCAAATAACTATTATAAACTATAATTTCAAAAAAATGAAAAAAGTAATTCTAAGTTCAATTCTAATGGTAGCTTTAACTACCTCATTCGTATCTTGTAAAGATGCTGCTGACAAAGCTAAAGAAGCTACTGAAGCTACTGCTGAAGCTGCAAATGAAGCTGCTGACGCGACTAAAGAAGCTGCAGGTGAAGCTATGGATGCAACTAAAGAAGCTGCAGGCGATGCAATGGATGCTGCTGGCGAATTAACTGATGGTGTACCTAGTTTTGGTGATGCTGCTGTTACTGAATATGTAAAAACATATGAAGAGTACATTAATGAGTACAAAGAAGCTGCTGAAAGTAAAGATATGACTGCTTTTGCTGCACTTGGCACTAAAGGTCAAGAATTAGCTACTAAATCTCAAGAGGTTTACAAAAATCTTTCTGCTGCTGATGCTGAAAAATTAAATGCTTATATGACTGAAAAATCTAAGGAGCTTCAAGACATCTCTGCTAAGATGATGGCTAACTAAGCTAAATATAATACATTTAAAAAAGCTCGATTTATACAAATCGAGCTTTTTTTTTAAAAGGTTATTCCTATTCCTAAAATAAAGTTTATTCCTGGAGCTACTATACCAGAAGAATAGCTACGATACCTTTGATTAGTAATATTTTCTACACCAAAAGTTCCTCTCAACGAATTAGAAATTGCATACTTTGATCTGAAATTTAATGTATGCCATGAAGGAGAATATGGATCACCATTAACATCTGAAGCATAAATATATGTTTTACTCTGTTCTGATAGCGCTAAATCTGATGCAGATACTTCTCCATTAAAATTAAAAAACAAATCCGCTTTAAGTTTTTCATTTTTCCATATTAAATGCACATCCCCAAAAGTTGGAGCTACATGCCTACCTGTCGAACTTACTCCATCATCATCTTCCTCCATACCTTCAGTAATTGATACATTAGAAGTCATTGAAATATGTTTTGTGAAAAATACATCGGCACTTAATTCTAAACCATAAACATATGCTTTAGCCGCATTTTGAATTGCCTGAACATTACTAAGCTCTCCATTATACTCTATTTGAGACATTCCGTTAAACTCAAAATCTCTTCGAACCAACGCATCTACTAAATGTGTATAAAAGGTAGATGCCTTTATTGTCACCTTATCTTTTATATTTTTCTGAATTCCTAAATCGACATTGTATGCATACTCTGGCTCTAGATCAGGATTTGGAACAACTACCGAGCCTGGCTCCGAATCAAATATTTTACCAACATCATCAATATTTGGCGCCCTAAAACCTGTCGATAAATTTGCTGTTACCTGTAAATCTGCTTTTGGAAACCAACTTACTCCCAAACTACCTGTTAATGCCCCTGTACTTAAATCAGCATTATTGAAAGGAAAAGAGTAAAATTCTGTATTAAACTCAGCATCTAACCAAACTCTACTATAGCGTAGACCTGATAATAACGCCACGTTAGGCTTTATTTTATATTCTGCATTAACATACCCAGCCATTGTTTGCCAAGTAGATTTATCAGGATATCTACTTGCTGTTTCATCAGATTCTCCAGTAATGATATTCTGCTGACTTCCAAAAGAATGAACTTTATTATAAATATATTCACCTCCGTAATACAATCGTAAATCTCCAATTCTCTTATTTTCAAAATCTATATTTATAGAAGCTACATCTAACTTTTCTTTTGTAGAATATCTGATATCATCTTGAAAATCTCTATCGTTTCTGCTCTCCTCAAAAAATTGATATGCAGTAGTAACTTTTAAACCGTCGTAAAAACCACCCTTCCCATTTTTTGTATACTGCAAGTTACTCATGAACCATTTTTGAGGTCCGTAATACCATTCTGCAGAGCGAAGTCCATCATCTGCACTGTTTGGTCGTATTAATCTATCGTACCTAGAATAATCTGAAGTTTCTGAATAATAATTATTTAAACTTAAACCCCAATTTGAATTTGGTTTAAATTTAATTTTTTGCATTAAATTAATTTGATTATAACCCGTTGGTATTTGATCTCTAGGGCTATTATTCGTCACTAAAATATCTTCTCCATCAAAAGTTTCAACATAGTTTTCTCGCAAATAAGAATCTGGCCCATATTTGCCCATTTTCAAATCACCAAAATTATTATAAGTTGCACTTGTTAAAAAAGCCCATTTTTCAGTACCTATATTAAAGTCAAAATGACCTGTATTTTCTGAATTTGCAGATGAAAACCTGTAATCAGCATTACCTGAAACAATATTTTTATTTATTGCAGAAAATTGTGCCTCTTTAGTAAAAAAGTTCATTACACCACCTATAGCATCACTACCATAAATAACAGACCCTGGCCCAAAAACTATTTCCGTATTTCTTATAATATAAGGATCTATAGCTATTACATTTTGAATATTACCTCCTCTAAAAATGGCATTATTCATTCTAACACCATCTACAGATAATAGCAATCTATTTGTTGAAAAACCTCTTATCATGGGGCTTCCGCCTCCTAGTTGACTTTTTTGAACAAATACCTTACCGCTATTCTCTAATAAATCTGCTGCGGTTTGAGGATTTGTAAAAGCAATAGATTTTGCGTTAATAGCTACTATTTTTTGAGGAATATCTTTTTTCTGTTGTTCCCATTTCGAAATTGACATCACAACCTCATCTAATTGCTGAGTTATAGGTACCAAATACACCTTACCTTCTCTTTTTTTTATTTGAGCTTTGGTTGTTTTATATATTTCATGCCCATAATGTTTAAAGGTAATTCGTTCTCCTTTATTAAAAATAGAGATATCACATTGGCCGTCAAAATCAGAAATTACTGCTTTACTTTTATCTACATTAAAAACAGCAACATTTACAATAGGCTCTTTAGTATCAAAGTCTAAAACAAGAATATTTTGAGCATAAAAAATGTGAGAAACAAAGAAAAATAATAAGGTTAATTTTTTATTCATTCTAGCTAAAAACTTCATTTAGAATTGCAAGAGATTTAGGTTTTCTAAATCCGTGCAAATGTAACTCATAATAAAGAATGATACTCTTCAAAAGCTCTTGGCGCTGTTTTTTATTCATCTTTATTGTTTGTATTGCATCAAAATTTATGCCCAAAAATCTTTTAAAATAATTTAAATTCTCACCTAACATTATAGGATTTAATGATAACTTATAAATGAAAGCACCTTCTAAAAGATCAAAATAAGGAGCATTTATTTCAGTTGTATCTGGCGAAAAACCAAAATACTTAGTCAGAACCACAAAAAAATGTAAATGAAAGTTAGAAATTTCAGAGTTAGCATCAAGCCACTGTAGTGAAGCTTCTAAAAAATCAAACAAGTTTTGATCCCCTTCTTCTTCATGAATACTATTACTCAACATTTCTGCAATAAAAAAAGTTAAAGCATTTTTGGTAATATTAGTATGTAACTCTTGATAATGATATGCGACCTTAACTTCTTTAATAGTTTCTAAAGTGCCTTTATTTTTATGATACGCAACAATTTCGAGTTGGGTTAAAGGCTGAAAGTATGCTGCTTTAAGTTTTCCTTTTTTAGAAGTAAGCACGCCTTTTAATAAGTATGATTTTACGCCATCTGATGCTGTATAGGCTTTTACAATTAAGCTCGTATCACCGTATTTTAATGCCGATAAAATAATTGCTTTTGTTGTGACCTGCATTCTAGTCTTTTAGGTTAATACAAAGATAGGGCTTTGCATTATTAGAGCTATTTTAAAAAATGTAAATCAACATTATTAAAATCGTATTTTTTCAAACGACAACCAAATTTCAATAATCGAGAATTAGGACTTTTTTTATAAAAAAAAGCGAAGTTTCCTCACAGAAACTTCGCTTTTTAAATATAAAGGTTTTACTATTAAATAACCCCTTGTGCTAACATGGCATCGGCAACTTTTACGAAACCAGCAATGTTTGCTCCTTTTACATAGTTGCAATACCCATTCTCATCTTTCCCGTATTCAATACAAGAATCATGAATATCTTCCATAATATCTTTTAAACGACCATCAACCTCTTCTCGCGTCCAACTGATACGAAGTGAGTTTTGAGACATTTCTAAACCTGAAGTAGCAACACCACCAGCATTAGATGCCTTACCTGGCGCAAAAAGTATTTTTGCTTCATGAAACTCATAAATAGCCTCAGGAGTAGAAGGCATATTTGCACCTTCTGCAACACAAATACAACCGTTTTTAATTAATGTTTTTGCATCATCACCACTCAATTCATTTTGAGTAGCACACGGCAAAGCGATATCACACTTAACTTCCCAAGGTGTTTTTCCTTTGTGGAATGTTGCTGAAGCATATTTATCTGCATATTCAGATATACGGCCTCTTCTATTATTTTTCAAGTCCATTACAAACTCTAACTTTTCATTATCAATACCATCTGTATCTACAATATAGCCTTGAGAATCTGAAAGCGTTAAAACTTTAGCACCCAACTGTAGTGCTTTTTCAGCAGCATATTGTGCAACATTTCCTGATCCAGAAATCACAACATTTTTGCCGCTAAAATCTTTTCCTTGAGTTTTCATCATACTTTGTGCGAAATACACAGTACCATAACCTGTTGCTTCTGGGCGAATTAACGAACCACCCCATGAACGACCTTTACCTGTCAAAACACCAGTAAACTCATTTCTAATTTTTTTATACATACCAAACAAGAAACCAATTTCTCGTGCTCCAACTCCGATATCACCAGCAGGCACATCTGTATTCGGTCCAATATGTCTGTTTAGTTCTAACATAAAAGCATGGCAAAAACGCATTACCTCATCATCAGATTTTCCTTTCGGATCAAAATCAGAACCACCTTTACCACCACCCATTGGCAATGTTGTTAAACTATTTTTAAACACTTGCTCAAAAGCTAAAAACTTAAGAATACTTGCATTTACTGACGGATGAAAACGCAAACCACCTTTATAAGGCCCAATTGCAGAATTCATCTGTATACGATACCCTCTATTAACATGAATTTCACCTTTATCATCTACCCATGCAACTCTAAAAGATATTAGTCTTTCAGGCTCTACCATACGCAACAAAATATTTTTGCCGTTATAGATTTTATGTTTTGCTATATAGGGAATTACTGTTTCCGCTACTTCTTGTACTGCTTGAATGAATTCAGGTTCATGACCATTTCTAGTCTTAACCTCCTCCATAAATGTTTTAATTTTTAGTTCCATATTTATAATTAGAATCTGTTACTAATTTGGCATTTATCCATGCCTTATTTATTGAATTTAAAATATAATGTCAAAATTATACTATTATCACAATTTAAGTGCCTTTTGTTTAAAAAATTAATAAATATTTAATTTAAGGCTTGTTCTAAATCAGAAATTAAATCGTCAATATCTTCGATACCTACACTTAACCTAATTAAAGAATCTACAACTCCGACTTTTTCTCTTTCTTCTTTTGGTATACTAGCGTGCGTCATACTCGCAGGGTGACCAACTAAACTTTCTACACCACCTAAAGATTCTGCTAACGTGAAAAGCTTTAAACTTTCAACAATTTTTATGGCATCTTTATATGAACTTCCTTTAGGCACGAAAGAAATCATTCCTCCAAAACCACTCATCTGCTCTTTAGCAATTTGATGATTAGGATGAGCTACAAAACCTGGCCAATATACTTTTTCTATTTTTGAATGTGCATTTAAATAATTCGCAATTTTCTCTCCGTTTTCACAATGGCGTTGCATTCTTACATGCAAAGTTTTAATTCCACGTAAAGCCAAAAAACTATCCATTGGCCCACAAATTGCACCGCTTGCATTTTGAATAAAGTAAAGCTTATCTGCTAATTCTTTATCATTAACAATAAGCGCTCCCAAAACCACATCGCTATGTCCGCTTAAATACTTAGTAGCAGAATGCATTACAATATCAGCTCCTAAATCTAAAGGTTGCTGTAAATAAGGGCTCGCAAAAGTATTATCGACAGCCAATAATATATTGTGTTTTTTAGAAATAGCTACGACTCCTTTAATATCTATAATACTCATCATAGGGTTTGTTGGTGTTTCTACCCAAAGCAATTTTGTTTTATTAGATATATACTTCTCAATATTATCAACGTCTTCCATTTCAATAAATTGAAAAACGATACCATAATTTTCAAAAACTTTTTTAAATAAGCGATAGCTTCCTCCATACAAGTCACTCGTAGAGACAACTTCATCTCCTGGACTTAATAGTTTCAATATTGCATCAATAGCCGCCATACCACTTCCGAATGCCATACCGTAATTTCCATTTTCGATACTTGCCAAAGAATTTTCTAAAGCACTACGGGTTGGGTTTCCACTTCGAGAATATGCATACCCTAAGTGATCACCTGGTGTATTTTGTGCATATGTAGACGTTTGATATATAGGTGGCATTACGGCCCCATAAGCCTTATCTGGGTTTTGACCTCCATGAATAACCTTACTGTTAAAATTTAATTTCTTTTCGTTCATAACTCTTGCCTATACTTACAAATGTACCGTTATCTTTGTACGATAACAATTACCATTCATTACTTGAAATTTTATATATCTATGAAAATAAAGTTAACACTCTTATTTATTTTATTAGTAATTATCGGTTGTAAAGATAAAAATGAGTTATCGCATGAATCCGTAACTTTTAAAAGCGAAAACTGTAATGATTGCCCTAAAGTACTTGTTGATACTTATAATTTTAAAGGCGATAGTGAACTAGCGTCTATCATAAACAATACTTTACAAGAGGAAATTATAGATCAATTAATATATGATGATGAAATTATAGCGAATACAGTTGAAGAAGCTATAACTTCATTCAAAAAGGGCTTTTTAGCTTTAAAAGAAATGTATCCTGACGAAAGTTTAGGTTGGGAAGCTAAAATTAAAACGGATATAACTTTTGAAAACAAAGATGTTATCTCTATAAAATTAGATACTTATATTTTTACTGGTGGAGCACATGGATTTAGCGCCTCAAAGTTTTTAAATTTTGATAAGAAAAAAGGAAACGAGTTTGAAAATTGGAAGTTGTTTAATGATAAAGGTGCTTTTACACACTTTGTAGAAACTAAATTCAAAATTCAAGAAGATATCCCCCAAAACTCCTCCATTAATAGCACTGGATTTATGTTTGAGGGAGATATATTTTATTTACCATCTAATATTGGCTTCACCGATAAGGGTCTTCAATTAATTTACAATCAATATGAAGTTGCGTCTTATGCTGACGGACCAATTGTAATAACACTACCTTACAATGAGATTAAAAAATATCTATCTGTAAGTATTAAAAAATAAGTTTTTATTTCGTCTGTACTTTTAATAGCGATAAAATTGTCCCTAAATGTAACCCCTCATGAAAAGAGTTAAACGCAATAGCATCTTCAACAGAGCTTAAAGTAACGTCTAAACTAGTATCATATGTACTAAATGACTTAAATTCACCTTTTTCATAATCTTCCTGCATCCATTCTATTGTCGAAAACAAAAAACCTGTTATTTCGTCAATTTCTTCATTAGTAGCAGTACCATCTGGTACACTTCCTTTTTTAAATTTTTCAATAAATTCATCTGAAATACGCATTGGCAAGCCACTCAATCTATAAACCAAAAGTTGCTGTGTAACCACCACGTGTGCTATATTCCACCAGATATTATTTCTGAATCCCGCAGGGATATTTAGTAATTGCTCTCTGGGTGTTTTTGTCAAGAATTTGTATAAAATTTTCCTGTTTTTAAGGGTAATATCAAATAGTTTTTCCAAAATAATACGTTTTATTAAGCCATAAAAATAGAACAATTCCAAAGAAATAGGTTTCTTTGCATTCGGTTTAATTAAAATAATTCAATCTTTTTCAAAATTATTCACAATGAAGAAAATCTACTACCTTAGTACTTGTGATACCTGCAAAAAAATACTTAAAGAATTACAACCACTAGATGGTTTTGAATTACAAGACATTAAATCTGATGCTGTAAGTGCTGTTCAAATAGAAGAAATGTTTAAACTATCGGGTAGTTTTGAGGCTCTTTTTAGTAAACGAGCACGATTATTTAGAGAAAGAGGTTTACATGAAAAAACACTTTCTGAAAATGATTATATGAATCTAATATTAAACCATTACACTTTTTTAAAGCGCCCAGTAATTATTTTTGATGATAAAATTTTTATCGGAAATAGTAAAAAAGAAATTGCTGCAGCAATTGAATACATACATTCGTGAGTAAAAGAACGCTAGCATTATTGGCTGCCTTTGCAGCTACTGTTATATATGGCTTAAACCATACTATAGCTAAAGATGTAATGCCCGACTATGTAAAACCGTTTGGCTTTATATTCTTAAGGGTCGCTGGAGCTGCAATTTTATTCTGGTGTATAGCCCCTTTTGCCCCAAAACAAAAAATTGACCCTAAAGATTGGGGCCGAATTATCATCTGTGGCATTATGGGTATGGTTATTAACATGCTCGCTTTTTTTAAAGGTTTGCAGTTATCAACACCTATTAATAGTGCTGTTTTAGTTACTATTACTCCTATTATTGTCGTTTTATTATCTGCTATTTTTATAAAAGAAAAAATTACGGTTCAAAAAGGGTTAGGCATTTTTCTAGGTCTAGTTGGCGCCCTTGCCTTAATACTTTTTGGAGCAGAAATAAGGGCTGATGCACCAAATATTCCATTAGGTAATTTTTTATTTGTTGTAAATGCTACAGTATACGGTACCTATTTAATTTTAGCAAAAAAATTAATTTCTAAATACCATCCTTTTGTTCTTTTAAAATGGCTTTTTACAATAGGGTTAATTGTTAATTTACCAATTACCTTTTCTGAAGTTTCTGAAATTCAATGGACTACCTTACCAGTACACATTTATGGAGCAATCTTATTTGTAGTTTTAGGCACAACTTTTTGCACTTATTTATTCAATGCTTTTGCACTTACACAGTTAAAGGCATCTACTGTTGGTGCATTTGTTTACGTACAACCATTAGTAGGCGTCTGTTTTGCAATACTAACTGGCAAAGACAGTTTAACGCAAATAAAAATCATAGCAATGATTCTTGTTATTTTTGGGGTTTACCTTGCCAGCAAGCCTGTTAAACCAAATCTTTAGGCACTTTCGTAAACTTACGAGTATGTTCTTTAGTTAAAACTTTAAAGTCTTCTGCTTTTTCTATATTATTAAATGCATCTAGAAAAACATCATTAAGTCCCGTTAAGCTTCTGGTTTTTAAATTTACCCATGCTCCCATCATTTCACAATGTGCAAAATTTCTCCCTTTGTGATCGTAAAAATTATGATGAAATTCAAAAAACATACCGTCTTCACTCATCCCTTTCACTTCCATAGAAACTTTAACTGGCTTACCTGGAAAAGCTTCTTTAAAATAATATACATGCTCATAAAAAACGACAGGGCCAATTTCATGCTCTGCCATTGTTTTTTGATTAAAGCCTAGTTCCATTAAAAAAGCCATTCGGGTATGACTCATAAAATTTAAATAAGCAGAATTTGCTAAATGACGATTTGCATCTGTATCACTCCAACGAATCTCAAAATCTTTAAGGTACATAGTATATTTTTTTGTTATGCATGCATAATAATCCCAAAAATAACATAGTTTTGATGAAACTAACAAAAATTAAACATAAAATTTATGCTTAATTTTAATGTCTAAAACCTATTTCCATGAATCAGAAAGCCTCTTTTATAAAAGATTTATCATTACCAATTGTTACGGCCCCAATGTTTTTAATTTCTGGTCCGAATTTGGTAATTGAATGTTGCAAAAACGGAATAGTAGGTACTTTTCCCGCGCTTAACCAACGTACAACTGATGGGTTTGAAGAGTGGTTAATAGAAATTAAAACAGAGCTAAAAAAGTTTGAAGATGAAACAGGTAAAAAAGCAGCTCCTTTTGGTGTTAACCTTATTGTTCATCAAACTAACCCAAGGTTAGAAGCTGATTTAAAAATTTGTATAAAGCACAAAGTTCCTTTAATAATCACTTCTTTAGGTGCCGTACCACAAGTTGTAGATGCGATACATAGTTATGGCGGTCTTGTTTTTCATGATATTATTAAAAAAAGACATGCTGAAAAAGCCTCAGAGGCTGGTGTAGATGGCTTAATACTTGTTGCCGCAGGCGCTGGTGGCCATGCAGGCACTATAAACCCAATGACTTTAGTTTCGGAAATAAAAAAATTCTATCATAAAACTATTTTACTTTCAGGATGTATTAGTACTGGTAGAGATGTTGCTTCTGCATTACAAATGGGAGCTGATATGGCTTACATGGGTACTCGCTTTATAAACACAGAAGAAAGTAGAGCAACTGATGAGTACCGAAAAATGATTATTGAAGCAGGAGCAAGTGATGTTGTTTACACAGCTTCAATATCAGGAGTACACGCCAATTTTTTAGGTGCAAGTTTAAAAGCTGCAGGTATTACCGAAGATGACTTAAAGAAAGATGTGAAAATTGATTTTGGTAAAGAATTAGATACTGAAGCTAAAGCTTGGAAAACAATTTGGTCTGCTGGGCAAGGTGTTGCTTTGATTGACAATACTGTTCCTGTTTCTGAATTAGTTAACACGCTTAAATCTGAATTTAAATCAGCTATCGAAGAACAAATCAAAGTTTTAGAAAACTACCCGAAATAAAAAACAATGCCATTAATACCATCTACTTATGATCCTCCTTTTTATTTTAAGAACGGACATTTATCTACCATATATTCTGGAGTATTAAGAAAAGTAAGCGGTTTATCACAAAAAAGGGAACGTATAATATTGCCAGATAGTGATTTTTTAGATGTAGATTGGAGTTTTTCTAACCAAACATCTAACAAGGTAATTATCTTAATTCATGGTTTAGAAGGTAGCGCACAACGCCCTTATATTACAGGTAGCGCAAAACACGCTAACCTTTCTGGTATAGATGCTTGCGCAATAAATTTACGCAGTTGCAGCGGTACTCCTAATGCATTATTTAGATCGTATCACTCTGGCGCAACAGAAGATTTAGAGTCTGTTATAAATCATATACTAAGTAAAAATAAATACGCTCAAATTTTCATAAAAGGTTTTAGTCTAGGCGGTAACCTAGTGCTTAAATATTTAGGTGAAAAAAGAAAACTACCTCCTGAATTAAAAGGAGCTGTAGCAGTCTCGGTCCCATGTGATTTACATAGTTCGTTAAAAGAGTTGCTGAAGCCTAAAAATGCGCTTTACGCAATTAGGTTTAAAAAACATCTAATAGAAAAATTACGAGCTAAGCAACAGCTTTTCCCTGATAAAATTTCAGATAAAGAAATTTTAAGCATTAAAACTTTAAAAGATTTTGATGATGTATATACAAGTAAAGCACACGGTTTTATTGATGCCATTGATTATTACACAAAATCTAGTTGCCTATCTTTTTTACCAAATATAAAAGTGCCAACTTTAATTATCAATAGCAAAAACGATTCTTTTTTAGGGCCAGAGTGTTATCCTAAAAAAGAAGCTCAAGAAAATGAAAATTTACATTTAGAAATTCCTAATTACGGTGGTCATGTTGGCTTTTTCGGAGTAAAAAACACAACTTATACTGAAAAAAGATCTATTGATTTTATAAAAGAATTTTTGTAAATAACTTATCTTAGTGTTTTAATAAATTAACTCAATAATGAAAAAAATACTTAGCATTTTAGCAATTGGCGTTCTATTAACTAGTTGTGGTGAAAAAAAAGAAGAAAAAAAAGGTGGTTTTGACATGCAACGTACCAAAACTGAAGATAAAGCTACTAGTGCTTCAAAAGGTGTTCCTGTTGACATGGATAATGAAGGTATTGGCCCTTTTAAGGATATCGAATTTTCTGATATAGATACTGATTTAGCAGCCGCTGGTGAAGCTAAATATAGTACGGTTTGTACTGCTTGTCATATGGCTGAGGAAAGAATGATAGGCCCTGCTTTGGCTGGTGTTTACGATAGAAGAAATCCGGCTTGGGTTATGAATATGATTAAAAACCCAACTGAAATGCTTAAAAAAGATCCAATAGCTAAAGCATTGTTAGAAGAGTATAATAATGCAATTATGTTAGATAGTGGTTTATCTGAAGACGACACTAGAGCTATTGCCGAGTATTTAAGAACTTTATAATGTTATCCTCTACGGCTACAAAATTGTAGCCGTAGTTATTTTAATCGTTAGGGGTGCTCTTTTGGGGGCTGAGAAATTACCCTTTGAACCTGATTTGTTTAATAGCAACGAAGGGAAACGCATTTTGCATCTTCATAGAAAACTATCATTTGTTACCTGTGTGCAATCGTTTTACCTACTTGTTAAAACTATTTGCAACTATGAATTTTACAATTGATAAAAATTACTTTTTATTTTTATTCAAAACCACTTCAAAACAGACACTATGATGAAGTGGAGTGAACATACTTGGGAGAAAATGAGCCCTACTTTCAAAAAAATCACTAATCATGCTTTTATAAACGAATTAGCTGACGGCACTCTTCCTTTAAAAAAATTTGAATTTTACATACAACAAGATGCATTTTACTTAGCAGATTTTGGTAAAATCTTAGCAGGCATTGGTACTAAATTAGAAGATCCAAAACATGTTGAACATTTTTTAAGTTTTGCAAATGACACTATAAAAGTGGAGCAAATTTTGCACGCTACATATCTTAAAAATATAGATGACACTACAAACGCTAAGCTATCACCTTCTTGCCTTTTATATGTTGGTTTTTTAAATAAAACATTTAACTTAAACTCAATTGAAGAGGCACTTGCCGCAGTGTTACCTTGTTTTTGGATATATAAAAAAGTTGGTGATTTTATTTTAGAACATCAAACTAAGGAGAACAACCCTTATCAAGATTGGATTAATACTTATGCTGGTGAAGATTTTGGAATTGCTGTGCAGAAAGCTATTCAAATTTGCGATTTATATGCTGAAAAAACAACAGAAGAAACTCGTATAAAAATGACTAATTCATTTTTATTGGCATCAAAAATGGAATGGCTATTTTGGGAAAGTGCCTATACTTTAGAAAAATGGAAAATATGACACAAAACTACGCTAGAGTTTTAACTATTGCAGGCAGTGATTCTGGCGGTGGAGCAGGAATTCAAGCAGATTTAAAAACGTTTAGTGCCTGTGGTTGCTATGGCACCTCTGCAATAACAGCCTTAACTGCTCAAAATACAATTGGTGTTACTGATATACACCCAGTTCCAGTGCTACACTTACAAAAGCAAATACAAGCCGTTTTAGATGATATCGGTACCGATGCCATAAAAATTGGAATGCTCCATTCTACAGAAATTATTAACATGGTTGTAAAAACGCTTGAAAAATACAAAGCCACACCAATTGTAATAGATCCTGTTATGGTAGCTACATCTGGCGACAAGCTAGTATTAGACAATGCTATTAAAGCCATTAAGAGTAAGCTAATGTCCATTGCGACAATTATTACCCCGAATATACCTGAATGTGAAATACTATTAAACAAAAAAATTGAAGGCACTAATCTAAAGTTTTATGCAAAAGAATTAGCAGATGCCTATAGCGTCTCTGTTTTATTAAAGGCTGGCCATTTAAACAATGACACTCTTACTGATATTTTTTACAATTTTGATTCGAAAGAATATTTCGAACTTACTTCAAAAAAAGTACAGACCCAAAATACACATGGTACAGGCTGCACCCTATCATCGGCTATAGCTGCTTTTTTAGCAAAAGAGTTCACCTTAAATGAATCTGTTTTGAAAGGAAAAGAATACTTGGAAGGTGCTATTAAAAAAAGTGCGGACCATACACTAGGAAAAGGGCATGGTCCGCTACATCATTTTTATAAATTTTGGTAGTTATTGGTCGTCGTAATTAAATCCGTCGGCAACAACTTTATATTTTGGATCTTCTAAAACATTAACATCTACAATATCATCGGCAGTTGCTAAAAGTTTTATACAATCTTTACTTAAATGCTTTAAATGTAATTTTTTACCTGCAATTTTATAACGTTCAGAAAGCTTATTAATAGCTTCAATACCTGACATATCTGCAATACGGCTATCTTTAAAATCAATAACAACCTCTTCCGGATCATTAGCTACATCAAATTTTTCAGTAAAACCAGTTGTTGATCCAAAAAATAAAGGGCCAAAAATTTCGTATGTTTTCACTCCGTTTTCATCTACATTTTTACGAGCACGAATACGTTTTGCATTTTCCCAAGAGAAAGCAAGAGCTGAAATAATTACACCAATAAATACTGCTATAGCTAAATCGAAAAACACGGTTATAGCAGATACTGCAATTAAAACAAATGCATCTGACATAGGAATCTTTTTTAAGATTCTAAAACTTGACCAAGCAAAAGTTTCTATAACCATCATAAACATTACTCCTATTAATGCTGCAATAGGTACTTGTTCAATATATGTATCAGCAAATAAAATAAAAGAAAGTAATGTTACCGCCATTACAATACCAGATAATCTTCCTCTACCTTTTGCATTTATATTAATTACTGTTTGGCCAATCATACCACAACCACCTGTACCGCCTAACAAACCACTCGCAATGTTACCAAAACCTTGAGCAACACATTCTCTATTACCTCTACCACGAGTATCTGTTAGCTCGTCTACTAAATTCATAGTCATCAAACTTTCTATTAAACCTACACTTGCAGCTAAGAAAGCATACGGAAGAATAAACGTAAACGTGTCTAAATTAAAAGGTAAAAATTGCCAAAACTCTTTATTAGGTGTTGGAAATTCACCACTTAAGCCATCTCCTCCACCTTCTCTAATATATGAACCTACAGTTGTTACATCTAAATCTAACAATATAACACCGAAAGTAGTAATCAATATTGCTGTTAATGCTGCTGGTATTTTAGTAGTTAACTTAGGTAAAAAATGAATTATTGCCATTGTAAACAATACTAAACCAATCATCATATACAACTCAGCTCCTTGCATATAAATACTTAAATACCTTTCAACAGCACTCGGGTCTGGGTTCGGTATTTTATGGCTAAACATTTTTACTTGCGCCATGAAGATGACAATAGCTAAACCATTTACAAACCCCATCATTACTGAATGCGGAATTAAACGTACAAAGCGACCTAATTTTAAAACACCTGCAAAAATTTGAATAAGCCCCATTAAAATAACAGCCCCAAGCAAGTAATAATACCCCATATTCTCTACAGGAATATCAAACTCCAAACCTCTAACATGACCTTCTTTTATTAAGTCTACAAAAATAACTGCCACAGCACCAGCTGCACCTGAAATCAAGCCTGGTCTACCTCCAAAAATTGCTGTAATTAACCCAACAATAAATGCCCCTGATAACGCCACTAAAGGATCGATGTTTGCCACAAAAGCAAAAGCCACCACTTCTGGAATCATCGCTAGAGACACGGTTACCCCTGCGAAAAAATCGTTTTTAGGATTGGAAGTAAGTTTTTTGATAAAATTCATTATTTGTACTAATTTTTTTGAAGTGGCAAAAGTACTACTTTTCAACTGCACGACACTATGCAGCCTTAATTATAACATAATTAGCAGATTACATCTTTCCTTTTTGTTGATTCTTAAAATAATTTAAAAAATAAGTATTAAAAAACCGCTTTAAGATATTAATCTTAAAGCGGTTACAAAACTTACCAACCTAAAAAACTATTTTAATTATTTTTTCTTTCTAGTAACATTCATTATTGGATTATCAACTTTTATTCTTTTTCTTGTTGTCGCATTTTCATCGGTTTTTAAGTATTGTATATACCCCCTACCTTTAAATTCATACGTTGTTCCACTATTTGGGTGGTATAATTCAATCGTTTTATCATTTATTACATATAACTCAAAATAATCATCTCCAATAAAATCGTAACTCAAGGTTAAAACTTTCAACGAGTTATCATTAGCAACATCATATACTTGGTAATCCCCTTCAAAATCCCATTGCAAGGTATTTATTCCTGTTCCCCTATTATCTATTGAAGATCTAAAAAAATCTGACTGATTACCCGTTAAGAATTGAAGAAAGTTTTCGTTATCAAAATCATTTAAAGCTCCTTCGTTACTAGTATATACTTTTTCCCAAGCATCATATTCTTGCAAGAAATACTGAATATTATCATAAAAAACCATATCGTAATCAAAATTACTTCTTTGATATCCTTTTAAAAAATAAGATGTATCAGATCTACTATCATACAATTCAATCGTTTTACTATTCACTACAAAAACACCAAGAACCCAGCTTCCATCAATATCATGATTAATTTCTACTATTCCATCAAAACCATTATATGTACCTACATCTATTCCAAAACCATTTCCTGTTTTTCCAATACCTGATAAATTATTATTAGCTAACAAAACACCACCATCAAAAGTCACAGTAAATGCACGTTGCAAAAAAGGTATTTCTCCGTTCCCAATTGTTGCATTAATATCTACATACCACAACTCACTTGATGCTAGTACTTGATTTACATTAAAACGAGTTTCTTCAATTATATAATCATCTTCTATAAACACCTCTGTGTAACAAGATGCTGCTAACACTCCTACAAATACGAATCCGAATAATAATTTTAATTTTCTCATAATCTAAATCTTTATGGTTATTTATCACAAAACAATTCTCGTGCCAAAAAACACAAAACACTATTTATCAGCAATCTACATTGTTTTTAATTTTGTTAAATTTGTAAAGAGATAAAGTTTTTGGCAAACTTCTAAAGAATTGTTTACCTTACTTTTTTTTAGATAATGGACTATGAATAGAGATTTGAAATTTGCAGTTTTAGGTGGAGGAAGTTGGGCTACAGCAATAGTAAAAATGTTGACAGAAAACGTTGATACTATTCACTGGTTTATGAGAAATTCTGATGCGATTGAGCATATTAGAACTCAAGGCCACAACCCTAATTATTTAAGTTCAGTAGAGTTTAATACAAAGCAGTTACTTTTAACTGATGATATTAATATTGCAATCAACAATGCCGATATACTAATATTTGCTGTCCCTTCTGCATTTTTAGAAACAGAACTATCAAAATTAAAGATCTCGTTAGAAGGTAAAACCATTTTTTCTGCAATTAAAGGTATTGTACCAGAAACAGGTTTAATTGTAGGTGAGCATTTTAATGAAAAATATGACATACCATTTGAAAATATCGGTGTTATAACTGGCCCCTGCCATGCAGAAGAAGTTGCTCTTGAACGTTTATCATATTTGACAATTGCTTGTGCCAACCAAGATAAAGCTGAAATCGTTGCCGAACATTTAAGTAGCGATTATATTAAAACTAAAATTTCTGATGATATCATAGGCACTGAATATGCTGCTATGTTAAAAAACATATATGCTATTGCTGCTGGTATTGCTCATGGGCTTGGTTATGGTGATAATTTTCAAAGTGTTTTAATGAGTAATGCTATTCGTGAAATGAAACGCTATATTAAAAAAGTACACAACATGAAACGCAACATTAATAACTCAGCATATTTAGGTGATTTATTAGTTACCGGCTATTCTGTATTTAGTCGTAATCGCATGTTTGGAAACATGATTGGAAAAGGGTATACCGTTAAAAGTGCCATGATGGAAATGAAAATGGTTGCCGAAGGATATTACGCTACAAAAAGTGCCTATAAATTAGATAAAGACAAGAACAAAAAAACAAATACACCTATACTAGATGCCGTTTATCAAATACTTTATAATGACAAAAACCCTAAAAAAGTTTTTAAAGATTTGACCGACAAATTAGATTAACCTCTAGTTAAAGAAAAATTAGAATGTTCGTCTATTTCTTTTTCTAATTCGACTTTATAAGCTTCAACATTGGCGTCATCTAAGTTAAAAACTATTTTAAACTCTTCTAAAATAGGAGTCATTAAATAGCGGATACTTTCAATATCAAAATATAGACGACCTGTTCTACGAATAAAGAAATCCATCGGGTTTTGTATCATTTCGTAATCAATCCCGAATTTAAGTTCTGCCTTAGCCAAGCGTACTTTTTTATCTTCATCATTTAGTTGAGCATAATTATCGAGAATAATCTCAGTTTGTTTACCGTAATTGGTAACCAAAAACCAAGCATCATGTTTTTCAAAACCTTCAGGTTTTAGTCGTGTATTAATTTCTGTGATATATTTTTTTACATGTTTAAACTTTTTGAAATCATTGCCACACAAAGGAATTTTATCTGTAAAACATTCTTTCAATTCCTTTCCACCTTCTTCTTCATTAAGCTTTACAATTCTGTCTAATACTCGTTCTGCCATTTTTCTATAGCCTGTTAACTTTCCACCTGCAATACTTATCAAACCTGTATCTGAGGTGAAAATTTCATCTTTTCGTGAAAGTTCCGAAGCCGACTTACCTTCTTCATGAATTAAAGGTCTCAAACCCGCCCAAGACGATACTATATCTTCCATATTTAATTCAATAGATGGAAACATGTTGTTTACAGCCGAAATCAAATACATCGCATCTGCTAAATCTGTTTTCACATGGTCCTTATCATCATTATAGTTAGTATCTGTAGTACCAACATATGTAATTTTTCCTCTCGGAATAGCAAACATCATTCTACCATCAGGAATATCAAAGTACACTGATTGTTTTACAGGTAATTTTTCATAAGGAAAAACTAAATGAACACCTTTTGTTAAATGTAAACGTTTCCCTTTTTTTGAATTATTTACACTCCTCAACTCATCTACCCAAGGGCCTGCTGCACTTATTACATATTTAGATTTTATAGTAAACTCTTCATTCGTAATACCGTCAACAACTTTTACTCCTGCTATTTTTTCATTCGTATACACAAAATCTTTTACCGATGCATAGTTTAATGCCATTGCACCGTGTTGTAAACTTGTTTTTATATTTTCAATAGTCAAACGTGCATCATCTGTTCTATATTCTGCATAATAACCCGCACCATTCAATATTTTTTTAGGTAATAAAGGTTCTAATTTTAAAGCTTCCTTTTTCTCTAGCATTTTACGCTTATCATCTCCTGAAACCTGAGCTAAAATATCATATACCTTAAGACCTATTGATGTTAACCATTTTCCATATGAGCCATTTTCAATTAATGGTAGCAACATTTTTTCGGGAAGTACTAAATGAGGTGCTAGTTTGTGTACAATAGCCCGTTCTGAACCCACTTCTTTTACCAACCAAAAATCAAATTGCTTAAGGTAACGCAACCCTCCATGTATTAACTTTGTTGATTTACTACTTGTACCCGAAGCAAAATCATTTTTTTCAACAAGAGCTACTTTTAAACCTCTTGAAGCGGCATCTAAAGCAATACCACCACCTGTAATTCCACCACCAATAACTACTAAATCAAATTTTTCATTCGTTAGTTTTTGTATCGTTTTTACTCTATTTAAATTCGAAAAGCTTACAGGTTTCATAACTTTTATTTTAAAAATTGAAAGGATCTTATCCCAAAGATAAGATATTGGAGTGCTATTTTATAGCTTGCTTACGACTTAAAGATAGCTCTAAAAATTATTCTATAGTAATTGTAATACTTGCTTCGTTACCCAATTCGTCTACAACAGAAATTATATGACTTCCTACATCTGGCAAGAGTCCAATTTCATGAAAATCCTTTGTTTCTTTTATAAAAGTAGTATCTAAATACCAAAACACTTTAGTTTCTGGTTTTGCATGAGCTAATTTTAGAATCAACTCATTTCTTTTACCTTCAAAGTTTTTAGCAAGCATTATTTTACTCCTATCTCTCGGGTAAATAAATTGCATTGTAGCTACATGTACAGGGACACAATCTGACCTGTAAGAAGGTAACGATTTGTATGTCGGATGTGTTTTTTTATAATAGTACTCAAGAATTGGTGGCAATACAAACCAAGGCTCTGTAGTTGTTTTAGATAAATCTTCACAAGAAGAGTTAACTCTAAATTGCTTATTTTGATCTAATTGAATTGTTTTATGGTATGAGCAAACTTCTACATAATTTCTTTTATTAGGAATATCAATAGTATTTGTTGGACAATTTTCAGATGCTAAATAACCACTATCAGCACACACATTAACCTCAGCAAACTCGTCTAAAGGTTTTAGAAACCAATCTGATTTTGGTAAAACATCAAACACATCAAATAAAATGGGTGCTGCACTAGAAACTCCAGTAACGTTTGGCCTTCCTTCTCCATCTGCATTACCTACCCAAACACCAACTACATAATCAGTCGTAGTCCCTATTGCCCAAGCATCTTTATTTCCAAAACTTGTTCCTGTTTTCCATGCAATTTTTTTGCTAGAATCATAAAATTCCCAAGATTCGCTTCCCTCTGGCCTATTTACATCTTTCATTGCTTCAAAAGTCAAATAAATACTGGCAGCATCAAATTGTATTGCATTAGTCGTTTTTTTACCAAATTCAACCTTTTCAATAGCATTCCAAATTGGTTGTGTAAATTCATTACTATAATACTCGCTCGAGGTTGTGTTGAAGTGGTTAACGGTAGATGCTAAATTGGCATAGGTTTTACACAAATCCCAAAGGTTACTTTCCGCTCCTCCTAAAATTAAAGTAAGTCCGTAATGATCTGCAGATTTATTAATTCCTTTTAAATCAAAATTATCTAATTGGTCTCTAAATTTTTGAAGCCCGTAAGATTGTAAAAGCCTAACAGCTGGTATATTTAAAGATCGTGCCAATGCTTTTTTAGCCTCAATGGCTCCACTATAGTTTTCATTAAAATTTTCAGGCGTGTATCCTGCTATTTGAGTTGGAATATCAGGTACAAGCATGTCTGGTAATAATTCACCAGCATCAAGCATCGCTGTATATAACAATGGTTTTATAACACTACCAGTACTCCTATTTGCCTGTACCATATCTACATCTTTTTCATGTAAACCGTCTGTTGGTGTATTACCAACATAGGCTAATACATTTCTGGTTTTAACATCTAAAACTAAAACAGCTGCATTATAGACCTGATTTTGTTTTAAAGATTGGTAGTGGCGCTTTAAAATTACATTAGCATTCTGTTGTATATTATGATCTAAAGTAGCTTTTACACGCTCTCCTTTTTTAGTTTTAGAGACTAACTGAATAAAATGGGGTGCTAACCTTGGTAAAGCATAAGGTTTGTTAGGTAAACCTTCTAATAAAGCCAATTCGTAAGTCGTTTTGTCAATTATTTTTTCTTCTAATATTTTTTTTAATAATCGATTTCTTTTAGTTAGAAGTTTTTCTTGATTTTTACCAGGATAAATAAGGCTAGGAGCATTAGGTAATACAGCTAAAGTAGCCGACTCTGCCCATGAAAGTTGATGTGGTAGTAATCCAAAATAACGCCATGCCGCAACTTCTAAGCCTACCACATTACCCCCAAAAGGAGCATGACTGGCATATAATTTTAAAATATCATCTTTTGAATACCTAAACTCTAACCTAGTTGCTAAAATTAATTCTATAAGCTTTTCTCCGTAAGATCTTTTTTGATTTTCTCTTGATAATCTTATTACTTGTTGCGTAATAGTACTTCCTCCCCTAACTGTTTTGCCTGCTTTGTAATTAGCTCCAATAGCCTTTATCATTGAAACTGGATTAAAACCAGGATGCTTATAAAAATAAGCATCTTCAAAATTTAGTAAACAAGTTTTGAATTTTATGGGCACACTGTCTACTACTGGAAAACGCCACTGCCCATCATCGGCAATTTTAGCCCCCAACAAAACACCCTGCTTACTCTCTACTACAGTTGCTGTAGGAGCTGTAAAAAGAATTTTTGGTAAGCATAAATAATATGCCACTAACAACACAGCTATTGCTATAGTTTTTTTGAGGTTGTTTTTTAAAAATTGGAGAATTTTTTCTTTCACGTATTAAGCTGTTACTTCTCAAATTCATACTCTCTCTCCACTAAACAAATGCGTACTTTATACCATTTATACCAATCTGTAACACCTTTTCTTTGTGCAAATAAATGGTCTGCATTTGTCTTCCAATCAGCAATCGCAGCTAAACTGGTCCAATAACTAACAGTTATACCAACAGATTCTCTGGCACTTTCTATTCCTAAAAACCCAGATTGATTTTTTGCTAGCCTTTCCATTTCTTCAGCCATTTCGCCATATCCATGATCACCACTGGTTCTTGTTGATGTAAATATTACTGCATAGTATGGTTTTTCCATTTTTTTAGCTGATGTACTCTTTATCAATAAAATAATTTACAATTGCTTCTTTCATTAAAACAGATTGCTCACCTGCTTTTAGTGCTGGCAATTCTTCTTTTATGGTGTAATGAGGCCAACCTTCTTCATCAAAATAATCAAATTCATAAAATCCGTAAGGCTCTAAAAGCCTACAAATTGCAATATGCATTAAATCTAATTTTTCGTCTTTTTTGTACGTTCTATGGTATTTGCCTAGTTCTTGAACCCCTACTAAATATATAATAGCATCTAATTCTAATGGATCTCCATCAGAAAATTGTGCAGATAGTTTCTCTATTAATATATCCCAACGTTCTTTTAATTGTATATCTCTTGCCATTTTGCTTATCGTATCTTATCTATAACTTACTTTACAGGTATTACTTAAAAGGTCTCTTACCTGTAATTTAAATCATAAATTCTGATTTCAAAGGTACAAATCAAAGTTCTATATTTGCTCCAAACATAACATTATGAATTTTTTAGACATTGTTTTGGGCTTATTGTTAATTTGGGGATTATACAAAGGGTTAAAAAATGGTTTATTTGTAGAATTAGCTTCTTTAGTAGCATTAATTGCTGGAATTTACGGAACAATCCATTTTTCGTACATCGCTGGTGATTATTTATCTCAAAATTTTGATTGGGATGAAAAGTACATGAATATAGCTTCGTTCGTTATTACATTTATTGTTATTGTTTTAGCCATCCATTATTCCGCAAGGCTTTTAACGAAAGTAGCAGACTTTGCTATGCTTGGGGTTTTAAATAAAATTGCCGGCGGTGTTTTTGGCACATTAAAGGTTGCGGTAATTATAGGTGCTGTTTTGGTGTTTTTTGACAGACTAGATAATGCTACAAATTTAGTTAATGAAGAAACTAAAAAAGAATCTAGACTTTATGAGCCTGTAAAAGAAATAGGAGCTTTCGTTTTTAATGCCGTATTACACACAAAAAATAAAGAATAACTACATAAAATACTTATAACCTGATTGTTGCACTTTTCCCCTTGATATTTAGAAGAGATTTGTTGTTCATCGTTTTTTGAACCAGTTTTATCGAAAAATAAAATAAAATCTATAATTTGTAGTTATATTCTTACAAATTATAAATCAAATCGTTTGAATAGCTTAAAAACTTCAAAATATTACAGCGAAATAATAACAGAATTAAATTATCCTTTCGGGGATTATTATTTATTTGATGGTTTTATTGTGGCCGAAATTGAAGAAGGAATCATTTATACTTGGGAAAATCAAGGAGAGATGATTACAACCGAAATTGCTAATTTGTATGACAATAATGGAGGAAAACTTATTTATATTACAAATCGGATAAACACATATTCTGTTAAACCCGCAGATTGGATTCGTTTTTATAAAATGAAATATAATCTTTTAGGATACGCTATTGTTAGCTATTCAGAAAAAGGGTGGAAAAATGCTATTTTAGAAAAAATATTTACAAAAAATAAGATTGAAAGATTTAATTCATTAGACAATGCAATTGAATGGGCTAAAGAAAAAATATCAAAAGAATCTGCCTAACAAATAATTAAACTAAAAAAAGCCAAACTTTATTTTCGTATAAAGTTTGGCTTTTTTTTAGTGCTAAATGTTTTTCTATTGGCTTACTTTAACCCATTGGCCTTTAGTTCTAGCTATATAATCATTATCATACATAGCTTCTACTTGAACACCTGGCAAGTAATATGTACCTAAATAAGATGCATTTAATAAAATTCTAAATGTTTTAGTTTCGTTTTTCTTCATATCAAAATAGAAGCTCGCACGATCATCACGCAAATCTGTATAAGTTACATCATTCTGTGCAAAGTCACCAAAATCAGTAAATCTAGTATTTACAATTTCCCAACCACTAGGAAAAATCTCTGTTAATGCCATGTTTTTAATCGCATTACCAGTCGTATTTGTAATAGAAACCTCAGCAATAAAATCTGTTCCTTGTGTAATAGTTGCCACATCTAACAATGAGCCGTCTCTACTTTTAAATTTTGATTGAACTGAAAGGTTACGCTGTATAGCCTTCTCTTCTCCTACAGGTAAAATTCCATTATTAATTACACTCACATATAAAATATTACCATCTAGGTTTTTCAACTCAATAGTATTCGTTCCTTTTTTCACGACAACTGGTCTGTTTGCTAATGTTTTAGGACTACTTAGACTTTCTGACTTTCCATTAACTGTATAAGATGCTTTTACGCCTTTACCACCAACCATGTCTGCAAATTTACCCATAGCAAGTAAAGAATATGACGTGCTTTGTGTACTCATCCATTGCTTTTCCTTTAATCTTGATGCTATAGTTTTTGCTAACTCTCGAGCTTTTACTTTATCTTTTAATATAATATAAGTTTCTAAAGCCATTGCTCTATTTCTATCAGATGAGCCATAAGTACTATAATTATACTTGTACCCTTCAAAGTCTATTTTAGTTGTATTTAAAATTTCTTTAGCAACACTAGCCTGCCCTACTAAACCATAAGCCGCTGCTAATCTAAATTTAGCTTCGTTTGATAGTACTTTTGTTTCACGTAATCGGTTCATTGATGCTACATCAGCATTACCAGAGAGTGCTAAAGTATACAAACGATATGCCTGTGCTAAATCTGAATTACTAGAACCCGACCTCCATTGCTTTGATACGTTTTGTTGATATTTAACCCATGACGATTTGAAACCGATAGGCAGCACATATCCTTTTTTCTCTGCCTCTATCAAAAAATGACCTGCGTATGTTGTACCCCAATCGTCAGTAGAACTTAAACCTGGCCAGTATGAAAATCCGCCGTTTGGCTTTTGAAAGCCTCCTAAACGCTTAATTGCACGTTCTATATTTTTTTGAGTTTCACTTTTCTTAGCAGATGTTAAATCAAAAATATCATTCAAATACAACTGCGGAAATGCTGCAGATGTCGTTTGTTCTACACAACCATGAGGATACCTAATTAAATATTTCATTCTACCGTTAAAACTCATCGGAGGTAGTGTTGAAAACTCTATTTGAGCAGTATTACTGCCTTTAATACCAAAGGTTTCTAAACTCACAGTTTGACTGCTATTTGCCTCTAATACAAGGTCATTAATTTCTGATGTTAACGGATTTGGATTTACAACATCTATAGGTATTTCAAAAGATGCTTTTTCTCCTCCTCCAGATGCTTCTACAATTACTTTTCCGATACCTTTAAATTCAGATACATCTAAATTAAAATACACCATTTTTTCATCTGGTTGATCGAAAGCTATAGTTTGCGACGATTCGCCAGAAACTGTAAACGCATCATCTTTTTTAATTTTTATGGTTACATTTTTAACCTTTTTTTCCATCGCAAAAACAGTTACTGGTAAAGTAACCTTTTCACCAGGCGTGATTTTACGAGGTAACGAAGCTAAAATCATTAAAGGTTTACGAACAGGAGTTGTTTTTTCTGAAAATCCATATGCTTCCTCATTTTGATTACTAGCAATAACCATTGTTCTTACCGAACCTACATATTTAGGAATTTTAAGTTTATGTGTTTTAGACTCTCCCTTTTTTAGACTATATGGTCCTAAATGAAGTACCATTGGTTCAAATCTGTTTGCTTTTTTATTTTTAGCTCCTGCTAACTCATCATCACCACCAATAGCAAAAACCTGGTCAATTCTACCTCCAAAAGCGCCAATAACATCATCAAAAATATCCCAACTTTTTACACCTAGAGCTTCTTTCGCATAAAAAGTACTCCAAGCATCTGGTGTTTTAAATCGAGTTAAATCTAAAAGTCCTTCATCAATAATAGCAATAGTATAGGTCATTGCTTTATTATTCTTTTCATCAACTTTTACTGTAATGCTTTCTTCTGGACGTAAAACATCTGGCATTGAAATTTGTGGTTCTAAACGTGTATTTGGGTTTTCGACATTAACACCTACAACACCATACATACGTATTGGAGAGTCGTTTAACGTAGATGCATGCGGTTGTAATGACGCAATATTTATATAGATGTTTGGTGTATATAATTTTGTAATTGGCAATTCAAATTTCGTTTCACCTTTAGTAGTTTCTACCCATAAAGATTCTAAAACCTCACTACCATTTTCTACGGTTACAAGTGCTCTTCCTCCTTCTGAACTTGGGAAAGTTACAATAGCCTTATCACCAACGTTATAATTTTCTTTATCTGTAGAGAACAATAACATTGTAGCTGCAGATGGATCATTTTTTTGTGATTTACCTGCCCAACCTGGCCAATCAATATAAACTGTTTTACCTGTTGCATGACCTCCGTTTTCGTCTTCAACTCTAACTAAATACCTACCCCAATCAGGATATTTTAACTCAAACTCAAAAGTACCTTTACCGTTTGTAGCTGTACTAATTGTTTCATCAAAAACTTTCTCATGGTACTCACTGCTGCTATATGATGATAAATTGTCTGCAGAATTATCCCACCACCATCTCCAACTTACTTTATGTATGGATACTTTTAAGTTTTTAGTAGCTTTTGGTTTTCCATCTTCATCAACAGTAACAACTTCAAATTTGTGTTTTATATCTGTTAATAACATTCCCCTATTCTTGTCTCCTTTTGGCACATTTAAACCCACATAAGTAGTGTAAGGAGAGTATGGTTTAGTAAATACATCGGTACTAAAATCTCCTCCATTTTCGTAAACTTTAGTTACAAATGCCGCATTTAGCATTCCAGGAGCATTCCCATCTAACTGAGGGTTGATGCTAAAACTAGCTTTTCCATCTGCATCTATTTTTCCATCAAAAACAACTTGATCTTCTACTGAAAATTTACGCGTTGGATCATCAAACACATAGCCTGGAAAAGTTTTAAAAGCCGTTACCGTTGCATTGAATTTAGCAGAAATATCTGTATTTAAATTTTTAGCTATTGCACCATGTAGCCACTTCACTTCCATACTACCCTTAATAGGTTGGGAACCTTTTAAAATAGTTTTACCAAAGTCGCTTTTAATTTTTAATCTATTAGGCTTAATCGTTTCTATTTTGATTGTTTTAGTAAATGATGCCCCACCTACTGATACTTTTGCTAACCAATTACCTGTTGGTGCATTCTCATCTGTTTTTAAGTTAAAATGATAAAAATTATTTAATCCGTTTGTTTTTACTTCTCTATGAATCACTTTATTATAAGGATTCATCAGTTCTAATTTTACAGGATGATTTGCTGGTAATTTATTTGCATTATCATTTAACATGAATGATAAATAAATTTTGTCTCCTGGTCTCCAAACTCCTCTTTCTCCAAAAATAAAACCTTTAATTCCCTTTTGTAATTGCACTCCAGAAACATCAAACTTACTTACTGATAATACATTACCATCGTTAAGTTTTACATATGTTTTTTCTCCGTTTTTTTCGGCAACTGCAAAAAACGCTTGGTTGTTTTTTGCATCATACATAGATGTGCCATCTGCTTCAGTAGTTACCGTACCAACAACTTGTTGTTGGTAATTATAGAAAGTTACATTTACCCCTCCAATTGGTTGTGTACTAATAATATCGCTTACCGCTATAAAGTAGCTTTTATTAACGCCCTTTTTTATAGTAACACCAATATCAGAAGCTAATATGTTTATGTTTACTTTTTTATCATGATAATATGATGTGCTACAAGGGTTATCTCTTTCATCCCAATCGTAATTATAATAATAGTCATCATAATACTCTTCAACACCATCCCAAGAGCTATCTTCAGTTTCTTCATCGTAATTATCAACATCTTCAGTTTCGGTTTCGAAATTTGTCGATTGACATTTATATAAACTATATGCTGGTTTAAAAGAAAACTCTACTCTATAAATGGCTCCTTTTTCAGGTGTTATAATTGATTTTAAGTCTAAAGCATGTGCCGACCATTTTCCATTATTTACAGATAAACTATTTTGCAACTCTAACCTTTTAGTAGCAACTGGTCTTGCTACGCTTTTTAAATTAGAGCTTCCGTTTAAGTCGTTATATTGAAGAAATTGCAAAATATTACTTTCGTAAATACGCAAAACACTTACGTCTACATATTTTAAGTTTACGGCTTCAAAATTTATTTTCAGATTCGT
Organism: Cellulophaga sp. HaHaR_3_176; assembly: GCF_019021925.1. Taxonomy (NCBI): domain Bacteria; kingdom Pseudomonadati; phylum Bacteroidota; class Flavobacteriia; order Flavobacteriales; family Flavobacteriaceae; genus Cellulophaga; species Cellulophaga sp. HaHaR_3_176. The sequence goes on from NZ_CP058990.1 coordinate 3,024,496, forward strand.
AGACGATGGTAAAATTGTACCATTTGAAAGTAACCTAACTTGTGGTTTAATTTCTTCGAAAGCAATACGCTCTTCAAATTTATTTTTTAACTTAAAGCCATCAATACTTTCAATTCCGTTAAACACTTCTAATAAAATAGATCCAACATTATCTGATGATGGATAAACTTTTAAAGTATTACCATTTACCCCATATTTTAAACTATTATTGCCTTCTAAAACAACAAGCCCTTTAAAATTTTGACCTTTTTTTAATGGATCTGAAAAATTAACAAGAACAACAGGTCTATCTGATCGCTCAACAGTTACACTTAGTACTGTAAAGTTATTTTTACCTGGAATTATTATTTTGTTATTTCCAGAGCTATTTATATCGTGCTTTGAACCATCCCAAGAAACTTCTAACTCCGTATCATTTTCAGAACGCACTATATTATCAATTTTAAATTGAAATACAGTTCCTTCTTTAACTGCATCATCGAACTTTACTTGTATATTTTTTCCGTTATTTTTTACTGTAATAAAATCTTTCACATCTTCTAACGAAAGAATATCCGCACTACGAAGTTGCCCTTCTAAGTACTGTTTGTCTTTTGATGACGATTGCAATTCGTTTGTATAAATATTAAATTTTTGTTCTATTGTTTTTACTAAAAAACTAAACTCTTGAAAATCTTCAGGAAGATTTTTAATAAGCTTATCCAACCTCAAGTTTAAAGTATATTCTGTATTTTGTTTTAGTTTGTTTTTCGGAATAAATGAAATAGTACGATTATCTAAAACAATAACTTTACCCTCAACTTTTGGTGAAATTGTAAATAAATCATTATCTAATTCGTCACCTGTGTTCCAAGAATCAATTGGTGTTTTTAAAACTACACGAACATCGCTTGTTGAAGAAATAATACCATGTGTAACCTCTGTAACATAGTCTTGATACTGGTTAAGATTATTTAACTGATCTTCAGTAGTGTTAGATTTTTCTTTACATCCAAAAATAAATAAGATGAAAAGTACTAAATAAATATTTTTGAATTTCATAAAGTGGTTTTTATGTCGTAAAAATAAAAGGTTATTGGCTCTAGTTACTAACTGAAAACAGTGAAATATATTTTATATGCTTTTAGTAATTCCTTTTTATTAATTGAATATTTAATTAATGAAGCAAAACAAACTAAAGGTAATCATTGAACGTAAGGTTATGATTACATAAATAAAAAAGAATCTGTATTTCATCGAAAAAGTAAAAAAGCTTATGCTTTTCTAAAAAAAAAGCTCAATCTTTCGAAACTGATTTACGAGAATCAAGAGAACACGAAAACCCCATTTTCTACTCTTTCCTGCTTACAAATAAGACAATTATGAAAATGAGATTGCATTATGCATTCTTGGTTTTATTTGTATTTCTAGTTAGTTCTTGTGGCGAAGAATCTTTAGATAATACTTATATAATAGAATCTGAGAATGCTATTACAGTAGAAAAAGAATTATTAGAGATTATTAATAATCACAGGCTATCAATAGATCACAACCCTTTTATATATAGCACCGTAGCATATAAGCACGCAAACTTGCATACTGACTATATGATATCAAAAGGAGATATTAATCATGATAATTTTAGCACAAGAGCTTCAAATGTTTCTGCAGAAGTAGATGCTATTGAAGTTTCTGAAAATGTTGCAAAAAATTATAAAACGGCAAGAATAGCTTTTGAAAACTGGCTTAAAAGCACAACACACAGAAAATCAATAGAAGGAAATTATACTCATACAGCTATAAGCGTTAAAAAAGACAACAATGGCGAATTTTATTTTACTGAGTTATTTTATAAATAACTTCTATTTTAAATAAGCATACATATATAAACCAACAAGCTTATTACTTTATATTAACGCTTGTTGGTTTTTAAAGATTTTGTCAATAGTTTTTTTTAACTTTCGTAAAAAATGGCAATAGCACCTCCTTTCAATCTTAATAAGTGGATATCTGAAAATAGAGACACCCTAAAACCTCCTGTAGGAAATAAAAATCTATATAAAGACGCTGGAGATTATATTGTAATGGTTGTTGCAGGACCAAATGCACGAAAAGATTATCATTACAATGAAACAGAGGAATTATTTTATCAATTAGAAGGTAATATCGAAGTACATATACAAGAAGATGGTATAAAAAAAACGATGCTATTAGGCCCTGGAGACATGTATTTACACCCTGCAAAAATACCACACTCGCCAGTGCGTCATGAGAATTCTATCGGTCTGGTGATCGAGCGAAAAAGAAACCATATGAATATAGATGATGGTCTTTTATGGTTCTGTGACAATTGCAATCACAAACTATATGAAGCCTATTTTACTCTTAATGATATTGAAAAAGATTTTTTAGGGCACTTTAAGCATTTTTATAGCTCTAAAGAATTAAGAACTTGTGACAATTGTGATACAGTAATGCCTGTTGACCAACGTTTTATCTCTAAAGAATAATTATGAATATAGCGCTGAAAGTAGTAATCGCATTTGTAGCCTTTTTCCATTTGTATATAATGTGGTTCGAAATGTTTGCCTGGACAACAAAAGGTCCAAAAGTTTTTAGCAAATTCCCAAAAGACCTATTTACACCAACTAAAGCAATGGCTGCAAACCAAGGTTTGTATAATGGCTTTTTAGCTGCTGGTTTAATTTGGACATTCTTTATATCAAACATGGAGTGGAAAAATAATATTTCTTTATTTTTTTTAACATGTGTAGTAATAGCAGGTGTTTACGGCTCATTTACAGCCGATAAAAAAATATTCTTCCTTCAAGGATTACCCGCTTTAATAGGTATAATATTGATATTTATTCAATAATTTATATCACTTTAAAAAGCGAATTAATACACTTTATATTTGTAACTTTGATAAAAATGTAACAAAAAATCAAAAAAAAGTTATAAAATGTCAAACATAGCAAAAGATTTCGGTATTAAAGAAGCCCTAAAAACTTTGGGTGTAAATGAAATAAACAGTGGTACATCTACTGGATCTAAAACTTTTGGTTCTGGTAATGAAATTTCATCTTTTTCACCTGTAGATGGGCAACTAATCGCAAAAGTATCTACAACTACAAAAGCAGATTATGACAAAGTAATGACTACTGCAACTTCAGCTTTTAAAACTTGGAGAACAATGCCTGCCCCTTTACGTGGTGAGATAGTTCGTCAATTTGGAGATAAATTACGTGAGAAAAAAGAAGCCTTAGGGAAATTAGTTTCTTATGAAATGGGAAAATCTTACCAAGAAGGTTTAGGCGAGGTTCAAGAAATGATTGACATCTGTGATTTTGCTGTAGGTTTATCAAGACAATTACATGGTTTAACAATGCACTCTGAACGCCCAGGTCACAGAATGTACGAACAATACCACTCATTAGGAGTAGTAGGTATTATATCTGCTTTTAACTTTCCTGTTGCTGTTTGGGCTTGGAATACTGCATTAGCTTGGATTTGTGGTGATGTATGTGTCTGGAAACCATCTGAAAAAACACCAATTTGCGGTATTGCTTGTCAGAATATAGCTGCTGAAGTTTTTGCGGCAAACGATTTACCTGAAGGTATTTGTAATTTAATTAATGGCGATTATAATGTGGGTGAAATGATGACCACAGATAATAGAATTCCATTAGTTTCTGCTACAGGATCAACAAGAATGGGTAAAATTGTTGCACAAACTGTTGCTGGTAGACTTGGAAAAACTCTTTTAGAATTAGGTGGCAATAATGCTATTATCGTTACACCTGATGCTGATATTAAAATGACGGTTATCGGAGCTGTCTTCGGAGCAGTTGGTACTGCAGGACAACGTTGTACATCTACACGCAGGTTAATTATACACGAATCTATGTATGATAAGGTTAAAGACGCTGTAGTAGCTGCTTATGGACAATTACGCATAGGTAACCCATTAGATGAAAATAATCATGTAGGTCCTATTATTGATAAAGATGCTGTAGCAATGTACACAGCTGCATTAGAAAAAGTTGTGGTTGAAGGTGGTAATATTATTGTTGAAGGCGGCGTACTAGAAGGTAATGGTTACGAAAGTGGTTGTTATGTAAAACCTGCTATTGCTGAAGCTGATAATTCTTTTGAAATTGTACAGCATGAAACATTTGCTCCTATCTTATATTTATTAAAATATTCTGGAGATGTGAACAGTGCTTTAGAAGTACAAAATGGTGTAGCACAAGGTCTTTCTTCTGCTATTATGACTAATAACTTACGTGAGGCCGAAGCTTTTTTATCTGTTAACGGATCAGATTGTGGTATTGCTAATGTAAACATCGGTACTTCAGGAGCTGAAATTGGTGGCGCCTTTGGAGGTGAAAAAGAAACAGGAGGCGGAAGAGAATCTGGTTCAGATGCTTGGAAAGTTTACATGAGAAGACAAACAAATACAATAAATTACACTACAGAATTGCCATTAGCACAAGGCATAAAATTCGATTTATAAAAAAACCCAGCATTAGTTTAAACATTCCAATGCGGGTTTTTTAACATATTACTAATTCTTAAAAGTTTAAATATTTGATCTAAACTTTTTTAAGATTCAATTCAAAACTTCTATTTCAATTCCGAAATTTTATCGGGAGAAATAGAAGTTTTTTTATTTCCTCTCTTAAACATCAAACGTATATAAATAGTGTGATTTATTGCACAAATTACACTTCAAAAGTAGATAAAACAAAAAGGTATCTATTTGATAATGAATATTTAATACACAATAATTCAGTATTTTAACGTTTTTTTTAATACTTTGCTATAGTTAACACTAAATAACTACTAACAATGACCAAAAAAACAACTTATCTAATAGGTATCTTACTTACTATTTTATTAGGTACTTACTTTTACATTTCATGTTGTAGCACTTGCGGCACTTCTGTAAAAGATGAAACCACTAATGAAGTTACCCCAACACCTTCAGAAACCAAACCAACATCAACATCTTACCCTTTTTCTTTTAATGATGGTGATTATGCATATGAAACTAATGATAATTTTAACTTCAACATGTCTTCGTCTTCAATTTTACTACCACTATCTGAAAAAGTTGAAAAAGGAATCTCAGGGTTAAAAGATTACATAACAACAAACACTGGTAAAGTTTTAAATATTACTGGCTACTACAAAGGCGATGAAGCAAACAAATCTGCCTATCCTAATTTAGGTATAGCAAGAGCTAATGCTGTTAAAAATTATTTAGTTGAAAAAGGAATAGCATCATCAACTTTAAACATTTCTGGAAAATTAAATGATGATATGGTTAGTGGTGATGACAACGTCTACCTAGGCCCTGTTACATACTCTATTTCTGGGGAAACTGCTGATTTAGCTGAAGAGCTAAAAGCTTTATATGATAAAGTTAAAGATGACCCTTTGGTTTTAAATTTCAATACTGGTGAAGCATCGATAAATTTAACTACTGAACAACGACAAAAAATTGCAGATATATCTAGATACCTTGATAAAGTTGATGGAGCAAAGTGCAGTGCAACTGGCCATACGGACAGTCAAGGACAAAGAGCTACAAATATTAGGTTAGGTTTAGAAAGAGCAGATTTCGCAAAATCTTATTTAATAAGCAATGGTATTTCAGATGCAAAAATAGTAACCTCATCAAAAGGTCCAGATGTACCTATTGCCAGTAACACTACCGAAGAAGGCCGCAGTCAAAACAGAAGAACAGTAGTTACTCTAAACTAAAAATATAACTAATCAATAAATACATAATACAATGAACTTTGAAAATTTAAATATTTGGTGTTGGCTAATTCCAGCTTTAGTAGGTCTAATTTGTGGAATTCTTGGTTATTTAATTGGAAAATCTAGCAGCATCACAATCGATAATTCTGCCGAATTAAAATCATGCCACGATAAAAACACAAAATTAGAATCAGATCTTGCTGCTTGTACTAGAAAATTAGCTACACCTGTTGCTCCTGCGCCTGTTACCACAAAATCGTCATTTGTAGCAACACCTCCTGTGGTTGAACCTCCTATAGTGGCTCCGGTTACACCGACTATTGCATTTGACGCTTTGGCTGCTAAAGTAGCATTTGGCAAAACCGTAAAGCAAGATGATTTAAAACTGGTTGAAGGTATTGGCCCTAAAATAGAAGGTATGTTTAAAGATGCTGGTATAAAAACTTGGAAAGCACTCTCTAATGCAAAAGTATCAGAATGTCAAAAAGTATTAGATGGCGGAGGAACTCGTTATAAAATACACGACCCTGCATCTTGGCCAATACAAGCTAAAATGTGTTACGAAGGTAAATGGAAAGAATTAGCCAAATGGCAAAGCGAACATAAAGGTGGAAAATTATAATACTAAGCCTTTCTAAAACAAAAAAGTCCAGTTTTAAAACTGGACTTTTTTTATTTGTAATATTACAATCTACCGTTAGCTTCTACCCATTTAAATAGATATTGATCATCTGGTTGTTTCATTCTTGTTGCAATACGCTCTAAACGTTGTGGCAATTTCATCAAATAATCTCTAGCACGTTCCGCATCATCATTTAAAGCTCTTATATTATCTATTTCCCAATAAGAATTTAGTTTCTTTAAAATTTCAATATAATCCATTGCTGTATATACCCCTAAGCGCTGTGCACAATTAGAGAAGTTTTCGAAAGCAGTACCGATTTCTCCACCAGATTCACGTAAAAAATGAGCAGGCATAACAATCTTTTTCTTCATCATATCAGCAAATGCTAACATCATTTGACTTGGATCGTGTTCAAAAATACATTTTACAAACTCTCTATACGCTAAGTGATGGCGCATTTCGTCTCCTGCAATTATAGTACACATTTTTCCGAGAAGAACGTTACCACCCTTTTTAGCCATTTGTCCAACTCTTTTATGGGAAATATTAGTAGCTAACTCTTGAAATGATGTGTATATAAAATTTTTGTACGGGTCTCTATCTGTACCAATATCAAAACCATCAGCAATAAGGTGCTGCGTAGTTATTTCAACTTCTTTCATATTTACCCTTCCTGAAAGGTATAAATACTTATTAAGCACATCACCATGGCGGTTCTCTTCTGCCGTCCAGTTACGTACCCATTTAGACCATCCGTTTTTATTTTCACCATGCTGATCAACACCTTCAACATCCATCAACCAAGATTCGTATGTAGGTAATGCTTCTTCAGTAATTGTATCTGCAACCATGGTTACCCAAAAGTCGTATCCTAATTCTTTTGATTCTTCTTGTATTTGCTTAACAGCATCTAAGAATCCTTCGCTTTGCGAATCTGGCAAAAAGTCTGTTGGTTGCCAAATTTCATTAATCGGGATTAAGTACTGATCTATAAAACCATTTACTTTCTCCTCAATTGTCCGCATTACTTCTATTCTAATATTTTTTGCTGACATAATCTATTTTTTACAAAGTTCGGTATAATACACTAAACAACACTTGTCTAGCCGTCAATTTTTAACAAAGTTAGTTTCTTCCTGTCTCATCAGGGTAAAATGTATAAACAGGGTCACTTTGCCATACTTTCTTAGTTTCCACATCTAAGATAGATAATGGTCCTTTAAAAGCCGCTCCAGTATCTATATTCCATACATTAGCCGCATTCTGAGGTTCTGTTTTTCCTATTCTTGTTACTGGCGTATGCCCTATATATATTTCTTTATAATTTTTAAGCCTTTTGGGGTAAAGAATATCATCTTCTTTTAAATTCGGATTTAATGAAAGTGCCATCTCCCACAAAGTTCGATCCCAATAGAACGTTTTTTTAAAATACTCAAATTCTATTCCTTTTAAGTTAGTGAATCCTGCATGAAGAAACAAACGATCATTATCATCTAAATAATAATTATTCAAGCCTTCATAAAACTGAACATGATTATCTATTGTTTGCTTATCTGCTTTAGCATACGAATTTATGGTTGCTTCACCTCCGTGTTTGAACCACTCTGGATTATCACCTTCTTTTAGCAACCACGATTTACAAAACTCATCATGATTACCACGTATGAATGTACACTTGTGTTTTTTATTCAATTCGATTAAAAAATCAATTGTTTCAACCGCCTGACTCCAACCATCTACATAATCACCTAAAAATATTAAATGATCATTTTTTGTAACCTCTGCTCTCTCTAAAAGTTGCTCTAAAGCTTTTAAGCCAGAATGGATATCTCCAATTACTAATGTCCTTTTCATTTTGCAAAAATCGTAATTACTACTATTATTAATACTATAAATAAGACTAAAAAGAAAATTTTCCAGAAAGAATAAGGTCTAACCCCACTTATTGCACCCGTTTGACCGTTTACATAAAAGTGATAATCTTTAGCGTTATACCTATAGCTACTTATATAAACTGGAACAAGAATATGCTTAAAAGTTTCATCAGCCAATTTAATATTAGCATTATCTACACGTTGTGTATCTCCTCCAATATCTTGCCTTATCCAATTGTAAGCAATATTTTTTGCTTCTTGAAAAGATTGATGATGGCCATCTTTTAATGATACTGTATATTTTTCAGTCACAAAACCTGAAAGGTATTTAGAGTTAAAAACCACTAATTCATTTAAGTTCCAATTTGCAATTTTACTTGGTATATCTCTTCTTTTTTTTTCTGATGCATTTATCAAAATATCATCTATAAAACCAGAAACTGAACCTGATGCACTCGACCAGCGTGTTTTTCGAACTTGCCGAGTTTGCGTACCATTCTTAGTTCTATAAGTCTGATTTTCATAATAATAATCACCTCTTTGCCCTTGATATGACGCATATAAATTAGCATCAAAAGTCCAATGCGGTATATAAAGACCATGCAAACCCTCTGCATCTAAAGCAGCCTTTTTTAATTTATTTGGCGCAAACCAAAGACCACCTACCCAGTTTTTAAAAATCTGCTTGGCTTTTAAACTATCTATTTGAAATGGGACAAGCGCTCCTGGTAATATCCAACCTTCTTTCTCAATATCTTCTCGAATTAAAGGCTCGCTGCAATAAACACAACCTAAAGATTTATAATTTTCTTCGACATGTTGGTTTGCTCCACAATTTTTGCAATGTAATAAATCTATAGTTTCTGTATAAGCATTTTCACCTACGACCCTCAAGTAATGCTCAAGCTCTAACTCTTCAAAGCTACTTTTTGTTTGCTCTATAAATTCTTCATAACCGCAGTACTCACACTTTAATTGGTGCGAACCTGGTTTAAACTTTAATTCTGCGCCGCAATTAGCGCATCCTTTTTTTTGTTCTGATGAAAAAGTTTCTTCCATTTTTAAAAGAAACTACCATTCAAAAAAATTAAATGGTAGTTATTATATAAGCTTATCTATAAATTTTATTGTGGCAATGGTGGCGGTGTATTACCACCTAAAAATGCTTTTAACTCTTCAATTTCTTGAAGCGCACTCCAATTTGCCATTCCTTGTTTCCAAATTAAAGAATCTTTATTAATTGTTCTATTAGCAAATAATTCTTTCAATTTTTCGATTGGAATAGGCCCCATTTGAGCACCATTTACAGCATAATGATATTGTACTTGAGCAGGCATTGGTGGTGGCATTGATGCCTGAGTGTTCATAGTATTATTTTGTCCCATTTGCGGGTTCATCATTCCTCCCATTTGCTGAGCTAACGCAAAGCCCATACCCATACCCATACCTGCACCGGCTGTTCCACCTTCGTTTTTTGCAGCTTCTTCAATTGCTTTTGCCGTTTTAAACTGCGTAAGCTTATTCATATCTAATTTATCTAACCTACTATACTCAAAAATTTCTTTTTTAAGTTCTTCTGGCATCGACACATTTTCGATATAGAACCTCTCTAACAAGATACCAATACGACCAAATTCTGGCTGCATTACTTCTTGGCATGTTTCAGACAATTCAGAAGTGTTCGCTGCATATAGTTCAATTGGCAATTTAGCCTCGCCAACAGTATCAGTAAAACGGGTTACAATTAAACTTTTTAAATGTTCGTTTACCTCATAATTAGTAAAGTTACCATCGGTGCCAACTACATCTACAACAAATTTACCAGCATCTTGTATTCTAAAACTATATGTCCCGAAAGCTCTAATTTCAGTTAAACCAAAGCGATCATCATTCAAAATAATTGCATTCTTAGTTCCCCATTTTTCATCAGTAAACAAAGTTGTATTTACAAAGTATACTTCAGCTTTAAACGGACTATCAAATCCATATTTCCAACCCTTCAAGGTTGTTAAAAGTGGTAAATTCTGTGTATTTAAAGTATATGTCCCTGGCTTAAAAACATCTGCAAGTTGCCCCTCATTAATAAAGACAGCTATTTGACCCTCTCTTACAATTAACTTTGCATTATTTTTAATTTCGTTTTGATAACGTTCAAAACGATGCACTATAGTATCATCTGTAGCATCAAGCCATTCTATAATATCTATAAACTCGTGGCTTAATTTTTTTTTAATCTCATCAAATAATCCCATTTGAATAGTGTTTTTTTTAATTTTTATCAAGATACTTAATTCCTAAATACACCACAATAGATATGCCTAGTTTAGTTTAAAAAAATGTTTTTTTAAAACAAAAGATTATTTACACCATTAATAAAGTTCCTATTTTACACATTACCGAATTATAATAAATATGTTTTAGCTGTATTTAATTTTTCGTAAAACGCGTAATGAATCCTTTAAAGATTGATATGCCTTCGCATTTGTTTTCTTTAAAATTGACCTAGCTTTTTCCATCTGTTGTTTTGCTTCTTCAAAGCCATTTAAATAACAGATTAAATAAGTGGCCGCCAAATATTCTAAATCTTCCGACTCAGACAGGACCAAACTGGGGTTTTTACTTAGTTTTTCGATTAATGCATTGTTTGCATTAAAAATGTGGTACAAGGTTTTTTTATCATATTGCGGTGCTTCAAAAAGTAATTTACTTTTTATTTGGTAGGTGCCATTATCTTCGAAAGTAATTACAACACGCTCTAATGGATAGTATTTTTGCTCCTTACTTATACCCAATTGTATATATTCTACGATTGTAAAAGCATGCTCATTAAAAGAAATAGATACCTCGTCTAATGCTGAGTAAAATAATTTTACTTGCTCGTTTATTAACTCAATATCTACTCTCGAATAATACGTGTCTTTTTTAACTTTTTTTTCATGACCCGCCCAACAGACAACAAATTGCTCTTTAAATACTTTATAATTACTTTTTAAATCTCTATGCCGATTATTTATAAAATCGATAACCCCATCTAAAGTTAATTCGATGTTATTACGTGCATGAAGTTCTATAGTCGCAACTGCTTCAGAATTAATATCGACCAAACTAACGCCATATGCTTTTGGCAAGCTAATACTACCTTCTCTAAAAAAAACAGAACCTCCATAATATTTCCAAATGTTTTTTCGAAGAGAGCATATTTTTTTAGCGGATTTAATAGTCACCAAACCAACTACTTTACCTTCTGGCAAATGCGGAAAAGGAATGTTCTCATAAGAGATTAATGGTGGATTATCTAAATAAGCATTTACTAGATTTTGAATCTTACTATCATCAAAAAAATCTACACCAACAATTTTGTTGTCTTCATCTTCTACACCTATAACAATAAAAGAATTATTTTCTGGATTACTATTAGCGAGTGCACAAACGTGTTTTAGAAATTTAGCTTTACCTTCTCTTTCTCCAATTTCAATAAAACGCTTTTTATCATAAAAACTATTCTCATCATTATGTGCAAGAAGATTTTTTACGAGCAAGCGTTTATTAATCATAAATTCTTATTTACTATTGTTGCTGATGCTTGTGCTGTTGGCATAACTACTAAGTCTGATATATTAACATGATATGGCCTAGTAACTACGAAATGTATAATATCAGCAAGGTCTTCAGGTTTTAATGGATTGAAACCTTTATAAACATTTTCCGCTTTTTCATCATCACCCTTAAAACGCACATTACTGAACTCGGTTTCTACCAAACCAGGGTGAATGCCACCAACTCTAATTCCATGAGGGTTTAGATCCATCAACATACCTTTTGTGATTGCATCCACAGCATGCTTACTTCCGCAATACACATTTCCTTTAGGGTAAACTTCTTTACCTGCCGTAGAGCCAATATTAATTATATGTCCTGATTTTCTTTCTATCATTTTAGGTATAATAGCTTTTGAGACATATAATAAGCCTTTAACATTAATATCGAGCATTGCATCCCAATCTTCAACACTACCACTATCGATAGTATCTAAGCCATGAGCATTACCTGCATTATTTATTAAAATATCTATGTTTAAAAATTCAGCTGGCAAAGAAGCTATTGAAGTAAAAACAGCTTCTTTTTCTCGAACATCAAAATTAAGTGTATGCACCTTAGTCACCTTACTAAGCTCTTGCTGTAAAGCATCAAGCCTTTCTTGTCTTCTGCCGCATAAAATAAGTTGTATGCCATTTGCTGCAAATAATATTGCTGTAGATTTTCCTATTCCACTTGTAGCTCCTGTAATTAAAGCTGTTGGGGTTTTTATTTTCATATTTATATTTTAAGCAACCTCATGGCCTTTACTTGCTTCCAAAAGCAAAAACCAATCTTGTAATTCTAAATTTATTTTTAAAACATCATAAGATTCTTGCAATCTTTTTTTGCTTGTAGTACCCACTACTGGCAAAATATTAGCAGGGTGTTTTAAAATCCAAGCTAATAACAATTGACTTTCATTGGCATTGTATTTTTCTTGAAGCTCACCTAGCACTTTCTTTATTTCTTTCGTTTTCTTGTTTTCTTCTCTAAAATAAGTTCCCAAAGAGCTCCAAGCCATAGCTGATCTTTTATGAGAAATACAATCGTCTAAAGTTCCATTAACCATAGCATCATTTTTTGTTAGAGAAAATTCAACTTGATTTGTAGAAACATGTATTTCTGTTTCCAAAAGTTCTATCTGCGATGGTGTAAAATTAGATACTCCAAACTTTTTAATTTTTCCAGAATTTTTAAGATGTAGAACAGCTTCCGAAATTTCATTTGGGTGCATTAATGGACTTGGCCTATGTAACAAAAAAAGGTCTAAATAATCTGTCTTCAATTTTGCTAAAGAATCTTCTGCAGACTTTATAATATAATCTTTATCATACTGATAATGCTTAACAACATTACCTTTGCCACCCGTAAGCATTTGAATACCACATTTACTTATAATTTGTACTGCAGACCTATCTACCTTACTATCTATAAAAGCCTGTCCAAAATCAGTTTCATTGGTGTAATCTCCATAAATATCTGCATGATCAAAAGTAGTAATACCTATTTCTAAACACGTATTAATAAGTGCAGCCATTTCGTTCGCAGAAAATTGTTTTCCCCAACTTCCCCAAGTCATGGTTCCTGCTATAATTTTAGAATAATTTGCTATATTTCCCATAGAATTGTGAAATTAAAAAATAAATACCTTAAAACCTTCTTAAATGTATGCCTCTTTATCAATTTTTAACCAATTGTTAACAGCGGATATCTAAATAAATTTCCAATTTGCGTATCTATTTATTAGCTTGTCCAATTAAATAATATATATGGAAGAAAATACTCCAATCGATATTAGTGCTATCAACGAGAAAATTGCTCAAGAAAGTGCTTTTATAGATTTATTAATGTTAGAGATGAACAAAGTAATTGTTGGTCAAAAACACATGGTAGAACGTTTACTAATCGGTTTACTAGGTCAAGGTCACATTTTATTAGAAGGTGTACCTGGTTTAGCAAAAACTTTAGCAATTAATACCTTAGCCAAAGCTGTTAAAGGTAGCTTTAGTAGAATTCAATTTACTCCAGATTTATTACCTGCAGATGTTGTTGGAACCATGATTTATAATATGAAAGACAATGATTTTTCAATTAAAAAAGGTCCAATTTTCGCAAATTTTGTTCTTGCAGATGAAATAAACCGTGCACCTGCAAAAGTGCAATCAGCGTTGTTAGAAGCCATGCAAGAGAAACAGGTTACTATTGGTGACCAGACTTTTATATTAGATAAGCCGTTTTTGGTTATGGCAACACAAAACCCGGTAGAGCAAGAAGGCACTTACCCATTACCTGAAGCACAAGTCGATCGTTTTATGTTAAAAACCGTAATTGATTATCCTAAAATGAATGAGGAACAATTAATTATGCGTCAAAACCTTACCGGAAGTTACGAAGAAGTTAGACCAGTGGTTAGTGTAAATCAAATTTTAAGTGCTCAAAAAGCAGTACGAGAAGTTTACATGGATGAGAAAATTGAAAAGTATATACTAGATATAGTTTTTGCAACTCGTTATCCTGAAAAATATAAATTAGAAGATCTAAAACCTTTAATCAGTTTTGGCGCATCTCCAAGAGGAAGTATCAATTTAGCAAATGCTGCTAAATGTTATGCTTTCATTAAAAGAAGAGGGTACGTTGTACCTGAAGATGTAAGAGCTGTGGTTCATGATGTTTTACGACACAGAATAGGAATTACTTACGAAGCTGAAGCTGAAAATATAACCTCAGAAGAAATCATCAATAAGATTGTAAACGAGATAGAAGTACCTTAAAACAGTAGCGGTTATCATTGAATATTGTTGTAAAGTTTAGACTTAAAACAATTTTTGTTCTGATTACTTTTTGCTGAATATTGTTTACTAAATACAGATGGATACTAAAGAGTTATTAAAAAAAGTTCGTAAAATCGAAATAAAGACGCGTCGTCTTTCCGATCATATTTTTGGTGGGGAATATCACTCTACTTTTAAAGGTAGAGGTATGACGTTTAGCGAAGTTCGCCAATATCAATTTGGTGACGACGTTCGTGCTATTGATTGGAATGTTACCGCGAGGTACAACGAACCTTATATTAAAGTTTTCGAAGAAGAAAGAGAACTTACCATGATGTTAATGGTAGATATAAGTGGCTCTGAATTGTTTGGATCTAGCAATCAATTTAAAAATGAAATTATTACCGAAATATCAGCAACACTTGCGTTTTCGGCACTACAAAATAATGATAAAGTAGGTCTTATTCTTTTCTCTGATCAAATAGAGCTTTTTATTCCTCCTAAAAAAGGAAAAAGTCATGTTTTAAGAATTATTAGAGAGCTGATAGAATTTAAACCTAAGAGTAACAAAACAGACTTAGCTGTGGCTTTAAAGTATTTAACTAACGTAATGAAGAAGAAAGCAATTGTTTTTGTTTTATCTGATTTTATTACCGAAGATTATTTACAAACATTAAGAATTACAGGTAAAAAACACGATGTAACTGGCATTCGTATTTATGATGAACGAGAAGAAGCCATCCCAAATATAGGAATGGTACAAATGGAAGATGCTGAAACAGGAACACTACAGTTAGTAAATACACAATCTAAAAAAGTACGTAACGATTATGGAAAATTCTATAGAGAGAGAGTTGACTATTTTCAAAGTACATTTTCAAAATCAGGTTGTGGCGTACTAAATTGTAGAGTAGATGAAAGCTATGTTAAAAAACTATTAGGCTATTTTAAGCGAAGAGGATAATGAATATTAAAATTGAAAAATTTATTTTAAAAAATGCTATTTCGTTTATAAAACGAATTGCCTTTTTATACCTATTTTTCTTAAGCTTCTTAGGGTTTTCACAAAATAAACCTCAAGTAAAATCTGCTGTAGATATTAATGACATTAAAATTGGCGAACAAATAAGTTTTAATGTTAATGTTGTAGTCGATAGTACTGACTTTGTTGTTTTCCCAGAAGGTCAAACTTTTGCTCCTTTAGAAATGGTAGAATCTTTTGTAACAGATACCATTCACGAAAGTGCAAAAATTACTTTAATAAAAAAATACGCGCTAACGCAATTCGATTCTGGCTCATACACTTTACCACAACAAAGGATTATAATAAATGAAAAGCCTTTTTTAACAGACTCTGTTCAGATAAATGTAAACACAGTTCCTGTAGATACTATTGCACAACAACTTTACGATATAAAAGATATTATTAATGTTGAAAAAAATACAATTCTACCTTGGAAATGGATTTTAGGTATTGCTTTAGGCATTTTAATAATTACAGGACTACTATATTGGTTTGTTTGGAGAAAGAAAAAATTAACAGAAGATGAAAAAATTGCACTATTACCACCATATGATAGAGCAATGATTGAATTAAAGAAATTAGAAAATTCTAAATATTTAATTCAAGATGAATACAAACAATACTATTCTGAGCTTACCGATATTGTACGTTCATACTTAGAGGAAGATGTTCATATTTCTGCTTTAGAAAGTACTACAGACCAGTTAATCGAAAAGCTAGAAATGCTTAAAGATGCTGGTAATTTAAAGCTAGATAACGACACCATCAATCAGTTTAAGCAAATACTACAAACATCAGATTTGGTAAAGTTTGCAAAATCTAAACCAGATACATCTGTTGCCGAACAAGATAGAAAAGCGATAGAAAATATTGTTACGAAAACAAAAGATGCTATTCCGCCACCAACCGAAGAAGAGCTTTTATTACAAGAAGAATACCTAGAAGAATTAGAGCGTAAAAAGCACAGAAATAAAATTATTATTACCGCAGTAACAATTACCGCTGTTGTTTTTATAGCTATAGGTGCTACAATTTGGCATTATGGGTTTAAACATGTAAAAGATACTGTACTCGGGCACCCTACAAAAGAGCTTTTAGAAGATGAATGGATTTCAAGTAGTTATGGTTTTCCTCCAATAATTGTAGAAACGCCAAAAGTTTTACTGAGACAAAAAATTGAATTACCTGCTGAAGCAAAAGCAAGCATTAAAGAATTCCAATCTTTTGGCTACACTAGTTCTATTGGTTTATTTACAATTAATATAAATGCAACCTCATTTACTGAACCTGTTGAACCAGACTTAGACAAATCAATAGAGTTCTTTATCAAGAACTTAGAGAGCCAAGGAGCAAAAAATATAACTACTAAAACTGAAGATTTCACAACAATATCTGGTGTAAAAGGAGTTAAAGTATATGGTTCTGGACAATTTTCAGTTCCTGGAGATGAAGAATTATTAAGTGGAAAATATGCCATTTTAACTTTCGGAGGTAAAGGTTTTCAACAACAAATAGTTATTACTTGGCTATCAGAAGATACCTATGCCGAACAAATTGTCGATCGTATTTTAGGAAGTATTGATGTAAAAACACAATTATAAATGCTAGAAAATATAGAATTTGCTAATCCTCAGTTTTTTTGGTTGCTACTACTGCTTCCATTAGCTGTCCTTTGGTATATATTTAAGCGAAAAGAAGAGACGGCATCTTTGAAAATATCAACCATAAAAGGTTTTTCTACGGATAGTCTCTTACCAAAATTAAAGCCATTATTGTTTGTTTTACGTTTGTTGGCGTTGGCTGCAATAATTACAGCGTTAGCTAGGCCACAAACTGAAGATATATCAACAAGAACAAAAACCACAAAAGGTATTGATATTGTAATGGCTATCGATGTATCATCAAGTATGCTTGCTCGCGATTTAAAACCAAATAGGCTATCTGCGTTAAAAAAAGTAGCTGCTGATTTTATCAAAGAACGTCCTAATGATCGAATTGGTTTAGTTGCGTATGCTGGCGAAAGTTACACTAAAACGCCTATCACAAGCGACAAGTCTATCGTATTAAAATCGTTACAAGAAATTACCTACGGTACTTTAGATGATGGTACTGCAATAGGTATGGGCTTAGCTACATCTGTAAACCGATTAAAAGAAAGCAAGGCTTTAAGTAAGGTTATAATTTTACTTACGGATGGCGTAAACAATTCAGGATTTATTGAACCACAGACAGCTGCTGAATTAGCAATTGAATATGGCATTAAAACATATACAATAGGCTTAGGTACTAATGGAAATGCTTTATCTCCAATTCAAATTAACAGTGATGGATCATTTAGATACGGAATGAGGCCTGTTGAATTGGACGAAAAATTATTAGAAGATATCGCTAAATCTACAGGTGGAGTTTACTTCAGAGCTACAAACAACGAAAGTCTTGAAGAAATTTATGACGAAATAAACAAACTTGAAAAAACAGAAATTGAAGAATTTAAATACTACAAATACGAAGAAAAATTTCGTGTTTGGTTATTTCTAGCAGGATTTTTATTAGTACTAGAATGGGTTTTAAGAAATACAATTTTTAGAAGCTTTATCTAATTTGATTGCTATCAAATTAAACTATAAGATGTAAAAAAGAAAATGATTCAATTAGAAGAAAAAATATATTTTTATTTGCTATTCATCATCCCTTTATTGGTGATGCTTTTTGTGCTATTGCAACTTTGGAAAAGAAAAGCTCAAAAGAAATTTGGAGATTTAGTGCTTCTTAAAAGAATCACACCAGATAAATCTATATTTAAATCTACTTTTAAATTCGTTTTATTTTTATTAGGGCTATCACTATTAATCGTTGGCCTTGTTAATCCTAAAATTGGCACAAAACTTGAAACTGTAAAAAGAGAAGGTGTTGATATTGTTTTCGCATTAGATGTATCTAAAAGTATGCTTGCTGAAGATATTGCTCCTAATAGGCTAGAAAAAGGAAAACGTTTAATTTCTGAAATTATAAACCAATTAGGAAGTGATCGTATTGGTATTATTGCTTATGCCGCTCAGGCATACCCACAGTTACCAATTACAACAGATTATGGTGCTGCCAAAATGTTTTTACAAAGCATGAATACAGATATGCTTTCATCACAAGGAACAGCTATTAACGAAGCTATAAATTTAGCCTCAACGTATTTTGATGATGATCAACAAACAAATAGAGTGCTATTTATAATATCTGATGGTGAAGACCACGCCGAAGGAACAACCGAAAGTGCTATCGAAAAAGCCACCGACGAAGGTATTGTAATTTATACTATCGGAGTTGGTAAACCAAAAGGAGCTCCAATTCCTTTAAAAAGAAATGGTATTGTAGAAAGTCTTAAAAAAGACATGAATGGTGAAGTTGTTATAACTAAACTTAACGAGACTGTTTTGAAAGATATTGCTGATGATGGAAATGGTGAGTATATAAACGGAGATAATACTGATCAAGCTGTTGATTACATAAAAGAACAGCTAAACCAAATGGATAAAAAAGAGTTTGAAGCAAAACAATTTGCAGAATATAAAGATCAATATCAATGGTTTGTTGCTGCAGGTTTACTACTCTTGTTCTTAGATTTATTTGTTTTAGATAGAAAAACAAAATGGCTTAGAAAGCTTAATTTGTTTAATGAAAATAAAAAAAAGTAACATGATGAATAAAGTTTTTTATATCCTACTTCTTGTTGCAAGTTTTTCATATGCTCAAGATGATGAAGAGAAAGAAAAAATAAAGAGATTACAAGAGTCTAATAATTTTACTTGGGACGGTAATAAATCTTTATCAGAAGAAGATTTTGTAAATGCTGAAGCTGCTTACCGAAAAGCAATAGCAAAAAGTACTGACAATACAACGGCACCCTATAATTTAGGAAACGCCTACTATAAAAATGAAACGTATAGTGAAGCTTTTTCTAGATACAAACAAGCAGGTGAAGCCGCCACAAGTAAAGAAGAAAAACATAAAGCGTACCACAACATGGGTAATGTTTTTATGAAAGAAAAGCAGTACGAAAAAGCAGTCGAAGCCTATAAGCAAGCACTTAGAAGCAACCCTACTGATGAAGAAACTCGTTACAACCTAGCCTTAGCTCAAGAAATGCTTAAAAAACAACAAGAAGAGGATAAAAAGAACCAAGATAAAGACGACCAAAACAAGGAAGACGAGAAAGATAAGAAAGACGAAAACGAGGATAAAAAAGAAGGAGATAATAAGGACGAGAATAAAGGAGATCAAAAAGACGATCAGAATAAAGATAAAGGAGACGAAGGAGATAAGGGAGAGGAAAAAGAAGAGGAAAATAAAGAAGGAGAAGGAGACAAGAAAGAAGAGGAGAAAAAAGAGCCTAATAAAGACAAAGGAGATAAACCTGAGGACCAAAAAGGGCAACCTCAAAAAAGACCTAGTCAGCTATCTCCTCAGCAAGTACAAAACCTCTTAGATGCAATGCAGAATGAAGAGAAAAAAGTACAAGAAAAAATGGATGCAAAAAAAGTGAAAGGCGTAAAAACTAGAAACGAAAAAGATTGGTAATGCAACTACAGTTTAAAAACTACATCGCTTTAATTGGTTTGTTATTTTTTGCTTTAATTGGTAAAGCACAAGATGATGAGGTTACTTTTGAAATGGCCGTAAGTAAGGATAAGCTTGGACTAAACGAAAGACTTCGCGTTGAGTTTTCTATGAATAAAGACGGAGATAACTTTAACCCTCCTGATTTTAAAGGCTTTAATGTACTAATGGGCCCTGCTCAATCTATTAGAAACTCTTGGATGAATGGCGTTCGTTCATATTCAAAAACATATTCTTACACACTACAACCTGCTGGGCGCGGTACAATGACTATTGGCCAAGCTACCATAATAATTGACGGTAAAACATATAAATCACTCACTAAAGATATTGTTGTTACTGCAGCTGTTGATGATCCAAATGCACCACCAAGTGCAGATTCCGTTGCTGATGAAAACATACATTTAGTTGCAGAGGTGTCGAAAGCTAACCCGTATTTAAACGAAGCTGTTTCGGTTATATACAAACTGTATGTTGGTAACTCCATAAATGTTACAAATTTCAGACCGTTAGACAACCCTAAGTATAATAACTTTTGGAGTCAAGATATGGCTGTAAAACAATACAGTGCACAAGATGGCACTTATGATGGTAAGCCGTATAGGTATGTTATTTTAAAGCGTGTTGTTTTGTATCCTCAAAAAACAGGAAAACTAGAAATAGAACCTTTATCACTTGATGTTTCCGTTGAAGTGCCTACTAGCAGAAGAGATTTTTTCGGAAGACCTCTTTTTGCTTCTACGAATAAAACAGTATCAGCAGGAAAAAGAACTATTAATGTTAAAGAGCTACCATCAACTGGTAGACCTGCAAATTTTAGTGGAGCTGTTGGTAGTTTCGATTTTTCGGTAACTACTAGTAAAAAATCTTTAAATGCTTCTGAATCTTTACAAGCAACAGTGCAAGTATCTGGTTCTGGTAATTTAAAACTTTTTCAACTTCCTGAACCAAATTTACCAAGTGCTTTAGAAGTGTACGAGCCTGAATTTGATGAAAAAGTTAGAACAAATTTAAATGGCATGGAAGGCAGTGTAAAAAACAACTATACTGTGGTACCTAGTTTTAAAGGAAAATACCCAATACCAAGTATTTCTTTCAGCTATTTCAACCCAAAGACAGAAAAATACACCACTATAAATTCTGATGAGATTATTGTGAATGTCATAGAAGGCCCGTCAAATACAACCGCAGCTGCACTACCTAGTAATCAAAACAAACAAAATGTGATTAGCTCTGGTGATCAATTTCAATTTATAAAATTAAACACGAATTTAACGGCAAAGGATAATCCTTATTTTTTTGGATCACTTAATTATTTTATGTGGCTACTGCTTCCTTTATTGTTAATTCCATTAGCTATTTTGTTTGGCAAAAAGAGAGACGCTATTGCAAGTGATGTTTCTGGAAATAAAATTAAAAAAGCAAACAAACTTGCTAGAAAATATTTATCAGCAGCTAAAAAAACGCTAGGCAATAAAGAAGCATTTTATGTGGCGCTTGAAAAAGCGTTGCACAATTACTTAAAGGCTAAACTTAAAATTGAAACATCAGAATTTAGTAAAGATAAAATAGCCGAATTATTAGTTCAAAAACAAGTAGACGCAGCTACATCTGAAGGTTTCATTTCATTACTTAAAAATTGTGAAATGGCTCGTTACAGTCAGTTTTCTAATGTACAAATGCAGCAAGATTACAGCAAGGCTAGTGAAGTAATTTCTGCAATGGACAAACAATTATAAGTTAAAATATAAAAAGGTGAAAAAAATATTATACATACTTGTTTTAGGTTTTTGCTTTTACGGTTTTGCACAAAACGATTCTTTTTTCGAAAAAGGAAATAAAGCTTACAATGAAGGTATATACGATGATGCAGAAAGCTTCTACCTAAAAATAATTGAAAATGGTGAGCATTCCTCTGAGCTATATTTTAACCTTGGTAATGTTTACTACAAGCAAAATAAGATAGCGCCTAGTATATATTATTATGAAAAAGCATTGTTATTAGACCCCAACAATACTGATATTAAAAATAATTTAGCATATGCTCAAAACATGAGTTTAGATGCTATAGAGGTTTTACCTGAAACAGGTTTATTTAAAATTTATAAAAACGCAACTTCCTTTTTAACGTTTGAACAATGGGCTTATGCAAGCATTGGCTTAATGCTTTTATTTGTTGTAGGTTATATTTTATATTTTTTCTTAAGATATTCTACTCAAAAAAGAATTTCATTTGTTACAAGCCTTATTTGCCTTTTACTTTCAATTATTACAATTGTAATTGCTTACACAAAGTATCGTACCATTGAAGCAAACAAACCTGCAATAGTTTTTGACAAAGAAGTAATCGTTAAATCTGAGCCTAACAATAGAAGCTCAGAAATATTTAGGTTACATGAAGGCACAAAAGTAAATGTGTTAGACGAATTAAATCAATGGAAGAAAATTAGAATATCAGATGGAAAAACAGGTTGGCTAACATCAAAAAGCATTAAAGACATAAAAGACTTTTAATGCTTTATTAACACAATATTTGCATTTTTGATATTATCTTTACATTTGCTATGTTAGGAATTTCAAAAAACACAATACATATTATAGTATTATCATTTTGGCTATTTGCCCTAACTGCACCTACAATTATAACTCTTATTGACTACGACTCATCTATAGTTGTAAATAACATTAATGAAGAGGAACAGCAAGAACAACATCAGTGTAAAAAAAATTCTGAAAAAGAAAAAATTATAGATTGTGACTTTTCTTACTTATTGTTTATATCTGATAAAAAAAACATATCATACATAAACAAGACTTCGCTTGAATTTTCAATGCATACATCAAAAATTATACTCCCTCCTCCCGAGATGCCTGTTATTTAACTTGAGTATATTTTTATTGTCAATCCGTCTTTATAAAACTTAATAAAGACTCAAATTACTATGTATGTTTAAAACTTTAAAAAACGACTTGCCCGCAAGTGTTGTTGTATTTTTCGTTGCCTTGCCCTTATGTTTAGGAATTGCTTTAGCTAGTGGAGCTCCTTTATTTGCTGGTATTATTGCTGGTATTATTGGTGGTATTGTTGTTGGTGCTTTATCAGGTTCTAAAATAGGAGTAAGTGGCCCTGCTGCTGGTTTAGCTGCTATCGTATTAACTGCGATTGGAACACTAGGTGGTTATGAGAATTTTTTAGTTGCTGTTGTTTTAGGTGGTGCAATTCAAATCGTTTTTGGTATTTTAAAAGCCGGTGTAATTGGGTATTACTTTCCATCATCTGTTATTAAGGGTATGCTAACTGGTATAGGAATTATTATAATCTTAAAACAAATACCTCACTTTTTCGGGTACGATCCTGACCCTGAAGGAGACTTCGCTTTTTTTCAAGTAGATGGAAAAAACACCTTTTCTGAGATTTTCGAAACCATCAATAATATAAGTTTAGGTTCTACTATTATTGCCGCAATAGGTTTAGCTATACTTATTTTATGGGATAAAATTTTATCAAAAAAAGGAAAGTTTTTTCAGATAATACAAGGGCCATTAGTTGCTGTTGTAGTTGGTATTTTATATTTCGCCTTCACAAAAGATAACGATACTTTAGGCATTTCAGCAAAACATTTAGTAAGTGTTCCAATCCCTGAAGATGCAGCTTCATTCTTTGCTCAGTTTTCATTTCCTAATTTTTCTGCCATTACAAATCCTCAAGTATGGATAACTGGCTTTACAATTGCTTTAGTTGCCAGTTTAGAAACTCTATTATGCGTAGAAGCTACTGACAAACTAGATCCAGACAAGAATATAACACCAACTAATCGCGAGTTATTAGCACAAGGAACAGGTAATATAATTTCTGGTTTAATTGGAGGTTTACCTATCACCCAAGTAATAGTTCGTAGTTCTGCAAACATACAATCAGGGGGAAAGAGTAAGATATCTGCTATAATTCATGGAGTGTTATTATTAATTTCTGTGATTTTAATACCTACTCTGTTAAATATGGTCCCGTTATCAGTTTTAGCCTCTATTTTATTTATAGTTGGTTTTAAACTAGCCAAGCCATCATTATTTAAACAAATGTATAAACTAGGTTGGAAACAATCTATCCCGTTTTTTGTTACTGTCTTTGGTATTGTTTTTACAGATTTATTAATTGGTATAGCCCTAGGTTTAGCTGTCGGTATTGTAGTTATTCTTTTAAAAAGTTATCAAAATTCTCATTTTTTACACATTGAGGATAATAGTAATGGAAAACATAGAATTAAAATGACTTTAGCTGAAGAGGTTACCTTTTTTAATAAAGGTGCTATATTGAAAGAATTAGATAGCTTACCTTCTGATACTTATTTAGAATTAGACCTTCTAAAAACACGCTATTTAGATAATGACATCATTGAAATTCTAGAAGATTTTTCAATAAAAGCAAAAGAAAGAAATATTGATATAAAGTTACTTTCTAAACGTGGAACTGTTGAAAACCCCACAAGTTATATTGAGTTTTTTAATGAACGACCAAAATCTGATTTAAGTTTAAGCTAGTAATTACACAAATACTCCATATAAAATTGTGATACTCTTTTTATTAAAAATGATATCGCTATTGAATTAAGAGCACTATTAGCTTAACAAAAATAAAAAGGTTTGATTCTAAACTTTTCAATCATTAACTTAAAAGAAATAACACATCAATTAAATTTTAATCTGCTAAACACAAATTAACAGATTTTTGATTTAAATTAATTATTAAATAAAATATTATGAAGGCACATACAAGAGAAACGCAGTCAACAATGACTCCTCAAAAAGCATTAGATTTCCTAAAGGAAGGAAATCAGCGTTTTCAAAATAACTTAAAAGCAAATCGTAATTTATTAGAACAAGTAAATGATACAAGTGAAGGTCAATTTCCTTTTGCTACAATTTTAAGTTGTATAGATTCTAGAGTTTCTGCAGAATTAGTTTTTGATCAAGGGCTTGGTGATGTATTTAGTATTAGAATTGCTGGAAATTTTGTAAACGAAGATATACTTGGTAGTATGGAGTTTGCTAGCAAGTTAGCAGGCACTAAGCTTATAGTTGTACTTGGTCACACAAGTTGTGGCGCTATTAAAGGAGCCTGTGATCATGCAAGAATGGGGAA
The DNA here is from genome assembly GCF_019021925.1 of Cellulophaga sp. HaHaR_3_176. Taxonomy (NCBI): domain Bacteria; kingdom Pseudomonadati; phylum Bacteroidota; class Flavobacteriia; order Flavobacteriales; family Flavobacteriaceae; genus Cellulophaga; species Cellulophaga sp. HaHaR_3_176. Next base: position 3,049,868 of record NZ_CP058990.1, read on the forward strand.
TTTAACAGCTTTAATAAATAAAATAGAGCCTGCTGTAGCCGCAGTTAAAGAGCCACAAGACGAAAGTTTAAGAAACTCTAAAAACTTAGAATTTGTTGATGCTGTATCTGCTGAAAATGTGTTACAAACTATTAAAAATGTTAGAGAGAGAAGTGAAATTTTAGCAGAAATGGAAACACAAGGTGACATTAAAATAATTGGCGCTATGTACAATATATCTACAGGTGAAGTAGATTTTTACTAGTCTAAATAATCTCATTAAGTTAAAAAATGACCTGCCTATTTTGGTAGGTCATTTTACATTTTACCGTATATTAACACCAAATAAACCTGTGCCAAATGAATCTTGATTTTGTATTCGAAAACAATAAAAAATGGGTCAATGAAAAACTTAGTGAAAACGCTAATTATTTTGATGAAATGGGTAAAGGGCAAAGCCCTGAGCTACTCTACATAGGATGTTCTGATAGTCGAGTAAGTGCAGAAGATTTGATGGGTTTAGGGCCTGGTGACGTATTTGTTCATAGAAATATCGCAAATATGGTTATAGGCACAGACCTCAACGCAATGTCTGTTGTTGAGTATGCCGTTATGCACTTAAAAGTAAACCATATTGTAGTCTGTGGCCATTATGGCTGTGGTGGCGTAAAAGCTGCTATGCAATCTTCAGACTTAGGTATTTTAAATCCTTGGCTTAGGAATATCCGTGATGTTTATCGTATTCATAAAAAAGAACTCAATGCGATTGAAAACGAGCAGGACAAGTATGAACGTTTGGTAGAATTGAATGTTGAAGAGCAATGTGTAAATCTCATAAAAACTGCAGCGGTACAAAAAGCCTATCGAGATCATGGTTTAAAAGTTCATGGCTGGGTATTTGATATTCATACAGGAGAATTAGTCGATTTAAAAATTGATTTTGAAGGTATTCTAGGTAATATTATGGAGATTTATCACTTAGATTAAAACCAGAGAAGTAGAAGTATCTAATTTAACAATAATTAGCTCAAGAATACTTTAAAATTAAAGCTACTGAAATTTATCAAAATTTATTTCTATTAAAAGTTTATTTTCTAATCTTAAGGGAGATTTTTTGGTTCTACTAGCAATTTTCATGCACTCCCAATCAAATACCCGATACCGTATCTACTGTAATTATTAGAATAAAAAGAATGTAATATATGTATCTACCTGGTCTTTGTACATTAAAAGATATGTTAATCGATTTAAAAAAAATCAGACATAACCTTAATAATTGTCGATGTTTTAAAACTTTTAAGAAAAGTCTAAATTGAATAAAGAACGAAGAAATTATAGCTCAAAAATACATCTTTCACAAAATTACCTATTAATAGACCATTTAAAGAAAGATAAATTCGGGGTGACTGCCATAAAAGTTTTAAATTTGCCAGCTTAGTTTATTGTTATGATTGATAAGATAAAAGAACATATTGCTGAATTAGAGAATTTCAATACAGACTCACTAGAAGCTGTTGAGAGTTTAAGAATAAAGTATTTAGGTAAAAAAGGATTATTAAATGATTTTTTTGCTGAATTCAAAAACGTTCCTAACGATCAGAAAAAAGAGTTCGGACAAACTATCAATCAATTAAAAACTGTTGCAACAGATAAAATCAATGAACTTAAAGATGCTTTAGAAAGTAAAACTGATGATGTTGGTATTTATGGTGATTTAACACGTCCATCTGAGCCTATTGAATTGGGAGCTAGACATCCAATATCGATAGTAAAAAATAGAATTATTGATATCTTTTCACGAATTGGTTTTAATGTTTCTGAAGGACCAGAGGTTGAGGACGATTGGCATAATTTTACTGCCTTAAATTTACCAGAATATCACCCTGCTAGAGACATGCAGGATACTTTTTTTATACAAACGAATCCAGATATATTATTACGCACCCATACATCATCTGTACAAGTACGTTATATGGAAGAAAACAAACCACCGATCAGAACAATATCTCCTGGTAGGGTTTACAGAAATGAGGCTATTTCTGCCAGATCTCATTGTTTCTTTCACCAAGTAGAGGGTTTGTATATTGATAAGAATGTATCATTTGCTGACTTAAAACAAACATTACAATTTTTCACTACTGAGCTTTTTGGTAAATCTAAAATTAGATTGCGCCCTTCTTATTTTCCATTTACTGAACCTAGTGCAGAAGTAGATGTGTATTGGGGATTAGAAACAGAAGCTGATTATAGAATAACAAAAGGTACTGGCTGGTTAGAAATTGGTGGTTGTGGTATGGTAGACCCTAATGTATTGACCAACTGTGGCATAGACCCTAATGAATATTCTGGTTTTGCATTTGGCGTAGGTATAGATCGTATCGCAATGTTGTTACACCAAATTACAGATATTCGTTTGTTGAGTGAAAATGATGTTCGTTTTTTAGAGCAATTTAAATCAGCTCTTTAAATTATAATTCCAGTGTGAAATTTCTAAAAGAAGCTATTCTTGAAAAAAGATATTAATATACCTGATGTCAAAGATGTTTATGTAGCCATTATCTATGAATGGGATGATGAAATGTTGAATAAAGTATGGAATGCATATTTGATCAACAATAAAGAAATGGCTATAGAAATGGCTATTATAGTATCAAGCGGTTTTAATGATACTGATAAAACAGCAACAATCAGACATGGCTTAGGTACTTTAGAAGCAAAATCATTTAAAAAATTTGAACCTCTACAAGAAGAAATATTCGCATTAGATAATGTTTTTTCACTTTCATTTTTTTCAGATAATAAATTATTCGATAAGAAATTTATTTTTAAAAAAAATACCATACAACCCAAAGCTCTCACTACCATCGACTTAACGAACAAAGAGGGTATTTTGGCTGAGTAATTACTAAAGTTTTCTTAAAAATACACATTTAAGTTCTTTAAGTTCGGTTTGTTCCGAACTAATAAATATATTTGCACAGAATTTTACTGTCTATGGATTTTTATATCCAATAAATAGTAGAGAATAAAGTAAAATATGGCAAATAATATATGTAAAGAAAAAATGTCTTTAGTTGAAAAACTAGGTGTGCATTTAGAAAACAGAGAACAGCTGGCACCTGTTGCAGCACGTATACTATCCTATATAATTCTTACTGGAAAAAAAGGAGCTACGTTCGAAGACATGGTTACAATACTCTGTGCTAGTAAAAGTACTATTTCTACACACCTTAATCACCTGCAAGATTTAAAAAAAATTGAATACTTCACAAAAACTGGAGATCGTAAAAAATATTTTATTATAAATGCCGACACAATTATTCAGCATGTTGATAAAATGATAAGTGATTGGAAAGAAGTACGTGAATTACATCTAGAAATAAAAGATTATAAAGACAATCAAAACAGTGAGATTATTGAAAGTGAAGAAGAGAAATTTGATTTAAATTTTCATAACGATTATATAAAATTTATAGATGGCGCTTCTGCTTCTATTGAAGAATTAAGATTAAAATTAATTAAAGTTAAAAACAACAAACAATTCGATATTTAAACTAAGTACAAAATGAGACATAATAAATTATTAACGTTACCAGCACTAATCTTACTTTTAGTCGTTTCAAGCTGTGGAAGCAATGGAGAACAAAAAGCTGCGGCACCAGAAGGTCCTGCTCCTTCTTTCCCTGTAGTTGAAATGCAATCAAAAACCGTAACAGGTTATCAAGAATATCCAGCAAATATAGAAGGTATCGTTAACAGTGATGTGAGAGCAAAAGTATCTGGCTATATTCAAAAAGTATTAGTAGATGAAGGGCAAAAAGTACGTAAAGGTCAAGTATTATTTAAATTAGAAACACAATCTTTAAGTCAAGATGCAGGTGCTGCAAAAGCACGTATTAATGTTGCTCAAGTTGAGGTAGATAAATTAATCCCACTTGTTGAGAAAAATATTATCAGTCCAGTACAATTAGAAACAGCTAAGGCTAATTTGGCTCAAGCAGAAGCAAACTACAGTAGTGTCACCGCAAGTGTTGGCTATGCAACTATCAAAAGTCCTGTAGATGGTTATGTTGGTTCTATAAATTTTAGAGAAGGTGCTTTAATTAGCCCAAGTGATAGCAACCCATTAACTACAGTTAGCGAAATTAGCCAAGTATATGCTTTTTTTAGTTTTAACGAAGCTCAGTATATTGATCTTTTACAAAGATCTGAAGGAACAACTAAAGCAGAACGTATTAAAAACTCACCAGACCTAAGCTTAGTTTTAGCTAACGGAAAAATTTATTCTGAAACTGGACGTATTCAAACAAGTACCGGTCAAATCAATCAAAATACTGGAACTATAAAAATTAGAGCTGCTTTTGATAATCCAAACGAAATTTTAACTAATGGAAACAGTGGTAAAATTAGGTTTCCAATAGAATATAAAGATGCTATTGTTATACCTCAATCATCAACATTTGAACAACAAAAAGATATTGTTGCTTTTATAGTAGATCAAGATAATAAAGCAAAATCTACTATCGTAAAAGTACTTGGTACTGTTGGCAATTTATATGTTGTAGAGTCTGGTCTTAAAGCAGGAGATAAACTTATTGTTTCTGGTGTTGGAAAATTAAAGAATGGTATGGCTATTACTCCACAAGACACTCCTTTTGATGAAGCCATTAAACCGATAGAGGTTTTATTTAAAAATTAACAAACCATAAACTTATTTAGTTATGTTAAAAACATTTATTGAAAGACCCGTTCTTTCAACAGTAATCTCTATTATCATAGTAGTACTTGGTGTCATCAGTATATCAAGTTTACCAATAGAGGAATATCCAGATATTGCGCCGCCAACCATTAAGGTGACAGCGTCTTATGCCGGAGCCAATGCCGAAACTGTTTTAGAGAGTGTAATCATTCCTATTGAAGAACAAATTAATGGTGTTGAAGGTATGAGTTATATTACCTCAACGGCTTCTAATACAGGTACTGCAGAAATCACTGTTTATTTTGATCAAGAAGTAGATGCAGATATTGCTGCGGTTAACGTACAAAACCGTGTTTCGCGTGCAAGTGCTTTATTACCTCAAGAGGTTATCCAAACAGGTGTGATAACACAGAAACAAGAAACAAGTGCATTGATGTTTATTTCAATGTATTCTGAAAATGAGAACTATGATGCAACATTTATTCAGAATTACTTAAAAATAAATGTTGTGCCTGCAATGCAACGTATTAGTGGTGTTGGAGATGTTAGTTTATTCTCTCAACAAGATTATGCTATGCGTATTTGGCTGAAACCTGAAAAATTAGCAACATACGGTTTAATACCTTCAGATATTACAGCTGCTTTAGCAGAACAAAATTTAGAAGCAGCAGCAGGTTCTTTAGGTCAGAATAATGGTGAAGCATTTTCATACACATTAACATATAGCGGACGTTTTAAAAATGAGCAACAATATGCAGATATTGTTATTAAAGCTTTAGGTAATGGAGAATTTCTTCGCTTGAATGATGTAGCTACTATAGAGTTAGATGCTCAATCATATGCTGCTAACGCAATCAGCATGGGTAACCCTGCTGTATTTATGGGTATTTTTCAAACTAAAGGATCGAATGCAAGAGAAATTATTGAGAATATCAAAGTTACACTGGAAGATGTAAAAAAAGACCTTCCAGAAGGTTTAGATGTTTTTGTACCTTATGATACTAGTTTATTTTTAAATGCCTCTATAGAAAAAGTAATTAGTACATTATTAGAAGCCTTTTTATTGGTGTTTTTAGTAGTATTTATCTTCTTACAAGATTTTAGATCTACATTAATTCCTGCAATTGCAGTGCCGGTTTCTATTATTGGTACGTTCTTTTTCTTAAACGTTTTTGGGTATTCAATCAACCTATTAACACTATTCGCGTTAGTTCTCGCCATTGGTATTGTGGTGGATGATGCTATTGTGGTTGTAGAAGCCGTACATGCCAAATTGGATGAAGGTGAAAAGAATCCCAAAAAGGCGACACTAACCGCTATGAATGAAATATCTGGCGCTATTATATCTATTACTTTGGTAATGGCAGCTGTATTTATTCCGGTAACATTTGTAACTGGTCCTACAGGTGTATTTTACGAGCAATTTGGTGTTACTTTAATTATTGCTATTTTAATTTCAGCAGTAAACGCATTGACTTTAAGTCCTGCATTATGTGCATTATTATTGAAAGGGCATAAAGATGATGAGGAGCTAAAAAGTAAAAGTCCATTAAAACGTTTTTACACACTTTTTAATCGTGGCTTTAATGCTACGATAGATAGATACGGAAAATCACTTCAATTTTTATATAAGAGAAAATGGGTATCGCCTTTATTGATAATTTTAGCTGTTGCTGGAATTTTCTGGGCATCTAACACAACACCTACAGGTTTTGTACCGAATGAAGATAGAGGTATTATTTTCGCAAATATTGCATTACCAGAAGGTGCGTCTTTAGATAGAACAGATGCTGTTTCTAGAGATTTATACGGTAAAATAAAAGATATTGATGGCGTTGTAGCTGTAAACTTTATTAAAGGTAGAAGTTTACTTAATGGATTAGGTAGTAATTATGGTTTTGGAATTATAAAACTAGCTGACTGGGCTGACCGTGAAGATGTTTCAACTTCTGTGCAATCCATTACAGGTAAGTTGTTCGGGGTTGCTGCAGGCATAAAAGAAGCAAATATTATTTTCTTCTCACCACCTAGTATTAGAGGTTTTGGTAACTCAGCAGGTTTTGAGGTGAATTTATTAGATAAGTTTGGTGGCGAGTTTAAAGACTTAGATCAAGCGAATAAAGATTTCGCAATGGCTTTAATGTCGCATCCAGAAGTGAAATATGCACAATCATCTTTCAGTACAAACTATCCTCAATATGAAATGGAAGTTAATGTACCATTAGCAAAAGAAAAAGGTGTGCCTATTAACAGTATATTCTCAACTTTACAAGGATATATTGGTGGTATTTACGCTTCAGATTTCTCTCGATTCGGAAAACAATTTAGAGTATATATACAAGCTTTACCAGATGATAGAGCTGATGTAGATGATCTAAACAGTATGTACGTACGAACAGATTCTGGTGAAATGACGCCAATTACACAGTTTGTGAAATTGGAGCGTGTATATGGCCCACAATCGGTAACACGTTTTAACTTATTTAACTCTACATCAATAACTGGTGCTACAAACGAAGGTTTTAGTACTGGTGACGCTATTAGAGTTATTGAAGAGGAAGTCGCTAAATTACCAAACAATTACACCATTGCTTATTCTGGTTTAACTCGAGAAGAAGTAAGTGCTGGTAACCAAACTATATTCATTTTTGGTTTAAGTATTTTATTTGTGTTTTTCTTATTGAGTGCGCAATACGAAAGTTATTTATTGCCATTTGCTGTAATTCTTTCTTTACCGTTTGGTGTATTTGGAGCTTATATAAGTACTAAACTATTTGGTTTAGAAAATAACATTTACTTCCAAATTTCTTTAATTATGCTTATTGGATTACTCGCTAAAAACGCCATACTTATTGTAGAAATTGCACTGCAAAAACGGAAAGCTGGCGAAAGTATCGTTGAGGCAGCTATCGATGGAGCTAAATCACGTTTACGACCTATTTTAATGACCTCGTTTGCCTTTATTTTAGGTTTAATGCCATTAGTATTAGCAAAAGGTGTAGGTTCTGAAGGAAATAGATCTATTGGAACAGGTGCTGTTGGAGGATTGCTTATAGGTACTATTTTAGGAGTCTTTGTAATTCCTATCTTATTTATATTATTCCAGTGGTTACAAGAAAAAATTTCTAGTAAACCAGAAGTACAAACTATTGAAGAATAAAACTATGAAATCTATTATAAATCGTAAAAACATTACTAAAACTATGCTATTAGGTATAGTTTTAGTAACACTGCAAGGTTGCTTTGTTGCAAAAGATTACAAGCGCCCTGAGCTAGTAGAAACTGAAGCACTTTATCGTACTGATAATTTGTCTACAGATAGTCTTTCTATGGCTGATGTATCTTGGAGAACTATGTTCACCGATCCACATTTGAGCCAATATATAGAAGAAGGACTTGAAAACAATATGGATATCCGTATTGCAATTCAACAAATGATAGCCGCCCAAGCATATGCAAAACAAGGGAAAGCAGGTTATTTCCCGACCCTAAGTGTTGGGACAAATTATACACGTCAAGAGTTTTCAGAAAATAGCCAGTTTGGCTCTATATTTTCTGGAGGTTTAGATGCTTATGATGTTACAGCAAACTTATCTTGGGAAGCCGATATTTGGGGAAAAATAAGAAGTAACAAAAGAGCCTCTCAAGCAGATTATTTACAAAATGTTGCAGGGCATCAAGCTGTAAAAACACAATTAATTTCTAGCATTGCAAATACATACTACAACTTATTAGCTTTAGATGCCCAATTAGAAGTAACTAAGGAAACTATTGCAACAAGAGAAAGTGGTGTAACAACTATTAAAGCATTGAAAGATGCTGGTCAAGTAACGCAAGTAGCCGTAGATCAAAACGTAGCGCAGTATAATAGCGCAAGAGCCTTACAAGTAGATATTGAAGCCGCAATCTTCAAAACAGAAAATACGCTTAGTATTCTACTAGGCAAAGCTCCTCAAACATTTGAAAGAAGTAGCTTAGATACTCAAAGCCTTGATCAAGAAATGAAACTAGGAGTACCGAGTACATTACTTAGAAACAGACCAGATGTTATGGCTGCTGAATATGCTTTAATTAAAGATTTTGAGTTAACTAATGTAGCTAATAGCAGTTTTTACCCTTCATTAACTTTAACGGCTTCTGGTGGTTTACAAAGTTTAGAGTTAGATAAATTATTTAATGCTAACTCATTATTTGCAACAATAGTAGGCGGACTAACTCAACCACTTTTAAATCAAAGAAAATTAAAAACTCAAAAGGAAGTTGCTCTTGCTAATCAAGAAAGTTCTTTACTAAATTTTAAAAAGACCTTATTGGTTGCTGGTAGTGAAGTCTCAAATGCTTTATATACTTACGAAGCTGAAACTAAAAAATTCGAATTTAGACAGAACGAAGTTGAAGCTTTACGTACAGCAGAAGCTAACTCTGAAGAATTACTTAAAAATGGTTATGCTAACTATTTAGATTTATTAACTGCCAGACAAAGCGCCTTAAGTGCAGAGCTTAATATCATCGATAGTAAATTACAACAGTTAGTTTCTATTGTAGATTTATATGAAGCACTTGGTGGTGGATGGCAATAAAAAAATAATTCAAACATGATAGATAAAAATCATTTTTTAGAATTCGCTATTTCTAAATTCACGCAATTTGGAAGTAAAAGATTTACATTAGATGATCTTGCTCATGAAATGGGAATTTCAAAAAAAACTATCTATCAATGTTTTTCAAATAAAGAAACAATCGTTCATGAAAGTCTTTTATTACTGCTAGATAAAATAAAGATTGAACTGAAAGAAGCTATTGAAAAAGAAAAAAACAATCCTATCCTGTGTATCATTTTGATATATAGAATAGGATTATTTCACTTACAGACCTTTAGTCCTTCTTTTGTATTTGGTTTAAAAAAATACTACCCTAAAACAGAAAAATTATATACTAGTTTTAGAAACAATGAAATTTATTTAGAAGTGCTTAATCTACTCGAAAGAGCCCAAAACCTTAAACAAATTAGGAGTGATGTAAACCTACAACTAACATCTAAACTATGTTTAAACCGCTTAGAGTTTATACTTTTTTCATCTGAAAATTTGTTTGAAAAATATACAATTCAAGAATTATTAAATCATTTAATCACCAATAACCTTAAAGGTATTGTTACTGAAAATTATTTAAAAGAAAACAACTTTACTATTCCCAATTCTTAAAAGGATTTTTACTTAACTGAGAATTGTAATATTTTGTAATACCAGAAACCTCTTCTCCTAACCAATCTGGTATAGTGAAGCTTTCATTTTCTGAAGACAGTTCTACCTCAGCAACGACTAAACCTTCGTTATCCCCCGAAAATTCGTCGACTTCAAAAATATGATTACCCACCTTTACCTCATATCTTACTTTATCAATAATTCCTGGTTCTGCTAATTTCAATAATTCTTCAACCTCAATTCTTGTTATTTCTTTTTCCCACTCAAAACGAGAAACACCAGATTCATTTCCTTTACCTTTTACAGTTAAAAAACCTTGATCTCCCTTAATTCTAACTCTAACCGTTCGTTCAGGGTTTGTATTTAAAAACCCTTGCACTATTCGTTTTTTAGTTACTGCCTGTTCTTTATAAGCATCTGAAGTAATTAAAAATTTTCGTTCTATTTCTAACATATTAAGCAACAATATTTTTAATCTTATCTGACTCTATTTTCACCTCTTTAAATTTATTATTAGCAAGCCAAACCATTGCTTTTGCTATAGTAATTGGTTCAATCGTCCTATATTTTTTTAATGACCCAATCATAATTAACCCTAAAACCTTCATGGCTTTTTTAAACAGCCACTCTCCAGTTCTTTTTTCTGATCGCTCTCCTCCAATTAACGACGGCTGTAAAATATAAGTATGCTTCAAATTCTGAAGTAATATATCATCTTCCATTTCTCCTTTTACTTTATTATAAAAAACATTGCTTTTACTATTAGCACCTAATGCAGAAATTACAATAAAAGTAGAAATTGAGTTTTCATGAGTCAATTTAGCCATACTAACTGGAATGCCATAATCTATTTTTTTATACGTTTCATTGTCTGGAGTTTTCTTTTTAGTAGTACCAATACAACAAAACACTTCATCACCAGTAAAATCTGATTTATAGGTTTCAACCTTAAACAAATCTACTAGATATTCCTCTAATTTATCGTGCGTAAACCCAACTGAAGATCTTGAAAAGAGTTTCACTTTGTCATATCTATCATCTTTTAAAAGAAGTTCTAAAAGCTTTCCTCCTGTTAAACCTGTTGCACCTACTAATAATGCTGTTTTTTGTATCTCTTTCATACTTCTAAAGTAAATTAATTTAATGCCATTTATAGACCCATTTGTATTTATATTTTGCGCTATTGATGTAAAGAGGAAATGTTTTAATTTTAAATTGATAACCCCTTAAATAATTTACAGAACTTGTAAATTTGTATATGGAAAACACTAATCCTCTTAGAAAAATTATTCATGTAGACATGGATGCTTTTTACGCTTCAGTAGAGGAATTAGATAACCCTGACCTTAAAGGAAAACCACTTGCTGTAGGCGGCAGTGAAATTAGAGGTGTAGTTGCTGCTGCCAATTATGAGGCTCGTAAGTTTGGTGTAAAAAGTGCAATGAGCAGTTATATTGCTAAAAAAAACTGCCCCCACCTTACCTTTGTTAAACCAAGATTTGAGCGTTATAAAGAAATTTCACAACAAATTAGAAAAATTTTTTTTGATTATACTGATTTGGTCGAGCCATTATCTTTAGATGAGGCTTATTTAGATGTTACTATAAATAAAAAAGGAAATCCTTCAGCTTCATTAATAGCTGAAGAAATCCGGAAGCGTATTTTTGACGAAGTTGGTTTGGCAGCTTCTGCCGGAATTTCTATTAATAAATTTATTGCAAAAATAGCTAGTGACTATAATAAGCCTAACGGACAAAAAACAATAAATCCAGAGGAGGTTATTGAATTTTTAGAAACGTTAGAGATCCGTAAATTTTATGGTGTAGGTAAAGTAACTACTGAAAAAATGTATCGCCTAGGTATATTTACTGGCTTAGATTTAAAAAAGAAAGAAGAAGCTTTTTTAACAACGCATTTTGGTAAAAGCGGAGCATATTATTATCATGTTGTTAGAGGTATTCATAACAGTCCTGTAAAATCACATAGAATTCCAAAATCAGTTGGTGCTGAACGTACATTTAGCGAAAATTTAAGTAGTGAAATTTTCATGCTAGAACGTTTAGAACATATAGCTAACGAATTGGAAAAACGACTGATAAAATCTAAAATTTCAGGAAAAACAATTACTTTAAAAATCAAATACAGTGACTTTACATTAAATACAAGAAGCAAAACACTACCTTATTATATTTCTGACAAAAACCTTATTTTAGAGGCTGCCAAAGAGCTTTTATATCAAGAAAAAATGGAGAATTCAGTTCGCTTGCTAGGTATTTCTCTTGCTAATTTGAATACTGATAAAAAAGAGAAAAAACGCATTGAAATAGATAAAAAAGATTCCGTTTCTATTCAATTACAATTCGATTTTTAAACTAAAAACCCTGTAAAAACTAATTCACAGGGTATATAGATAAAAAAAAATTACTTATTTTACAGTTAAAATATTATCTGTAGAAGTTGGGTTTAAAGGGCAAAAGTAAACATACTCACCTTTAGCTAGTTTTGTTGGTTTAGAAGTTTGCTTTAAACCTGTACCTACAGCTTTTGTAACATATGCTGTTTGTATGTGGTTTTCTGGTTTAGAGATATCTTCTCCTTTTTTCACCAATACAAATCCTACATCATGCCCTACTGCATTGTTAGCAATTTCAAAAGTATAAGTACCTTCGTCTACCGTAATTTGTTTTTGTGTAAATTCTCCTTTTGTTTGCTCAAGTGAAATTGTTTTATTCATTTTCATGTCCTGTGCATTTACTGAAAATAATGATCCTAATGCTACTGCTAATACTACTACTAAATTTTTCATGTTTTTGTTTTATTTAAAATGATTACTTATTTTTTTTTAAAGTGCTATACTTACTTCTGGAAAATCTACAGGAACGTCAGTTGTTTTGTGTAAATAATTTGAAATCGTTTTATCACCTACTAATACAATTGTATCTACTAGGTTTTCTTTAGTCCAACCTGCGTTAAAAAACTCTTGTACAACAGCCTCATCAGTTGCTCCTCTGTTTTCTGTAATATTTTTTGACAATGCTGCTAATGCATTTAATTTGCCATCAAAAGATGCTTTACCTGCTCGCAATTCTAAAACTTGTGCATCAGTAAAACCATTCATTTTACCTATTGCAGTATGTGCTGCTAAACAATAAGCACATTCATTAACTTGACTAACCGCTAGGTTTACAACTTCTTTTTCTTTTGCTTTAAGTGATGTTTTTGCCCCGCTTAATGCTAAGTAATTCTGTAAGGCATTTTCACTATATGCATATGTTGCAAATAAGTTAGGTACAAATCCTACTCCTTTTTCTAAATTGTCAAATAACGCTTGATTTGAACTTGATACTTCTTCTCTTTTAGGTACATTGAATATGCTCATAATTGTATGTTTTTTTAAAAATTTATATTGATATGAAAGGTCTTTCTGCATCACAATAAAAATCATGATGAAATTTTTCTGAACAGTGTGTTTGAGGAATACTGTTCAATGCTAATTTTTGTTTTGATGTACTTCGGAAAATTTCTATTAAATTGAAAATTGATTTATTTTTTGATTTCATCGTTGCTGTTTTTTAATTACACTGCAAAGATGCGATCAGAAAGAACCTTTTTGTTATTACTAATTTCCCGACTAGTTGTAGAAATTTCCCCTTAGCCTATAATTGCTTTGTTTTCACGGTATTTAGTGGGTGAGGTAGTCGTCATTTTTTTAAAGAAACTACTAAAATGAGCTGAATCATTAAAACCAAGTTCAAAAGCTATCTCTTGATTTTGTTTGTCAGTAAACTGCATTAATCGCTTTGCTTCTAATGTTATTCTTTCTAAAATAATTTGCTGTGGCGATTTTTGATTGTATTTCGCGAAAAGGTTTGATAATGTTTTAGGACTTTTAAAAAGTAAATCGGCATACTCTCCTACTTTACGCTTTGTCTTATAATGTGTGTCAACCAAAACATTAAATTTTCTTATAATGTCTATCTGTTCATTATCTAAATCTTTAAGTATCAATTGGTTTTTTGCTAAACGTGTGCACATAATAATCAGTCGCTTTAAAAGCATTTGAAGCATATCTCCTTGAATTTTATCTGACGTAGCAAATTCATCTTGAAAAATCTCATAAAGTGTTTCAAACTTCTTTTTTTGATCTTCAGGAATAGTAACTATTGGTAAAGCTTGTGTTCCAAAAAATAAAATTCCGTTGCATGAAACTTCTGTATCATGATCAGCTATGCAATAAAACTCTCTATTGAACAAAAAGCTTGTTAAAGGTTGTTCTGTTTTAGCAAAAGATACATGATGTAAATATGTAGTTGTTACAATTTGATTTGGCAAAAGTAAAATATCAGCATTATCGATAGTTATTTCTAAAGGCGTTGTATTTCTATTCCATAAAAAACTTATGGTAGAAGAATTTATCCTGAATGATTTTTCTTCTTTTTTAATATCATCAGCCAAGCCGAATATAGAACCTAAATTAGTATCGTAAAACTCGTATTTCATAGTATTAATTTTGCTACACGCTATAGTATTAGTCACAAATAAAACATAACCTTACGCTTCTTTATACCCTCAAAAAACACTTTAATATATTTCTAAATAAAATATTATTTTAACGTTCTACATTAAAAATACAAATCATTATTTAATGATTTAAGCTACAATTTAAAACACAATTAAAAAGTAAAAATTGTACAAAAAACAAACAATTTATAAGCAACTATAGATTGATATTTAGTGTTTTAACCAAATAAAAAATCTCCTTATCGGTAATATAGAGGCTCATTATGCTTTTAAATTATATTTGCTTTTATGAAAAAATTAGAACTTCGTGAACACATTATCAAAGTAGCATCAGAACTTTTTTATGCTAACGGATATAATGCTACAGGAATTAATGAAATTATATTAAAGGCAGAAATTGCAAAAGCTACCTTATATAGTCATTTTAAATCTAAAGACGAACTTTGTATTTCGTATTTAAAAAATATGAATGATAATTTTATGAATGGTTTACATGTTCATATAGAATCTAAAAAAGAATCAAAATTACAGCTACTTGGTATTTTTGATTACCTAAGAGATCTTTATTTTAATCCTGATTTTAATGGCTGCTGGTCTATTAAATGTATGGCCGAAATTGGCAAAGAGGATAACGAAATAAGAAAAGAAATTAAGAGTCAAAAAAACAATTTGATGTCTTATTTGAAGATTATAATAAATAACAATTTACCACAAAATTCTAACGCAGAAACTGAAAAATTATCGAATGCAATTTACTTGCTTTATGAAAGTGCCATTTCTGAAAGCCACCTTCACGAAAGTGATTGGCCAATTTATTCTGCACGAACAATTGCGCTACAATTACTACCAAAAGCCTAATAAACAGGCGCTTACTACTAAAAAAGGCTTCAAAACGAAATTTCGTCTTGAAGCCTTTTTTTAATTATATACCTTATTTACTATTTACATATGAGATTTTTCAATCTCTGTAACTCTAAGTGTGTTTACCATACCCTTATCTTTCATAGGCATAGCAGCTAAACTAATTAACATATCACCTACTTCTAAAAAGCCTTTTTCACAAGCCATTTTATTAACGTCTTCTATCGTTTCATCAGTAGTAACATACTTATCATAAAAGAACGCTTTTACACCCCATAAAAGGTTTAATTGCGTAAGTATTCTCCTATTTGATGTAAATACTAAAATATGTGCACTTGGTCTCCAAGCTGATATTTGAAAAGCAGTATAACCACTATTTGTTAATGTAGAAATTGCTTTTGCTTTGATATCATTAGCCATAATTGCTGCATGATAACAAACAGATTTTGTTATAAATCTATTTGTTCTAATATGTGGAGCTTCATGTGGCACCTTAATTAGGTTAGAGTTCTCTACTGTTTCTAATATACTAGCCATTTTTTCAATTACTTGAACTGGGTAGTTACCTACAGATGTTTCTCCTGATAACATTACTGCATCTGCACCATCCATAACTGAGTTAGCAACATCATTAACTTCTGCTCTAGTTGGTGTAAGACTTGTAATCATAGTCTCCATCATTTGAGTTGCAATAATAACTGGTATTCTTGCTTTTTTAGCTTTTAACACTAATTGCTTTTGAATTAATGGAACTTCTTGAGCAGGAACTTCAACACCTAAATCTCCACGAGCAACCATTAAACCATCACAATAAGCAACAATTTTATCTATATTTTCAACAGCCTCTGGTTTTTCAATTTTAGCTATAATTGGAATTTTCTCATCAGAGTGTTCTTTTATAAGACTTTGAAGATCTATTAAATCTTGACTAAAGCGAACAAAGGATAAAGCTATCCAATCTACCTTTAATGAAACTGCAAAAATTGCATCTTTAATATCTTTTTCAGTAAGTGCCGGTAAAGAGATGTTTGTATTTGGAAGGTTTACACCTTTTTTAGATTTTAAAGGACCACCTTGTATAACCTTAGCCTTAACTTCGTTGTCTTTATTTGTAGAAAGCACTTCAAACATTAACTTTCCATCATCTAAAAGAATTTTCTCTCCTACATTTACATCTTTAGGAAAAGATGCATAGTTCATGTATACACGCTCAGCATTACCTTCAAAAGGTTTTCCAGTAACAAATGTAATCTCATCACCTGGAGCAACTACAATTTCGCCTGCCATTACACCAACTCTAAGCTTAGGACCTTGTAAATCACCTAAGATAGAAACGTTAACACCCATTTCTTCATTCAATTCACGAATCATAGTAACACGTTCTGTAACATCACTATAATCTGCATGAGAAAAGTTAATTCTAAAAACATCTACTCCTGCTTCGATCATTTGTCTAAGCACTTCTTTCTTACTTGTAGCTGGTCCTAGAGTAGCAACAATTTTCGTTTTCTTTTTAGTTGGCATTGTTTAAAATATTAAATTATTTTTAGATTTTAAAGCGTCGGTATTTACCGTGTAAGCTGTAATTATTTTCGGAATCGCTAATATTGATTTTAAGATATCTTCTTCAGACTCTAAATCTTCTTGCTCCAATTTTATAAAGTAATCCACATTTTTATACTCTGGGATTAAGTGTTTTTTTGTTTGTGATGGAACATCTGCAAAAAAACCATTGTTATCATTAATATCTTCAATTTGTACGCTATTGGATATTAATGTCCAATACCTATCATTTATAGTATCCTTCCATTCAAAAATAGGAAGTGATAAATTGTCTGAAAATACTAAATTCTGTTTTCTTCTTTTAAAACCACACTTAAGATGCTTATTTATAGTATAAGCTAGTGTAAAGTCTTCTAAACTACAATGCATAGCAATCAAAGCAAAAGAATCTTCGTAAAAATCCAGTGACATTTTATGCGTTGCGACCATAGGCATCTGTAAAAACCAAGTGGTAAATATATAATTTATGTGTGTGTAAAACTAGTAGATAACTTTTTTTTAACCTCTCAAATTCAGCGAAAACGTTATAGATTTAAAAAAAATAACTTATTCTTTGTCAATTTTATTTTGAAGAGCATAATAAGCTCTTTTAGATGCCATTTCTTCAGCTTTCTTTTTTGAAGTTGCTCTTGCTTTTGCAACAACTTTATCATCAATTTTAAGCTTTACCCCAAAATGCTTTACAGTATCGTTACCAGAATCTTCATAAATGTCGTAAAAAAATGATTTCTTTTGTTTTTGACACCACTCAATAACTAAACTTTTATAACTAATAACTTTACCCTCAAGCTGCTCTATATCAACATAGGGCTCAATAACTCTTGTGCTAATAAATTTTTCGCAATATTTATAACCTCTATCTAAATAAATAGCACCTACTAAGGCCTCAAAAACATTACCATGAATGTTATCTCCAAAATGAGATTTTGGAATTCTACTTTCTACAAACTCAATAAGGTTTAAATCTTTACCTAACTCATTTAAATGCTCTCTACTTACTATTTTAGATCGCATTTTAGTCAAATAACCCTCATCACCCGTTGGAGACTCGTTATATAAATATTTAGATATTATTGTACCCAACATAGAATCTCCCAAGAATTCTAGTCTTTCGTAATTCATAGGTGCTCCACTAGCATCTTTTACATTCGCAGATCTGTGTAAAAAAGCTTTTTTATAGATATCTAATTTTTTTGGTTTAAAACCAAGTATTCGGGATACCCCTAAAAAAAAATCCCCATCCTCTTTAGAATGGGAATTAAATATATTTGAGGGAAAATTCATTCTTTGAAATTAATCAATTTTTTTGAAAATTACACATGCATTGTGCCCACCAAAACCAAATGTATTACTTAAAGCAACTTTCACATCTCTCTTTTGAGCTTTATTCAAAGTTAAATTTAACCTTGGATCTATATTTTCATCTACATGTTTGTGATTAATTGTTGGAGGAACAATACCGTGCTCGATAGACAATATTGATGCAATCGCTTCTATTGCACCTGCTGCACCTAATAAATGCCCAGTCATCGATTTTGTAGAGTTTATATTGATATTCGGAGCATGATCACCAAATACTTTTGAAATTGCTTTCAATTCAGCAACATCACCAAGCGGTGTAGAAGTACCATGTGTATTAATCGCATCTACATCTTCAGGTTTTAAGCCTGCATCTTTTAAACAATTTTCCATTACCCTAACTACTCCAATGCCTTCTGGGTGTGGAGCCGTCATATGGTAAGCATCACTTGATAACCCACCACCAGCAACTTCTGCATATATTTTTGCTCCTCTTGCTTTTGCATGCTCATATTCTTCAAGAATTAGAGCTCCTGCTCCCTCACCTAATACAAAACCATCTCTGGTAGCATCAAATGGTCTTGAGGCTGATTCCATTTCATCATTTCTAGTAGATAATGCGTGCATAGCACCAAAACCTCCCATACCAGCAATAGTCACCGCTGCTTCACTACCACCTGTTACAATAACATCACAATGCCCTAAACGAATAGAGTTTAACGCATCAAATATTGCATTTGCAGATGAAGCACATGCAGAAACAGTAGTATAGTTTGGCCCCATGAAGCCATGCTTTATTGAAATATTACCTGGAGCAATATCAGCAATCATCTTTGGAATAAAGAAAGGATTAAACCTTGGAGTTCCGTCTCCAGAAGCAAAATTTAATACTTCATTTTGAAAAGTCTCTAAACCTCCAATACCTGCTCCCCAGATAACTCCAACTCTAAATTTATCAATAGTATCAAAATCGATTCCACAATCTTTTATTGCTTCATCTGAAGATACTAGTGCGTATTGAGCAAATCTATCTAACTTTCTTGCTTCTTTTCGATCAAAAAAATCTAAAGCATTAAAGTTTTTAAGTTCGCAAGCAAATTTAGTTTTAAACTTTTCGCTATCGTAATAAGTAACAGGGGCTGAACCACTTTTACCTTTAACTAAACTATCCCAATACTCCTCAACAGTATTACCTATTGGGGTTAATGCCCCAATTCCAGTAACAACAACTCGCTTTAACTGCATTGATTTTATTTTATTTGTATATTCTAAACCTTATGTTGGGTGTAAATTAAAAAAAAATATCCATGCAGAACAATTACCGCATGGATATTTTACAATCTTAGATCTTAAGATTTCATAAAATTACTTTGCTTCCTCTATATAACTGATCGCTTGACCAACAGTAGCAATATTCTCTGCTTGATCATCAGGAATCTGAATATCAAACTCTTTTTCGAATTCCATTATCAATTCAACAGTATCCAATGAATCTGCTCCTAGATCATTTGTGAAGCTTGCTTCTGTAACAACCTCGTTTTCATCTACACCTAATTTATCAACAATGATAGCTTTAACTCTTGATGCAATATCTGACATAATTATTCTTGTTTTAAAAATTTAACTGATGGCAAAAATAAAAAACTTTGGATTAATAACACTATTTGTCGTTAAAATGTATTGTAATTTACTAAAATTAAATACAAGAATGTTAATTTAGCCCAAAATAAATCTTCTTCAATAACCTCAAAACACCGCATGAAACGTATTGTTCTTTTTGCTTCTGGTTCTGGATCTAATGTTGAAAACATATTTCAATATTTTCAAAACAATGCAGAGGTTAGTATAGCCACTGTTTTAACTAACAAAATCGATGCCAAAGTTTTAGAAAGATGTAATAGATTAAAAATCAGTGCATTATACTTTAACAAAACAGCATTTACCGAAACTGATTCTGTTTTGGATTTTTTAAAATCTACCAATCCAGATTTAATTATATTGGCTGGTTTTCTCTTAAAAATACCTGAAAAGCTTGTAAAAAACTTCCCAAATAAAATAATAAATATTCACCCAGCGCTCTTGCCAAAATATGGAGGTAAAGGAATGTACGGAATGAATGTTCATAACGCGATTAAAGCTAATAATGAGCAAGAAACAGGTATAACTATCCATTTTGTCAATGAAAATTATGACGAAGGTGCCATAATAAAGCAAGTAAAAGTAAAATTATTACCTGAAGATTCTGCTGATGATATTGCAAAAAAAGTACATCAATTAGAATATGAGCATTTTCCTAAAGCAATAGAAGAGTTATTAAATGA
This sequence comes from Cellulophaga sp. HaHaR_3_176, assembly GCF_019021925.1. Taxonomy (NCBI): domain Bacteria; kingdom Pseudomonadati; phylum Bacteroidota; class Flavobacteriia; order Flavobacteriales; family Flavobacteriaceae; genus Cellulophaga; species Cellulophaga sp. HaHaR_3_176. The sequence continues at coordinate 3,070,315 of NZ_CP058990.1, forward strand.
TTAAATCAGACGTACATATATATACTGATGGTGCCGCTCGTGGCAACCCTGGCCCTGGAGGATATGGAATTGTGATGGAATGGGTAGGAAAACCTTATAAAAAAGAGTTTTCTGATGGCTTTAAACACACCACTAATAACAGAATGGAGCTTTTAGCTGTAATTGAAGCTTTAAAAAAGCTGAAAAAAGAAGGCGTTACCGTTACTGTTTTCACTGACTCTAAATACGTTGTAGATACCATTGAAAAAAAATGGTATATAAAATGGGAAAAAACAAATTTTAAGGATAAGAAAAATCCTGATTTATGGAAGTTATTTTTAATTGAATATAGAAAACACAAGGTTGCTCTTAAATGGATAAAAGGGCACAACAACCACCCTCAAAACGAGCGCTGCGATGAATTAGCTGTTGCAGCATCAAAAGAAAAAGTTTTAAAAATAGATACTGGTTTTGTACCGAAGTAAATTCTTGTTCATTCTTTTTTTAATACTTGCTTATGTACCTTAAAAACTTACCCTTATATTTGCATAAAATTACACACCATAATGGGTAAATTATTAATAGTAGGTACCGTTGCTTTCGATGAAATAGAAACTCCTTTTGGAAAAACGGATAAAATTTTAGGAGGGGCAGCAACATTTATTGGTTTAGCTGCATCACAATTCAAAGTTGAATCAGCAATTGTTTCTGTTGTTGGAGATGATATGCCTAAAAAGTATTTAGACTTATTATCTGATAAAAAAATTGACCTTTCAGGATTAGAAATTGTTAAAGGTGGAAAGACTTTTTATTGGAAAGGAAAATACCATAACGATTTAAATTCTAGAGATACACTTGCTACTGAATTAAATACATTAGCAGATTTTAATCCTATCGTGCCCGAGCATTTTAAAAATGCAGATATTGTTATGTTAGGTAATTTGCACCCAAGCGTTCAGCTTAGTGTAATTAATCAAATGACAGAGCGACCAAAGTTAATAGTGTTAGATACTATGAATTTTTGGATGGACAATAGTTTACCTGAATTATTAGAAGTAATTAAGCATATTGATGTTATTACTATTAATGACGAAGAAGCTCGACAATTAACCGGAGAATATTCTTTAGTAAAAGCAGCTGCTAAGATTGAAGAAATGGGACCTAAATACGTAGTAATCAAAAAAGGAGAGCACGGCGCTTTATTATTTCATAAGAAGAAAATATTTTTCGCACCTGCATTACCTTTAGAGGAAGTTTTTGACCCAACTGGAGCTGGTGATACATTTGCAGGTGGTTTTTCAGGCTATCTTGCCGAAACTGAAAACATATCATTCGACAATTTAAAGAATGCTATTATCTACGGATCTAACTTAGCATCATTTTCTGTAGAAAAGTTTGGTACAGAACGAATGGAGAAACTGAGTAAAGAAGAAGTGGATAAAAGATTACATCAATTTAAAGAATTAAGTCAGTTCGACATAAAATTAAAATAACCTACGCCTTGCATTTTTTTGCAGGGCTTTTTTAATATATCTCAAGAGAAGAAAAAATGAGTGACGCCATTAAGCACGAATGCGGAATATCTTTAATACGTTTATTAAAACCGTTAGAGTATTACGAAAAAAAATACGGTACAGCATTTTACGGAGTAAATAAAATGTATCTAATGATGGAAAAACAGCATAACCGCGGACAAGATGGTGCTGGGTTTGCAAGTATCAAATTAGATATGGATGCTGGTGAAAGGTATATGAGCAGAGTTCGATCTATAGCTCAACAACCTATACAAGATATTTTTGCCCAAATTAATGATCGTATAAGTACATCGCTTAAAGAAAACCCTGAATACGAGAACAATGTTGCGTTACAGAAAAAACATATTCCATATATAGGTGAACTTTTATTAGGACATGTTCGTTATGGTACTTTTGGAAAAAATAGCATTGAAAGTGTTCATCCTTTTTTAAGACAAAATAATTGGATGCACCGTAACCTTATTGTTGCTGGTAACTTCAACATGACAAATGTTGATGAGTTATTTGATAATTTAATACAAATTGGACAGCATCCTAAAGAGATGGCGGATACTGTTACCGTTATGGAAAAAATAGGGCATTTTTTAGATGATGCTGTTTCTAAATTATATAAGCAAATAAAGAAAGAAGGTTTCAACAAACAAGAGGCTTCTCCATTAATTGCAGAAAGATTAAATGTTGCTAAAATTTTAAGAAGAGCTGCAAAAAACTGGGATGGTGGTTATGCTATGGCTGGCTTACTAGGCCATGGTGATGCATTTGTGTTACGTGACCCAGCAGGCATTAGACCAACTTATTATTATCAAGATGATGAAATTGTAGCCATTGCTTCTGAAAGGCCCGCAATACAAACTGTTTTTAATGTAAAATTTGATGAAGTTAAAGAACTAGACCCTGGTCATGCTATTTTAATTAAAAAAGATGGAACAACTTCTATAAAACAAATATTAGAACCAACTGTACGTAAGGCTTGTTCTTTTGAACGCATCTACTTTTCAAGAGGTAGTGATAAAGAAATATACCAAGAGCGTAAAGAATTAGGAAGACTTATTTTTCCGAAAATTCTAAAATCAATTGATGAAGATATAAAAAACACTGTTTTCTCTTATATACCAAACACTGCTGAAACTTCGTTTTTTGGCATGGTTAAAGAGGCTCAGAACTATATGAATAAAAAGAAAGAAGAGCAAATTCTTTCTATAGGTTCAAAAATTACAAAAGAAGAACTTCACGAAATTTTAGATGTTAGACCTAGAATAGAAAAAGTTGCAATTAAAGATGCTAAGCTTAGAACATTTATCACTCAAGATAGCGGTAGAGACGATTTAGTAGCTCATGTTTACGACATATCTTACGGATCAGTTAAACCAGGAGATAACTTAGTTATTATAGATGATAGTATTGTAAGAGGTACTACGCTTAAAAAGAGTATCCTTAAGATATTAGATCGATTATCACCTAAAAAGATTGTCGTTGTATCTTCTGCACCACAAATTCGATATCCAGATTGTTATGGTATTGATATGGCTAAATTAGAAGACTTTATTGCTTTTAAAGCAGCTTTAGACCTTCATAAAGACAAAAACACAATGCATCTTGTTGATGATATTTACAAAAAGTGTTTATCACAAGTAGATTCACATGACAAAGATGTTATAAATTATGTAAAAGATTTTTACACACCTTTTAGCGCTGACGAAATTTCTGACAAAATTGGAGAGCTATTAAGCTCTTCTGAAATTAATGCTGAAGTTCAAATTATTTATCAAACAATTTCTAATCTTCACATTGCATGTCCTAAAAACCTTGGTGACTGGTACTTTACAGGAGATTATCCAACACCAGGAGGTAATAGAGTTGTGAATAGAGCATTTATAAATTTCTATGAAGGTAAAAACGAAAGAGCTTACTAATTTGTAGCGAAAAAAGACTGAATAAGTGTATTTTGTCGATTATTCTTACATTTTATCGGGTATTTAGTCATTTCAACTAAAGCAAGAGTAGATTTAGGCTTGCCATAGCATAAGTAGGTTAAGTTCATGGTAAGATTTGGGGAAAAAGGTGGAGTTTTACTCCGCCTTTTTATTTATATAATATTTTTCTTACAAAATATCCTAATCCTTTTTTAGTATTCAAATTCAACAACAAGTTTTTAACTTTCGTTCTGAAAAATAGTTTTACATTTTAAAATTGTTGATCTACAGCAATAAACATTTCAATTATTTAAACCATAATTAAGTCTAGAAAAAGAGAAAAGAGTATTTCAACTTATTAACTCGGTTTTGGTCTAAAAAATATACCAATATCTATCTTAAGTATTACTTTTGGATGACCATAGCATAAGTAGGTTAAGTTCATGGTAAGATTTGGGGGAAAAAGGCGGAGTTGTACTCCGCCTTTTTCATTTCTGATAATCAATATGTTAACACTAAAAAAAAGTGTTTCTTACACAAGCCTATTAATAAATAATGCATTTTGTCGATAAAAAGTGTAACTTTCTTTTGATATTTCTCACAATACCAGTAACTTAGCAGAGCCATAGCATAAGTAGGTTAAGTTTATGGTAAGATTTGGGATGAAAAGGATGGAGACTTCTCCATCCTTTTCTATTTTATAGAAACAAAAAGCCCGTTAGAAGTAATCTTCTAACGGGCTTTTTTATTGAAAAGAATGTAACGTAATATTACCTCTTATTTATTATCAGCATATAATGCAGAAACCTTTTCCCAGTTAATTACATTAAAAAATGCATTAATGTAATCTGGTCTTCTGTTTTGGTAGTTTAAATAGTAAGCATGTTCCCAAACATCTAAACCTAAAATAGGAAAACCACCACAACCTGTACCAGGCATTAATGGGTTATCTTGGTTTGGAGTAGAACAAACCTCTACCTTACCACCTTTATGTACACAAAGCCAAGCCCAACCAGAACCAAATCTTGTTCCTGCTGCTTTAGAAAATGCATCTTTAAAAGCTTCGAAAGATCCGAAAGCTGCATCAATTGCTGAAGCTAACTCACCTGAAGGAGTTCCTCCTCCGTTTGGAGACATTACTTCCCAAAATAATGAGTGATTGTAGAAACCACCACCGTTATTTCGAACAGCATTATTACTCATATCTAAATTTTCTAAAATAGCGTCGATAGATTTATTTTCTAAATCTGTACCCGCAATAGCATTATTTAAATTTGTTGTATAACCGTTATGGTGTTTTGTATGGTGAATTTCCATAGTGCGAGCATCTACATTAGGTTCTAGTGCATCGTATGCGTATGGTAATTTTGGTAATTCAAAGGCCATAATTATAAGTTTTTAATTAATAAATCGTTGTGTAACAAAGTTAAGACATTCATAAACTAATTACACTAATAATTTGTTAAGAACTGTAGAAGATTCCGTAATTTGCAGGTAAAAAGTAGGTGCAAAACTCTTCTTACAACATATACAATGCTTCTGCAGGCTCAGGAAAGACTTACACTTTAGCAAAATCTTACTTGAAAATTATTCTTGCAGGAGATTCAACTGCAAATTATCGTGAAATTCTAGCTATCACATTCACCAACAAGGCAGTGAATGAAATGAAAGAGCGTATTTTAGGTAGCTTATTTGAGTTTGGAAATGTAAAAGACATAAAGAATGCACCACCAATGTTTCTGTCTATTTCAGAAGAATTAAAAATAGAAGGTGCCACACTACAGAAAAGAGCAAAAATTACACTTAAAAAAATCCTTCATAATTATGCTTTTTTTGATGTTTCTACAATTGATAAATTCACACACAGGCTTATTCGAACTTTCGCAAAAGATTTAAAACTTCCGCAGAATTTTGAAGTTATTTTAGATACAGATCTTGTACTAAGTGAAGCCGTTGCAAGGTTGGTAAATAAAGCAGGTACTGATAAAGAATTAACAAAGGTATTAATCGAGTTTGCTTTAGAAAAGGCTGATGATGATAAAAGCTGGGATGTATCTTTAGATATATTTGACATGGGAAAAGAACTCTTGTTTAAAGAAAAGCATGAGCACCATTTAGAAAATTTAATTCACAAAGAATTATCTGACTTTAATGATTTAAAAAATCATTTAAAAAAGAAAATCAAAGTAGCTGAAGAAACTCTGAAAAATATGGCATCGGAAGCTTTAGAGTTGATAGCCTCAAATGGTTTAGAATTTAGTGACTTTAGATCTTCCTATTTTCCAAAATTTATGGCAGATGTAAAAGTCTTAAAAAGTACTGTAAATTTTAATGCCGCTTGGAAGCAAGATTTTGAAAACACATCGCTTTACACAAAAACTTGTCCTGAAGATAAAAAGGCATCTATTGATGGTTTACACTCCAGTCTAAACACATCTTTTCAAAGTATAAAAGAAACTTTTTTTAATTTATCTTTTTTAAAAAACGCTTATAAAAATATTGTCCCTTTTACTGTTTTAAATGCTTTAAAGAAAGAAGTTAAAAATATAGAATTAGAACGCGATGAAATTCCCTTATCAACATTTAACTCTATTATTTCAAAAGAAATTAAAAATCAACCTGTACCTTTTATATACGAACGTTTGGGTGAAAAATATCGTCATTACTTTATTGATGAATTTCAAGACACTTCTGAATTACAGTGGACAAACCTTATACCTTTAATAGGTAATGCTATAGAAAGTAAAGATGAAGTTGGTAATTCTGGCTCCTTACTTTTGGTAGGAGATGCTAAACAAGCTATTTATCGATGGAGAGGTGGTAAAGCTGAACAATTTTTAGACTTAGTAAATAAACAAAAGAATCCTTTTTTTATAGAACCTAACGTAGAAAACCTACCATCAAACTACCGAAGTTATGAGGAAGTAATAAAGTTTAATAATGATTTTTTTACAACCTTAAACGGGCAGTTAAATAATACTACCTACAGCAAATTATTTGAGGAAGGAAATCAACAATTATACAACCACAAAAAAGGTGGTTTTGTACAACTTACATTTATAGAGGAAGAAGATAAAAACGGAAATGAACTTTATTGTAATGAAGTTTTACAATCTATTCGATCTATCGAAGAAAATAAACATCCGTTAAGTGATATTTGTATTCTTGTTCGGAATAAAAAAGACGGCGTATTATTAGCTGATTTTTTAACTGAAAATGATATACCTATTATATCTTCAGAAACCCTACTACTTAAAAGCAATACAAAAGTTAACTTTTTAATCAATCTTATAAAATATAGCACAACACCTGAAGATTTAGATATTGCCTATCAAATTCTATATTTTTTAAATGGCGACAATGAGCAACATCTGCATTCTTACGTCAATAAACATTTAAGGTCTCTTGAAAAGCACCTTTTAAACGATTTTAACTTTAGTATTGCAAAATTAAAACAACAATCTGTTTTTGATGGTTTTGAGCAAGCAATAAAATCATTCGACCTTATTAAAGATTCTGATGCTTATGTTACCTATTTACTTGATGAGGTTATAGATGTAGAGCATAAACAAGGTGTCAGCACATCTTTATTTATTGAATATTGGGAAAAGAAAAGAGATAAACTAAGTATTAGTGCTCCATTATCAATGAATGCTGTACAAATAATGACGGTACATAAATCAAAAGGGTTAGAGTTTCCTGTTGTAATTTTCCCTTTTGCTGACTCCTATATATATAAGGATATAAAACCAAAAATGTGGTTACCTATTAATAAGGAAGAATACAATGATTATAGCGAGGTACTTATCAATAAAAATAAAGAGGTTATAAATTATAGCGAATATGCTGAAGCACTTTTTGAAGATGAACAACAAAAACTAGAACTAGATTCCTTTAATGTATTATACGTTGCACTCACTAGAGCCGTAAAAGCATTATATATTATTTCTAAAAAAGATATTGATGCAAAATCAAACCCTAAAACAGATTATTACTCTGGTTTATTTATAAAGTATTTAATTGACAAAGGAATGTGGCAGGCAGATAAACTAAATTATGAGTTTGGTGCCTTTTCGATAAATGATAAGATTAAAGCCCAAAGTAATACACAAGAAACTATTCCTTTTCAATACTCATATAAAGAAAGATCTAGTTTTAATATTGTAACAACCGCTGGCACACTTTGGGAAACGACTACTGAAGCTGCTATTAATAAAGGAAACACTATACACCAAATTTTAAGCTTAATAGAAACTAAAGATGATGTAGAGGGTTGTTTTAAAAAATTAATAAACAATGGCTCTTTAAATGAAGAAGAAGCTGCTACACTAAAAATTAAAATTTTATCTATAATTGAGCATCCGAAATTACAAGAGTTATATACTAAGGATATGATTATAAAAAACGAAACAGATATAATCACTAAAAATGGTATAATTTTGCGACCTGATAGAATTGTTTTTGATGGCAATAATGCAACCATTATAGATTACAAAACAGGACAAAGAAATATTGCATACAAAGATCAGATAGATTCTTATGCCAATGCACTAGAAGAAATGAACTACCATGTTAACGGTAAAATCATCATTTATATAAACGATGTAATAACCCCAGAATTTATTTAAAAATATGTACGGAAAAATAAAAGATTATTTAGCTGAAGAACTTGAGACAATTAAAGAGTCTGGTTTATTTAAAAAAGAAAGAATAATTACATCACCACAAGATGCTGTAATAAAAATTAGTACTGGTGAAGAAGTAATAAACTTTTGTGCCAACAATTATTTAGGACTATCATCTCATCCAGATGTTGTGCAAGCAGCTAAAGATGCTTTAGACACACACGGCTTTGGAATGTCATCAGTTCGTTTTATTTGTGGTACTCAAGATATTCATAAAACATTAGAACATACTATAGCTGATTTTTATCAAACAGAAGATACTATATTATATGCTGCTGCTTTTGATGCTAACGGTGGTGTATTTGAGCCCTTACTTTCTGCCGAAGATGCAATAATTTCAGATTCACTTAATCACGCATCTATTATAGACGGTGTTCGTTTATGTAAGTCAAAACGTTATCGTTATGCAAATAGTGATATGGCAGATTTAGAAAAGCAATTAAAGCAAGCCAATGAAGATGGTGCGCGTTTTAAAATTATTGTTACCGACGGTGTGTTTTCAATGGATGGTATTTTAGCTCCATTAGATAAGATTTGTGATTTAGCTGACAAATATGATGCACTTGTAATGATAGATGAATGTCACTCTGCAGGTTTTATAGGAGAAACAGGCAGGGGTACACTTGAAGAAAAAGGTGTAATGGGTAGAATTGATATTATTACAGGCACACTTGGTAAAGCTTTAGGCGGTGCAATGGGCGGCTATACAACTGGCAAAAAAGAAATTATTGAAATGCTAAGGCAACGATCTAGACCTTATTTGTTCTCAAATTCTTTAGCCCCTGCAATAGTTGGTGCTTCTATTAAGGTTTTTGACATGCTTAAAACCGATACAACTTTAAGAGATAAACTAGAGGAAAACACTAAATACTTTAAAAAAGGGATGAAAAATGCCGGTTTTGATATCGTAGAAGGAGATTCTGCTATAGTTCCAGTAATGCTTTACGATGCAAAACTATCACAACAAATGGCCGATTTACTTCTAGAAAAAGGCATTTATGTAATAGGCTTCTTTTATCCTGTTGTGCCAAAAGGTAAAGCCAGAATAAGGGTACAACTATCTGCTGCACACAGCAAAGAGCATTTAGACCACGCCATATCTTCATTTATAGAAGTTGGAAAATTACTTAAAGTCGTTTAAATGCGTTATTTTTCTTACGAAACGTGTTAAAAAAAAATATGAAATTGATTTTGTTAATAAATCATAACAACTTACATTTGCAGCTAATAAACCCTTAAACTTAAATATTATAAAATGAAACATCTTAGCAAATTATTGGTTGTTGTCTTACTTTTCGTAGGATTTAACAGCATTCAAGCGCAAGACGAGAATAACCCATGGCTAGTTGGTTTTGGTGTAAACGCAGTTGATGTTTACCCAACTAGTGATGTAAGTTCTTTTGGAAATGAATATTTCAACGCTACTGATCACTGGAACATTCTTCCTTCTATTTCTTATGTATCTGTTTCTAGATTCGTAGGTGATGGTTTCTCTGTTGGAGCTAGAGGTTCTTTAAATAGAATTGACAAGTTTGGTGATACGTCTGTTGATGATTTATCTTACTACGCTGTTGATGGTACTATTAAATACAATATTTTAAAAAATACTGTTGTTGATCCTTTCGTAGAAATCGGTGGTGGTTATACTTGGGTTGATGAGCAAGGTTTTGGTACTGCTAACGGTGGTGTTGGTGTAAACTTCTGGTTTACTGAAAACATCGGTTTATCATTACAAACTACTTACAAGCATGCTTTTGAAGATGATGCTGTTAAACATTTCCAACATTTAGCTGGTCTTAACATCAAATTTGGTGGTACTGATACAGATGGTGATGGTGTTTATGACAAAGATGATGCTTGTCCAGAAGTTGCTGGTTTAGAAGCTTTCAACGGATGTCCTGATGCTGATGGTGATGGTATCGAGGATAGCAAAGATGCTTGTCCTAACGAAGCTGGATCTAAAGAAATGAATGGTTGTCCTGATGCTGACGGTGACGGTGTTGCTGATAAAGATGATGCTTGTCCTTCTGAGGCTGGTACTGCTGCAATGAATGGATGTCCTGATGCTGATGGTGATGGTGTTGCTGATAAAGATGACGCTTGTCCTTCTGAAGCTGGTCCTGCTGCTAACAAAGGTTGTCCTTACACTGATAAAGATAACGATGGTGTTTTAGATAAAGATGATGCTTGTCCAGAAGTTGCTGGTACTGTTGCTAACAAAGGTTGTCCTGAAGTAACTGAAGAAGTTCAGAAGCAATTGAATGACTATGCAAGAACTATCTTATTTGATACTGGTAAATCTTCTATCAAAGCTGAATCTACTTCAGTTATGGTTGACATTATCACAATCTTAAAAGAATATCCTAATGCTAAATTTACAGTAGAAGGTCACACTGATAGCGTTGGTTCTGCTAAATTGAACCAAAGTTTATCTGAATCTCGTGCTCTTTCTGTAAAAGAATTTTTAGTAGAAAAAGGAATCGAAGAATTTAGATTATCTGCTGTAGGTTACGGTGAAGATAAGCCTATCGCTTCTAACAGTACAAGATCTGGTAGAACACAAAATAGAAGAGTTGAAATTAACTTGGTAAAGTAATTAGTACTTACTAAAGATTAAATTCAAAATTATATTTAAAAGCTCCGCAATTGCGGAGCTTTTTTTATTTTTATACTATGCAAAGTTTTATAGAAGGTGTTGTTCAGGAATTAGTATCGAAAGAAAAAGATATTTCTAATACCATATTTGTATTGCCTAGTAAAAGAGCTGGTACGTTTTTAAAAAATAGTATCGCTAACATAACAGGCAAAACAATATTTGCACCCGAAATTTATAGCATAGAAACCTTTGTCGAAAAAATATCTGAACTAACATACGCAACAAGTACAGAACAGATTTTTGCTTTATATAATTCATATATAAACACCACTAAAGAAAAAGAAAAAGATTCATTCTTAAGCTTTTCAAAATGGGGACAAACCATATTGCAAGATTTTAACGAAATAGATCGTTACTTAATTGATACTGATAAAATATTTGATCATCTATCTGCCGTTCAAGAAATGAACACCTATATGGAAGCAGAAAAAACACCTATGATTGATGATTATTTGAGGTTTTGGAGCAACCTTGATGGTTTATATAAAAATTTTAACGCCTCGCTTTTAGAACAAGAAATAGGAACACAAGGTTATATTTATAGAGCTGCAAATAACAAACTTCACAAATACCTTGAATCTAATACCGATAAAGAAATAATTTTTATTGGCTTTAATGCACTTAACAAAGCTGAAGAAAATATTATTCAAGAAATATTAAAATTACCAAGCTCAAGTATCTATTGGGATTTAGATTCTTACTTTTTAGAAGATACAATACACGATGCTAGTTATTTTATTCGTCAACATAAAAAAAATTGGCCATACTTTGCAAGTAATAAACTTAAAGGGATAAGCAGCCATTATCTTACCAAAAAAAATATTAAGATTATTGGTGTACCTAAAAATGTTTCGCAAGCTAATTATGTCGGTAACATTTTAAAAAAATTACACACTACACAACCCGAATTATTAAAACAAACAGCTGTTGTATTAGGTGATGAAAATCTTTTAAACCCAGTAATGAATGCCATACCTGAAGAAATTTCTCGTATAAACATTACGATGGGTTATCCTATAAACAAAACAACTTTAGCTGGTATGTATAGTTTATTTTTTGAACTATGGCTATCTAAAGACGTTAACGGTTGGTTTTATCAACATGTTTTAAATATTTTAAGTAACCCTTATATTCAGCAGCTATTAGATATAGATGACGAGAATATTGCTACAAAGATTAGCAATACAATAAAAGCTAAAAATTGGGCTTACGTTAAAAGCGAACAGATTTATGCTATTGCACCAAATCATACGAAAATTTTACAAGTATTATTTTCTAAGAAACAATTTTCGAATACTATATTTTTAAACGATTGTTTAGGATTAATAAATACCTTAAAAATTAAATTTCAAGAGCAAGAAAACAATTTAGAATTAGAGTATTTATATCGATTCCACACCTTATTTAATCAGATTACGATACTAATACAACAACATCCATTTATTGCTGACATAAAATCTTTACAAAGCCTTTACAAAGAATTATTATCATCAGAAACATTAGATTTTCAAGGAGAACCTTTACAAGGAACTCAGATTATGGGTATGTTAGAAAGTAGAAATCTAGATTTTGAAACTATTATTATTACATCTGTAAATGAAGGTATTCTTCCTTCTGGCAAGTCAAATAACTCTTTTATTCCTTTTGATGTAAAAGTCGCCTTCGGTTTACCTACCTATAAAGAAAAAGATGCAGTCTATACATATCACTTTTATAGATTACTACAGAGAGCAAAAAACGTATACATTCTCTATAATACAGAACCAAATGCTCTGGATGGAAATGAAAAAAGCAGGCTAATTAGCCAATTACTGACTGATGAAAATAGAATAAGTGATATTACAGAAATTACAGCTTCTGCATTGGTAAAATCATCAACAGACACTTTAAAAATCATTCATAAAGATGCCGAGCTATTAAACCAAATAAAGCAATTAGCTGAAAAAGGTTTTTCTCCAACATCGTTAACTAATTATGTTCGTAACCCACTAGATTTTTATAAAAGAAGTATCTTAAAAATTAACGATAGTAATGAAGTTGAAGAAAGTGTTGCTGCAAATACCTTCGGAACAATTGTACATGATAGCTTAGAAGATTTATACCAACCTTTTATTGGAAAAGTTTTAGATAAAGATTCATTACTAAATTTAAAAGATAAGATAGATGGTGTTGTAAAAAACAACTTTATAAAAACCTATGCCGATGGTAATATCGCTTTTGGAAAAAACCTTATTGCATACAATGTTATTGTAAGATATATTGAAAATTTCATTAAGCTAGAGATTAAATATATAGAAAAAAACCAAGTCAAAATTATAGCTTTAGAACAAAGTATGGACATTGAAGTAAATGTGCCTACTATAGATTCAAAAGTCCGAATTAGAGGAAAGTTAGATAGAATTGATGAAGTTAATGGCACACTGCGCATTGTTGATTATAAAACTGGAAAAGTAGAAGCCAGAGATGTAAAAATCAGTTCTTTTGAAGAAATGATTACAGAGTATAGCAAAAGTAAAGCCTTTCAATTACTTTGTTATGCACTGCTTTATAATGATGAAAAACCTATTCAAAATATTAATGCTGGTATTATTTCGTTTAAAAATTTAAACGCTGGCATATTAAATTTTAAACAAACTACTGAAGATATAAATCAAAACACGCTCTTAGAATATAAGAGCGTGTTGTATAAATTGATTCAAGAAATTTTTAATCCTGATATTCCTTTTACAGAAAAAGAAGTATAATTTTATTTTAGATCTGGCCTTGTTGGTCGCACTTCTATTTTACTTGGTAATGTTCTAGGGTTCATTTTTAAAACATCTAAAACAAGTTCTCCAATATCTTCTGGTTGAATTTTCCATGCATCTTTTTCTGATGGCTCATGATCATTAAAATTTGTTGCTACAGAACCTGGCATTATAGTAGATACTTTAATTCCATACTGTCTTAGGTCTAACATTGCTGCCTGTGTAAAACCAACTACACCAAACTTAGTCGCATTATACCCTGCTCCGTTAGCAAAAAAGTTTGTACCAGCTAAACTAGCTAGAGTTATATAGTAACCCTCTGTTTTTTTTAATTCTTCGACAGTTGCTTTTAATGTATGAAAAACACCATTTAAATTGGTATTAATCATTTGATGCCATTCATCTTCTGTCATTTTATCAATAGGTGCAAAATTACCTACTCCTGCATTTGCTAAAACAACATCTAACTGTCCCCACTTACTTATAATCTGCTCAACGGCATTTATTTCATCTGTATGCTTTGTTACATCAGATGCCAAAGCCAGTACATTAGAATCACCTCCTAAGCTCTTAGCTGCTTCTTGTACGCTTTTCAACGTTCTGCCACTGATAGCAACTTTCATACCTGCTGCAAGTAATACTTTTGCTGTACTATACCCTATTCCTTTTGATCCTCCTGTTATATAAACTACTTTATCTTTTAATTTCATAATATTAATTTTTAGTGAAGTTAAAATACTTGTTACTCCTAATCAAAATTAGACTGTTATAATTATTCTAAAATTCAAAAAATGTTTATACTTCTTTAAAGTAAACTAATTATCTATAACATTAACAGGGTTAGCTCTTTCATAACTATTATCATCAAATTTCACTTGATAGCTCGAATTAAACAATGTACTTGGCACATAATAATCTGTAGTAATAATTTGTGCTCCAGATTTTTTTGCCGCCTCAAAATTTGAATAATCGTTAGTTCTCGCTTGTTTTGTACCTGCATCTGCTCTAGTCCTAATTAAATACCCTTTTTTGACCAATTCTGGTATGCGAGTATCATTAGGGTCATTCAAAATCATTGCTGCAGCTTCAGGGCTACCCGCTTCATCATTAACGAAAGCTACTCTGCCTTTTAAGTTAGGGTGTCCTTTTTTATATAACTCTTTTTTCTCATGGCTATCATCTAAAATAAAAAGAAACTTGCCTTTTCCTTTTTCAATACTAGGCCAATTACCTGCATGTACAGCATTCTCTAAGGTATTATAGTCTCCTATAATATCATCTGGCTTTATAATTTTGTTTCTCCCTAAATAAGAGAAAATCTCAGTATCTAATGCATCAAAAAGAGTTGCTGTAAAAGGCTCTGCTTGTGTTCCGAAAACACTTTTATCACTATCTTTTGGCTCTAAAGTAATAAAAACGGTACTGTGTTCTGGGTTATTATCTGACCATTCCCGTAATGCCAAAAGGCAATCCCTTAAAGTGTAAAATGATGTTCTAAAATCAATATCAATAATATGAAAAACCTTGAATCCTGGAATCTCCATGATATGGTTTTGATCATAGGTATCATCTCCTGAAACTACGGAGAGCCCTTTAGGATTAGCATACTTCCCCCCATTAGGATCTGCATGAACATCAATTTCTAAATTTCGTAAACCTAAATCTAATTGTGCCGGAATAGTAATATGTGTGTATTCTAAGCTTTGCAAACCTCCCGTAGTGTCTTTACTTTCTAAATATGAATATAGCTTTGGCTGTATTGCTTGTTTATAACTGTTATGAGAACCGATAACTTGAGTCTGGTTTATCTTATTACCTTGGGGATGTACAGAAGTAGTAATGAATGCAAGAAATATAAATACTAGGAAAGAAAATTTCATAAGTTTAAAATATGTGTTATAATAGAAAAAGAATTGGTGTTTTTTTTGAAGATAATTATGTGTTGTAAAATAAGAGAATTCTATAATATAAAATAGCTACTAAACCTTAATCATTAGTTTAAGATTATGTAAACTCACATATAATTAAGCATCGTTTAACACTATTAAAAATTTGATTTAATTATAAGATAACATTTACTTAAAATAAATTAACGTTTGATTTTCTTCATTTGCAGTAACCATAAAAATTTAAACCCCGCAAATGAAAACACCCCAAGAATTTGAAAAAATATATTCTAATTACTGGGAAAAACTCTATGTTTTCGCTTTTAAAATGACGGGAGACACCAACCTTTCAAAAAATATTATTCAAGATGTTTTCACCAATTTATGGGAACGGAGAGCTGATGTTAAGATTATTTCAATTGAAAATTTTCTGTTTAGAGCTGTGAAAAACCAAGTTTTAAAATCATTCCGAGAACAAAAATTCAATACTACGGCACTTGATGAAACTATTGAAAAGTTTATTGAAGATACTCCTGAGTATTCACCATCAAACTATACTGAATATTTAAATCCACTCTTGGATAAGCTACCCGAAAAGCGGAGAGAAATTCTTTTAATGAACAAGCTGCAGGAAATGAATATTGATCAGATTG